>CALMIS010000249.1 GCA_937864185.1 uncultured Chloroflexota bacterium
GGGCCTGTGTCCTGGCGGTTATGTAGAGGCCTCCAGGCGCACCCAGACCAGGCCGGCCACTTCCCCGCCGATAACCTGTTCCCCCCGACCCAAGCTGAGCCACAACGGCCCGTTAAACGGCTCGCGGCGCACCAACTCAAAGGGTACGCCCGGTAAACAACCGATCTCGGCCAGGTATTGCAGTTTCTCTGAGTGGCGGGTCCGCACCCGGCTAATCTGCCCCCGTGCCCCCGGCGGAACCACGATCAGAGGCCGGTCGGCCGGCTCGATCAGTTGGCCTGTGCGGGTGGGAATGGGCTCCCCGTGAGGACAGGTGGTCGGCTGGCCCAGGACCTGATCAAGCTTATCCTCCAGGGACTGCCTGACCCCCTTTTGAACGTGATTGGCCACGGGATGAATCTCGTGCCAACCCAACTGAAAACATACACTAGCACCGCAAACAGCCAGGCCAAACTGGTAGCCCGCTGAGACCCCCATCCATTTCCACCCATACTCCGCCTTGATCGCCCCCCAACGTCGCCACGCACGGCGTGTAGACCAGCACAAAAACCAGAAAGGCCAGGGTGGGGCGCCGCTGCGGGAAAAGGCCATCGACTTACATCCTGCAAGCAAAAAAGTCATCAACCTGGAGGTAGAATGATCGTCAGGTCCAGTCTATCACCCGGTCACAAATCCGGCTGAGCAAAGCTGCTTCGTGGCTAACGACCAGCACGCCGACCTGGTGTCGCTTGGCGTGCGACAAGACCACTTCCCAAATTTGGGCCTGGGTAATGGCATCGAGCATAGCGGTCATCTCATCGGCGATGAAATAACGCGTGCCGGGACCGAGCGCCCGAGCCACCGCCACCCGCTGGAGCTCGCCGCCGCTCAGCTCATGCGGCCAGCGGGTCAGCCAGCTCTCGTCCAGGCTGAGAGAGCGGAGCAACTCCGGGGCGGGCGGGTAGCCTTCGGCCAAGATCTCGCCGATGCGCCAGCGGGGATTGACGGCCAGCTCCGGGTGTTGGAAGATAAGCTGAACCGGACAGTAACCACGCTGAGGCAGCGGTTCGTCATCGAGCGTGACCTGACCGGTGTGGGGCTGAAGATAGCCGGCCAGAATTTTGGCCAGCGTGGTCTTGCCCAGGCCGCTTGGCCCGCTCAAGCCGACCACCTCGCCCGGTTTGAGCGCCAGCGAAAAATCTTGGAACAGCCAGGGTTTGTCCGGCCCATAACGAAAGGCAAGATGTTCGCCTCTAAGCATGGATACACCTCACCCACCCCTCGCGCACCGGTCGTAACTCAGGCCGGGCCTGGCGGCAAGCCGAGGTCGCCAGCGGGCAGCGCTCGGCGTAGAGGCAGCCAGCCGGCAAAGCATCGGCCGGCGGTTGCGAGCCGGCCACCGGCCCAAAGCCGTTTTGAGGCAGCGCCCGCCACAACGCCTGGGTGTAGGGATGGCGCAGCGCCTGACCGTCGCCCCGAAAGTCAGCGGCGGCGGCCAGCTCGACCGTGGTGCCGGCGTAAAAGACGGCCACCTGGTCGGCCACTCGCAGCGCCGCCTCGATGTCGTGGGTGATCAAGATGACGCCTTTACCGGCGTCGGCCAACTCCCGCAGGTGATTGAGCGTTTCGACCACCACGGCCGGGTGCAGTCCCGGGGTCGGCTCATCGGCGATGAGCAGATCAGCCTGGCCGACCGTGGCTGTGGCCAGCAGCACCCGCCGGGCCATCCCGCCGGAAACTTGAAACGGGAACAGGCGCCGCGCGCCGTCGGCCAGGCCGTAGCGCCGGAAGGCCCGGTCTTGGGCCTGGCCGGCGGCGGCCCGGTTGAGGCCGCTCAACTCGGCCGCCCGCCGGACCTGGCCGCCCACCCGCTGCAGCGGGTCCAGAAAGCCGACCGATTGCGGAATCAGGGCGATCTCCCGGCCTCGCAACTGAGCCTGGCGAGCCGGGGTCAGCGGCTCGCCCTGGTAACTCATCTCGCCGGAGACCTCGGCGTTTGAGGGCAAAATTCCCAAAACGGCGTGGGCCAGCAGACTCTTGCCCGACCCACTGGCCCCGACCACGGCCACCAACTCACCGGCCTGGACGGCCAGATCAAGCTCGGTGATGACGGTCAGGCGACGCTGAACCAGCCCAACCTCGTACATTGTAAAAGTGACGGATAGATCGCGAACGTTGAGCATAGCTTACTCCTGGCTGGTCTTGGGATCGAGCAGCGAGCGCACGTTCTCGCCCAAAATGTCGAAGGCTTTGACGCTCAGCAGCAGAGCCAACCCCGGCAGCACGGCCAGCCACCAGTAGCCGGTCGAAAGGTGGCGCATCGACTCGGCCAGGATGATACCGATGGCCGGCGTGTGCGGCGACAGCCCGATACCGACAAAGGTCAGTCCGGCCTCGTGCAAAATCGCGTGCGGAAACAGCAAAATCAGGCCGACCAGAAACTGCGGCACCAGATGTGGCAGCATATGCCGGCGGGCGATCCACCAGGGCGAGCGGCCCAACTTGGCCGACAGGTGGACGTAGTCGGTGCTTTTGACCGCCAGCGTCTCGGCCCGGATAACGCGGGTTAGACTGGGCCAGTGGGTCAAGGCAATAGCCACCACCACCCCGGTCACGCCGCCGCCCACGGCAAACGAGATCAGGATCAGCAGCACCAGATGGGGCAAACTGAGAAAGACATCGACCAGCCAACTGATCACGGCATCGACCCAGCCGCCAAAGACGCCGGCCAGGACGCCCAAAGCGACGGCCACCACCGCGCTAACGCCCGCCGCCAGCAACCCAACGCGCAAGCTGAGGCTGAGGCCCATCAGCGTCCGGGTCAGCATATCGCGCCCCAGCCAATCGGTGCCGAAAGGGGCAGCCAGGTGCGGGCTTTGGTTGCGAGCCTCAAGATTGGTCCGCAAGCCCTCCTGGCCGAGGATGAAGGTGGAACTGATGACCAGCCCCAAAAAGAGCAGGCACAAGACAATGCCCAGGATGGTCCGGCCTCGCCGGTTACGTAAGGTCAAACGCCAGGGTTTCGCTTCATCAGCAGCGGGGGTAAGGACGACCGGGGTTGAAGTCAGCTCGCTCATAAGCTCTCTCCGAGGCGAATACGCGGATCGACCAGCCGGTAGATCAGATCGGCGATGGCGTTGCCGGTGAAAACGAAGATGGCGCTAAACAGGACGATGCCAAGCAGCAGCGGCACATCGCCTTGCAAGCCGGCCTGGACCGTGGCCTGGCCCAGGCCCGGATAGGCAAAGACCTGCTCGGCCAGCACCGAGCCGCCAAACAGCTCGCTGAGGGAGGCAAATTGCAGCGTCACCGCCGGTAGCGAGATATTGCGCAGGCCGTGATGCCAGATCAAACCGGGCAGCGACTCGCCCTGCGCCCGGGCAAACAGGACATAGTCGCTCTGCAGGACCTCGATGAGCTTTTGGCGGGTGTGCAGGGCCACGTTGGCCACGCCGATGATGCTCAACGTCGCTGCCGGCAGCAGCAGATGGTGCAGCCGCTGCCAAAACGTGACCGCTTCCGGCGGCAAGCCGGGCGGCGTAGCACAGCAGATCGGCGTCCAGCCCAAAGCGACGGAAAAGAGGATCAGCAGCAGCAGGCCGAGCCAGAAGGTCGGGGTCGAGGCCAGGGTATAGGCGTAGAAGCGGATAGCCTGATCGATCCAGGAGCCCTGGGTGGCCCCGGCCAGAACGCCCAGGCTAAAGCCCAACACGCCCGACAAAATCCAGGCAGCTAGCATCAGCCACAACGAGGCCGCAAAGCGAGTGGCGATCACCTCGATGACCGGCTGGTTGTAAATGGCCGAGATGCCCAGGTTGCCTTGCAGGGCCTGACCCAACCAGCGAAAAAAGCGCTCAAGCGGTGGATCGTTTAAGCCCCAACGTTGAGCAATCAGCTCCCGCTGCTCCGGGCCAATCAGCATCATGTCCGCCCCCACGTAGGCCTGGACCGGATCGATGGGCGAGAGGCTGACCAGCCCAAATGACAGGATCGCAATCGCGGCCAGCAGTAGTCCTAACCGTCCTACCTTCCCTATTACAAATTTCGTCATGATAAACTCCGTCAGTGCTCACTTCCCCCTCGTCACAACGGGCAACCAACAAAAACAGGGGCGAATAGAACCTCGCCCCTGTTTTTACCTTTAAGAACAGGTCCAGCGCCACTCGGCGATGTTGGCCGTGATCGGCCAGCCATGGCCATGCGGCTCGATTTGGGGTTGGCCAATGTCGAGGCAATCGCTGACAAAGTAAGTGTGGTCCAGATTGACCAGCCAGGCCCAGGCCGCGTCACCGGGCGTGGTGAAGCCCGTCTCCTGGTTGTCCCACTGAGCCGACTTCCAGAAGACCAGCGCTTCCTCCTGCGATGGCGCGCCCATGGCCAGATCGAGATAGCGGTCCACCGCCTGGTTGGCGTAGTAGCCGGTGTTGTACCAGCCCTCGCCGCCGCTGCTGCTGTAGTAGAGGTTGTACATCTCGGTCTGGTCGTGGCTGCCCCAACCAAAGACGATGACGTTGCTGTGCTTCAACTCGGTGATTTCGTCCCAGCTTTTGCCCTCAACGTTGACTTGGATCCCTAGCGGCGTAATCATATCGGCCGCGGCCAAAGCCAACGCCTGACGAGTGCTGTCGCTGGCGGGGGAGATGATGGTAAATTCGGCTTTCAGCCCGTCCTTGTCCAGCACCCCGTCGCCGTCGCTGTCGGCCCAGCCGCCGTCGGCCAAGATCTGCTCGGCTACTTCCGGAGCGCTGTCCTCGACCACGGCCGCGGGCTCCTCCCAAGGCAGGCCGCTAACCGGGCCAAAGGCCGGACTGCCGTAACCTTCCAAAACCCCGGCCACCAGGGCTTGCCGATCGATCACATAATTGACCGCCTGGCGAATGGCCAGATCGGCCGTCACATCATTGCCGATGGGGTAGCCGTCGGGTGTAGTCTGGCCGGTGGCCGGTTGGAAGGGGAACATCAAGCCCCGGTTATCGACGCTCTGGACGTCGTACAGCCTCATCCCTTCGATTTGTTGCACGGCCAACGCTTGCGGCACGCTGACCACCTGCACCTGGCCAGCCTGGGCCGCGGCAAAGCCGGTATCTTCATCGGTGAAGAGGAAAACCAGCCGCTCGATCTGCGGTGGCTCGCCGTAGTAGAGCGGGTTGGCCTCGACGATCAACTGCTGGCCCTCGTCCCACTGGACCAGGCGGTACGGCCCGGAACCGATCGGCTGGCGGGCATAATCCTCGCCGTGGGCGTGCTCCGGCACAATGCCTAAAGTGATCAGCCGGTTGATGAAGGTACTTTGCGGCTCCTTGAGACGCAGTTCAAGCTCGTACTCGCCGGTGGCCACGGCTTCGTCCAGGACGGTCACGTCGGTTAAGCCGCCGCTCTCGCCGGCCTTGGTGAAGGTATAGACCACATCCGCGGCGGTCAGCGGCTCGCCATCGGAGAAGACGGCATCCTCCCGAATTTTAACCGTCCACACCAATCCATCCTCGCTGACGGCGTAGCTTTCAGCCAGATCGTTGACAATGTTCAAATCCTGATCGCGCTTGAGCAAGGTACTCTGAAACAGCGGCGCGCCGTAACGGCCCCAGCCCAAGGTTGGGTCGTAGCCCTCTTCGCTCTCGCCGCCGATGGCCAAAAAGATTTCGTCACCACCGCTGGCTGCCTCAGTCTCGGCTGCCGGTTCGGCTTCGGCCGGCGCTTCGGCGACCGTCTCTACCTCTTGATCCGGCGTCACGGCTTCGACTGCCTCAGTCTCAGCCGGTGCTTCCTCTACAACCTGCATCTCAGTTTGACCACAGCCGGTCAGCAGCATGCCGGCCAACCAGAGCAGTACGAACGGCAAAACCAATTGCTTCATTCTTGTTTTTTCTCCTCTCAACAGCGAATGGAAATAATTGTTAGTAAAAAGTACGGAGATTGTACGCATTTGCATTTATTCGTACAAAATAAAAAAGCCAAAAGTCCGCAGCGGGATGTCGATCTCACCGGTTATTGTCAGCTAAACTCAGTCACTTTTTGGCTTCAGCGTTTTTAGCGCGGCCTCGGCCGTCAGCCAACCGGTACCGGGGAAGAGCCGGGCGATCTGGGGGGCAAATAGAGGCGAGCTGCCCAAGACATCGCCGGGCGGGCCGGCGGCGATAATTTCGCCCTGGCTGAGCAGCACCACCCGGCCGGCGATCAAGGCCGCCAGCTCCACGTCGTGGGTAACCAGCACAATCGCCTGGCCCTCGGCGGCCCAGCCACGCAGTAGCGCCGCCAGCTTCTGTTTGGCCGCGTAGTCCAGACCGCGGGTCGGTTCGTCCAACAGTAGCGCTCGCGGCCGGGTGATCAAGATCGCCCCCAGAGCCACTCGCTGCCGCTCACCCACGCTCAAATCACGCGGATAGCTCGCCGCTTTGTCGCTTAACCCTAAGCGGGCCAGCAATGTATCGGGATCGACCGGGGCGTTGGCCGGCGACAGGCCGTGATTGTTAAGGGTCAACTCCAGCTCCGCCCGAACCGTATCGCTAAACAGCAGGGCACCGGGGTCCTGGGGCAGGTAGCCCACCTGCCGGCACAGCTCGGCCACACCGCGGCCGGCGATGGGCTGCCCGGCCACCTTAATTTCACCGCGCCGCGCTTTAACCAGGCCCACCAGGCTTTTGAGTAAGGTAGTTTTGCCGGCTCCGTTGCGCCCCAGCAAGGCCACAATTTCGCCCGGCCAAACGGCCAGATCGACGCCGCGCAAAACCGGCCGGTCACCGTAGCCGACCTCGAGGCGGTGGAGGTGCAAGTAGGGCGGGTCGGACCGGACTGCGGGCGGGGCCGGAGGCGAGGCGGGCCGGTCCGGCAAGCTGAGCCGGCTGCTAAAGCGGCGCCCGGCCTTGATCGTCAGCGGCAGGGGTGACCAGCCCAGCTTTTGGGCCACCTGGATGAGCGGTGGGGTCAGATCAAGGTGGGGTAAGACCTCGGCCGGAGCGCCTTGGACCACCCCCGAGCCGGCGGCGGGCAGGTAAATAAGTTGATCCACGAACGGCAGCACCCGCTCCAGGCGGTGTTCGACCAGCACAATAGTCAGGCCCAGATCGGCGTTAAGGCGGCGGAGGGCTTGCAGCACATCCTCCGCCGATTTGGGGTCAAGTTGCGAGGTCGGCTCATCGAGGGCCAAAATTTGCGGGCGCCAGGCTAAGGCAGCGGCAATGGCCACCCGCTGGCGCTCACCGCCGGATAGTCTGTCCAGACGCTGGTCGCGCAAGGGGGCTAACTCCAGCAGATCAAGGGCTTCTTCGATGCGCAGGCGCATCTCCGGCGGCGGTAGGGCCGCGTTCTCCAGGGCAAAGGCTAGCTCGTCCTCAACCCGATCGGTCACAAATTGGGCTTCCGGGTCTTGAAAGACAAAGCCTACATGCCGGCTCATCAGCCGGGGCGAGGCCTCAACCGGATCAAGCCCGTTGATCCGGATCCGGCCGCTGAGGCTGCCGCCGCTGAAGTGGGGGACTAACCCGTTCAGGCAGCGCAACAGCGTTGATTTACCGGCCCCCGATGAGCCGACCACCAGGGCAAAGTCGCCGCCCGGCACATGCAGGGTTAGGTCACGCAGCGCGGGTCGAGCGGCGCCAGAGTAGGTGTAACTGACCTGCTCAAAGTGAATCATAGTCCGTTCCGGCCTCCACGGTTCGAGGCGGTTCTCCCTCCGGCCGGGCTAGGCTCCGGCTGGCGGCCAGGCCCAGTTTACGCAGGGCGGGCAGAGCCGGACTCAGCAAGCCCAGCAGAAGCAGCCCCGGCAGCCAGTCATAGCCGGGCCAGCTCAACCGGGGATAGGGGTAGTAGAAGATCGAACTTCGGTCGAGGCCGGGCCAGGGCACGGCAAAGAGCCAGGCGGCCATCACCGCCCCGCCGACCACCGCCCAATCTTGACCTTGCCACGCCTGAGGCCGGTAGCGGGTGCGCGGGACGCGGCGGCCCTCCAGCCAGAGCGTAACGATGACGAGGCCCAGGCCGAGGGCCAGCATCAACAAGCCGGTGATGGCCAAGCCCCAGACCAGTCGCAGCAGCCAGCCGGCCAAGACCAGAAGCAGCCCGCCCAAAATCAGCAGCTTAAAGCGAGCCGGAGACTCGGTCTGGCTGCCGGCAAAGCCGCGCGCGGTCATTGCCTCGGCCAGTTGGAAGGCCCGCTCCAAACCGCCGATCAGCAGCGGCATCAGCAGCGGCAGCCAGTCACGCAGGCCTCGCAGGTGGTGGCCGCGTACGGCTTGGGCCTCGCGGATGGCCTGGTAGTGGCGCAAGGTGACCGGCACAAAGGTCAAGGCAATCGAGGTGATGATGGCGATCGGGTAGAAGGCTCGCGGTACCAGCCGGACCAGCTCTCGGGGGGAGACGGCTTGATTAAAAACGACAAACGCGGCCACCAGGCCGGTCAGGGCCAGCCCGTTGAGCGCCCCGTAGACCAGCGCTTCGAGCGTGACCAGGCCCCCGAAAAAGGGAATCGCTTCGGGCAGGGCGAATAACCGGGTATCCCCAAAATGTACGGTCAAGGCATTGAAGACCGCCGAAAAGCTAACGACCAGCAGCCCAAATCGACCAAGTGAAATCGGCCCCGGCCCGACGGAGTCTGCCCCAGCGCGGCTGGCTGAGCGCACCACCACCAGACAGGCCAGGACCGCCCCCAAGTACCACGGGTTGCGGGTGGTGGACAGGATAATCAGGATGGCGGCCACCCAAACCACCCAAGCCAGGGCGTGCGTCATGCGGATACCCCTTCCCCGCCGGACCGTAAAGTTTTGTCCGCGCCGGAGAGAGTAGGGGCGGTCACCGGGCCTGGTTGGACCTCAAAGGTGAAACGGGTCTGAAAGCGGCGCAGCGCGCGCAGGGCCGGCAACCCTACGGCCAGAGTCAAAGCCACATTTCCGACCGAGCGAGCTACATCCCATAGCAGCGACGTGGCCAGATAAAACGCGGCATAGCGCCGGAGGATCTCGATGAGCGAAATACCCGGCTGCCAATATTGGTTCGCCGGACCGATCGCAAACGGCCAAAACCAGATGTTCATAATGGCCCCATAGGCCAGCCCCCAAAAACCGCCAAACAGAGCCAGCACCCAGACTTCGCGGAGCCGACCCTCGCCCTTGAGCAGCCACACGGCCGGGCGGCACAGCGGGGCGCTCAGGCCAACCCAGCCGGCGGTGAACATCTGGTAGGGCAGCCACGGCCCCACCAGGCCGGTGATCAGCGACGAGACCAGGAGCGTCAGAGCGCCCATCAGGAAGCCCAGCCGTCCCCCAAAAATGTAACCGGTAGCGATGATTAAAAAAAAGATGGGGCTAAAGCCGCCCGGTAGGGGGAAGGCCGTCTCGATGAAGCGCAGCATTGAGTTAAGGGCGACCAGCATCCCGACCAGGGCCATCAATTTGGCGCTGCCGGCCTGGTCCTGCGCTTCCAGCAGCATCACCACAAAACAGACGCCCACCAATAGGGTCAGCATCAGCGGCGCATCCGCGGCGTGGGCCTGACCGGTTACGCCCGTTTGGGACAGCACGGGCAGCCAAAAGGGATAAAGAAAGGCCGCCAGCCCGATGACGGTGCTGAAGATATCCAGGAGTGGGCTCAACCACCGGGCCGGTCTCATCGTTGGCGCAGCCACCAGGCGACCCAGCCCAGGCCAAGCAGGCCCAGGGGCGCCGCTACAAACAAACCCAGCCCAAGGGGGATGCCCCCGTAACCCAGCCATGGGCTGCCAGGACCGGCCGGCTCGGCCGGGACGGTAAACCGGCGCGGCCCGGTCCCGGCCGGTTCAGCCGCCGGCGCCGGCTCGACCGCCGCGGCGGCCAGCGTGGTGGCGACCGGGGTGACCGCCGCCGGCCCGGGACTTGCCGTCGGGAAGGCGGGCGTGGCCCCGACCGAGGCGGTGACCTGGACCGCGAGCTGGGCCTCGTCTTCGCCGCCCGGCCCTACCGCCCGGGCAGTGGCCGTTAAGGCGCTCGCCTCGAAGGTGAGCACCGGTTCGCCCGGCTGCTCCGCAACCGGAGGGGTGGGCGCGGCCGGGGTGGTCGTCGGGAGTGCCGCGGCGACGATCGCTTGGGTCACGGCCGGGGTCGGGGGGGCCGGATTGACCGTAATCGTCAATTCGGCGACCGCCTCGCCGTCGTCTTGGCGGGCGGACAGGGCGTAGCGGGTCGTCTGAGAGGGAGAAACCGTTTTGCTGCCCGGCGCGATGACACCTTCCTCAAGGCCCTCATAACGTAGATAGGCTACGTCAGCCCCCGCTACATCCCAACTGAGCATGACGCTCTCGCCGGCGGTGATGGTCGTCCGGTCGGCGCTGAAATGGTGAATAATCGGGGTCGGCGCCGGTTTAGGGGTAGCGGTTGGGGCCGGAGTGGCGGTCGGTTCAGGGGTAGGGCTGGCGGTCGGCGGGAGCGGGGTATGGGTTGGAGTCGGGGTAGCGGGCGGCGGTGGGGCGCAGATGTCGTCAAATTCAAGCGAGGGCGGTGCTTGCCCGCCCTCGCCAGTTGAGCCCCGACCCCACACCCAGCCTTCCACCTGACCATCACGCACCTTGCGATTAGAGGAACCTTTATTCGAAAACTCCCAATCATCACCGTGGAGCTGCCAGTATGACCAAAAGATACAATCGGCTCCGCATTGGCAGAAGCAGTCTTCGGCGGGATAGCTACAGCCCTGCCCGTCGATGCGGCAGATGGCCGCCCCCATCCCGCTGCTCAAATCGGCGTTGATCTCTAGGCCGGCCCGCCTTAAAACCTCGTAGCCGCTTAATTCATCCTCACTAAATTCGACGCAATAGGTCTTGACGTCGTCACCATCAACCACCACTAGCCCAACCTGGTTGGGGCCGTCGGCCCGAACCAGGAGCGCGCCCAGGCCCAGGGCCACCACCAACCAGATAACCTTGACCGGCCAGGTCCGACGCGAGGAAACTTTCCACTGCTTGAGAAGTTCAATAAGGTTCATCATTGAAACCGCTAGTTCTTGAACATCACCGGCAAAAATTGCGCCGTGCAGGCAGCCACCTGATCGGTAGCGCGCACCGGAAAGGGCCGGCCCAGCAGCGCGGGCACGGCTTGTTGGGTCGCCAGTTGGTTGGGACCGGAGCCGGGCTGCCACTCCAAGCTGCCGTCGCCCAATTGCATGCCTAACAGATAGCTGATGGGCGTGGTGTTGGAAATGACCCAGGTTCCGGTCAAGGGATCCTGCCCGGCGGCCAGCAGCGCCTGCACGACGTAAGCGGTCGAGTTGGCGTCGCTGTCGCCCCCGCCGGAGTAGGGGAAGCCTCCATCGTTATTCTGGACCGAGGCCAGATAGTTTAAGGCCGCCACCATCGCGGCCGCCGAGGTTGGCTCGCCGGCCGCGACCAGGGCTTGCAGGGCCAGAGCCGTGCCGTTGGTATCGCTGTCGCCGGGCGACCAGCCCCAGCCGCCGTCAGAGTTGGCGGCGTTTTTCAGGTACGTCACCGCCAAGGCGGGCACGGCTTGGCTGAGGGCCTTCGTCCCCAGGATGGCCCAAGCCTGCGGTCCGGCCCCGCCGGCCCCAAAGCCGCCGGTGTAGACCCCGGTCGAAGTTAGGTAGAAATCGGCCGGCCGGCTCGCGTTGTAAGGGTAACAGTCGCCGCCGGCCGTCAGGCCAAGGGCCAGCTTCCCGCTGGCCGCAGCCCCGCCGTTTGAGTAGCTCGCCCCGTTGGCCAAGACATGGCCAAACAGCGACGGCGAGTCCGGCGAGCGGCGCCACTCAGTCCCTTGAATACCATTGGCCCCAACCGCCATCAGCACCTCGATTGAATTGCCGGCGCCGCCGTATCCGCCGTTGGTGCTCGACTGCCGGCCGGCCAGCCAGTTCAAAGCCTTGGCCGCACCGACAAACTGTGGACCACTCCCCGGCGATGGCGGCGAGGCAAAGCCCGGACTCCAGGCCCAAAGTTCAATCCCGCCGGCATTGACCACACTGCCGCCCGCTCCGGTCATGTATGACTCCCAGTCGGAACCATTCCAGAAAGAGTAGCTCCAAAACCCGGTATCAAAACAGTTGGCCGCCGAGTCGCCCACCCCCTCGATGGCGCAGACGGCCGGCCCAAAGCTGGTGTTGGAGATGACCAGGCCCAAGCTGGTCTGCTCCAGGGCAGCCAGGCCGGAGATGGGCGCAGTGAAGGAAATAGGCCGGACCAGGGCTTCATTTTCGGCAAATTGAATCACGACGTGAGCCGTATCAGGCCCGTCGGCTCGCGTCTCGGCCGGGGGAAGCGCCATCAGGCCAACGAGGGCCATCACAACCAGACCAAGCCCCCCCAGCAGCGGACCGGCCAGACGCGCTGAGAATCGAGCGCCGGCCGGCAAAGTTTGTAAAGGTTTAGATTTAAAGATCATCACTGTTCCTCCCCTGAAAATAACCCCGTAGGGCGGGGGGCTTGGGGGGTAGTTCCCCCCATTTTCATCCCCCCCGTTGTCGTCCCAATGGGACTGTCGCACTCCCTGAAAGAAGTTGAATTGAGAGTCAACCGCCCGCCGCCGGTCGAGAGGACCGGCGGCGCGTTGAACGTCCGCGGCGACAGGGGAGGTTTGTCTTTTGGAACAGGGTGATATACGATAACGACGCAGCGCGCCGGCGTGGAGCAGCAGCGTTCAACTGCCGCGCTCCCCTGACCGCTGTGGTCCGAGGAGGCGTCGCCCGTGACTTGGCCGGTCTTGACGACGCCTCCTCAACTTTTTTGTAAATATGAGCTTGTGTTCTAAACAGAGTTAGTTTCGCTCTAGATTTTCTCCTCCTCGGCCTGAGCCTATGGCTCCTGATAAAGCGCCTGCCAGAGCTGGCGGGCGCCCTCGGCCAGATTGGGGCCAGGGGCATTGAGCCAGATTTCGTTGACGGCTACCACCCGCCCGGCCCGAATGGCGCTGACCTGCTCCCAGCCGGCTCGCCCCAGCACCCGGGCCGGATCGATCTTATCCAGCCCGGCCCAGTTCAGAATGATGACCTCCGGGTCGGCCTCGATCACCTCTTGCTCGCTGACCTGGCGGCCCGGCGGTTGGGGCACCACCTCGCCCCCCAGTAGTTCCACCAACTCGGCAATCCACGGCGCGGCCGTAATGAGCGGCTTGGGCCATTCCTCGACATAGATCCGCCGGCGCGGTTGGCCGGCGGCCTGCCGCTGCAGCTCGGCGAAGGTGGCTTGCATCTCGGCTACGATGGTTTCGGCCTGGCTTGGGGCCTCGCACAGCCGGCCCAATAAAATGAGATGGGCGTAAACATCGGCCAGGGATTGGGGATAGAGGCACAGCACGTTGAGCCGGGCTTTCAGCAGCTCATCGATTTTGCCGGCCTGGTAAGGCGTGGCGGCGATAACCAAATCCGGGGCCATGGCCGCGACTTCATCGGCCTTGACCGACCAGGTGGTCTCCAGTTGGGGTAGGCCGGTCACCTCGACCAGCCGGTGACAGTAGCGGGTGACAGCCACCAGCCGCTGCCGCTGGCCCAGGGCGACCAAGGTGGCGGTGATGCTGGGTTCAAGGGAAACGATTCGCTCTAGCATCAGGGCAGCCTCGATACGTCCAAAATTTGAAGGTTTTCTGCTTTTAGAGAAGGTAACCGTTGAGCTTGCCGCCAGGCGGGATAAAGAGAGGATAAACCGGGGATGAATTTTTTTATGGTCATAGGGTTCTCCTTTTGTCTCGCGCAAAAAGACTACGCCGTTAGGCACGTCATCAGGAGTTGAAGCCGGACGAGACAAGGGCAACCCAACAAAAAACACCCCCTTGAGTCAAGGAGGTGTCGCTGCGTTCAAACCTGCACCAACCCTTGTGCCTCGAAGGTTCCTGATGCTGGACTCAGGCGGGCGACCTGACTTCAAATCAATTAACGCTGACCAATTAGCAATTAACAAGCTCCGGTAAAGTATCTGATAATTGCTAATTTTTAACTGATAATTGACCTGTTACAGTTGCGGGACAGTACCGGACTCCCTGTGAATGATCACAGGCCACCGGTTTCGCCGTTTCCGCCCGCGCCATCCGGGGCTGCGGGCACCTGAGTCTTTATATCTGCAAATTTTCGCAATCATAGTCTCGCCGGTCAAGATTGTCAAATTTCCCCGGCTAGCCTGCATCCCGGCTAGAGGGTCCTTGGCCAGCAGTTCAAAGCCAGGAAAGGGCCCACCCCAGGGATCAAACGAATCAAAGAGATTTACTGATTGTGGGCTGCGCGACGCCGGCTTGCTGATCTTCAAACAAGGTCAGCACAAATAGTAAGGAAGAGAGCCGGTTAAGATAAGGCAAAATGGCTTCGTTCTTTAAACCCTCGGCTTGCTTGAGCTTAGTCACGTTGCGCTCGGCCCGGCGGATAACGGTCCGGGCCAAATTCGCATAAGCCCCGCTCAGCGTATCGCCCGGTAGAATAAAGGCCTTGGGCATCGTGCTCATTTGGCCGATTTCGGCCGTGGTACGCTCCAACCAGTCCACATCACTTTGACCAATCGGGCTGGCTGGAAGCGGCACATGGTCGGCCACCGCCAACTGACCCATAATCAAATAGAGGTCGCGCTCAATCCGGGCCAGGACTTCTTTAACTTGGGGCTGCGCCGTACCGGCCCGCAGCAGGCCGACGACCGCCTGTGCTTCGTCAAGCGTGCCATACGCTTCAGGCCGGGGATGGTCCTTCGGAATTCGCTCCGTCTGGCCGTAAATTGTGGTGGTGCCATCATCGCCTTTGCCGGTGTAAAAAATCTGTTTGTGGGTCATTGGCTTATCCTTTCTTAACTTGCTAGCGCCGTCCGCTGGACGGCCAATTTTTGATCGTACTCCGCCTGAGTGCTGCTGAGAAACTCGTGCGTTAAGAAGTGAGGCTGCACGGCTTCGATAATTTCCCGGCAGCCCGGCCGGGTGAAGGGTCGATGCTCATCGATTTTGAAGGCGTTGGTCCGGGCCAGGTTGCGCTGCTCAGCAACGGGTAGCCCGGCAAAACCGGGCGGCAGCCCGGCCTTGAGCTGCTGCTGTTGGTACGGCCCGGAGAGACTGCAATGAAAATGCAGCCCTTCGATCCGCGCCTTGATCGCCGGTGAGAGCCGCGCGACGACGCTCAATACATAATCGATACTCTGATCTTCGGTGACCAGGGCCGGGTTGGTATTCATCAGATGGCCGGTGTCCAGGACAAAGGCCCAGTTGTCAAAAGAGAGCCGCTCAGCCAGCCGTTCGGCCGGTGGGCTGGCGGTGAAGGTCAGGCCCGGATACCACAGATTTTCCAGAAACAGGCGCACCGGCGGCTCGCCGCCCGGAAACGTCGCCGCAACGTGATTGAGTAGATCCGCGGTCGCTTCCACGACCTCCAGATCGGTGTATGGGTACTGCCGGCTGAGGGCGTGGCTCGGTTCCACGTGGCTCACGTGAAAGACGGCATAGGCCGGCTTGAGACTGGCGGCATTAGCCAACAGGCCGCGCAAGGTTTCGACCATCTGACCGGCCGCGCCGCCGCCGCAGGCGTAGCGCAGGCCGGCCGGGTCGACGTCTGGAAAGTAACGCCGCGCTGCGTCCGGCTCGCCGCGCCAGACATCCAACCAGGTCACCCAAAACGGCAAATGCACGGCCCGCACCAACCCCGGCGGAATATCCGGCAGCGGGTCATAGTCGATCAGCAATTCCAACCCGGCGGCCTGGTGGTTTCGCGTATAGGCGGCCACGGCTGACCAATCATTGTTGAAGCGATCCGTATCAAGCGAATAGACTGAAAAATTGAGCAGTTCTTCCATCGTGAATACCCTACCCGTGAATGAATCGCAGTCCTGACCGGTCTTTCTCGTCCGGGGTCAGGCCAAAATATTTTTGGCGCAGGTGATCCCACAAGGCCAGCCGGGAGCTGGTCCGCCTCCAAACGCTGAAGGATCCGAGGGCAGCAGAATCGGCTGAGGCGACATCAATCATCAGCCATGATTCTCCTTAACTCGCTATCCAGATCGGCGATGATGCGCCACAGGTGGTCGTTTTCGTCCTGAAGCATTTGGGCTCGTTGGGCCAATTCCAGGAGGCGGTTGTTTTCGTCCAGTAACCCATCGAACTGAGCTGCTTTGCGGCGGTAGATAGCCAGTTGGCGGTTGAGCCACACCAGGCAGCGCAGAAAATCCAGCGCCATCGCGTTATGCCGGTCAACCACCCGGTTGAGTTCAGCCACGCAGTCACCGGCTGTGATTTCTCGGATCCGGCCCGGATTGAGATCAATCGAGCCGTGGCCGGACTTGTCGATTAAAGTGGCAAATGTACTGTTCGACATAGTGACCTCCGACAAAATGCTCGTCCACAATCCGGTCGAGCGCTTCCGGCGTTAATAGGCATTGTTGTACGATAATCAGGCGCCCAGTGTAAGCCCAAAACCCAAGTGGCCGGGTCGCATTTGAGGCGCACCGCCAGTCACAAATCTTGCCGCTGGCCGCTCTGCTTGGCAACCCAGGCAACAAAAAAGCGGCCCTTTGAGAGCCGCTGAGTATTGATGGATCAAAAAACCCGCCGTTAGGCGGGTGAGCGATGTAACTTAAACCATCCACTCGGCCCCCTTTCTCCACGAAGGTGGAACACGAACGACAGTCAAGGCGGGTATTCGGACTTGTCAATTGTGAATGGTTAATTGTGAATAATTAATTGGTTAAACTGATTTTTCGTTAATCATTCACAATTCACAATTGACTTACCGTTGCGGGACAGTGCCGGACTCCCTGTTAATAAACAGGCCACCGGGCTTCCCCCTTTATGCGCCGCGCATCCGGGCGGCTGGCGCACCGTGACCAACTGTATTCAGTTATTAGGTGCAAATACTAACACATTCCTAAACTTTCGCAAAATCAGGTCGCTATCACCACCGTTTACAATCACGGGTTGTCCCCACGTAATCAGCGGACGGCCATGATCACCCGATCATCAAAATTCTGCCAGATTACTCCCACTTCGCTAAAGCCGGCGTCGTGGAGAGCCGCCTGGTGTAAATCGACAATCGGCGCCTGAACCTCTTTCGGCTTCCAGGTAAAGCGGCGTTCGCGTTCGGCCAGTAGCGCCGCCGCTGCCGGCTCATCAGCCAGCGCCGCCCACCACCGCTCCCAATTTTCGACGCCGTTTTGCTCAAAGGCGGCGCGCTGCTGTTCTTGCTTGAGGTTGTCCGCCACATATTGCAGCGATTTGAGCGCCGGTCCGAATTTGATGTGGTCGCCGTTGAGAAGCACGCCCCCGGGTCGCACCAAGCGGCCCAACTGCCGGTAAACCAGCACCAGATGCTCAACCGGCAGCCAGTGCAAAGCGGTGGTACTCAGGACGGCATCAACCTGCTCGACGCCCAACTCGGCCGCTAAATCCTCGGATTTCATCAAATCAACCTCGACCCAACGCAGGCGTCCGCCGCTATCCCCCATCACGGCCTGGCCAATGGCCATCAGCAGCGGATCGAGGTCAGCGGCAATGCAGCGGGCCTGCGGAAACCGGGCCAGCAGGCGCTGGCTGATTGACCCCGGCCCGCTGCACAAGTCGAGCGCGGTGAAGTCGGCCGGCAGCAGTCCCGCCAGAACATCAAGCATCGCTGTAAAGCGGGCCTCGCGGTGCGGCAAATAGCCGGTCTGTTGTTCATCCCAGCGTCGCAGCCAGTCGGCCCAATCGATGTCTGGGGATATAGGTGTTTGAGTTAGGTCCTGAAAATTGTTCATAATGAAATCTCCTTTTTGAGGATAGTAATTCGACACAAACCAGGAAGTCAGGAGTAGGAAGTAGGGAGTAACGGAAAAACCCTACGCCTCACTCCCTACTTCTTACTTCCGCCATTTACGGCCGCAGCCAAGCCTCCAACCCTTCGCTGAGGGCGTTGCAGCCAAAGACCAAAATGAAGATTGCCAAGCCGGGTGGCAGCACCAGATGAGGCGCGTAATCCATAAAGGGCCGGGCATCGACCAACATGGTGCCCCATTCCGGCGTCGGCGGCTGGATGCCCAAGCCCAAAAAGCTCAGGCCGGCGATGGCCAAAACGGTCACGCCCGCGTCCAGGCTAAGTTGCACCGCCACCGGCCCGAGTAAGGCCGGCAGCAGATGGTGGCGCATAATTTGGCCATCCGTGGCCCCGACGGAGCGGGCGGCCAAGACGAAATCGCTCGTTTTGACCGTCAAGACCAGGCTGCGAGCCAGCCGGGCGTAGGTGACCCAGCCTGACAAGGCCAGAGCCAGGATCAGCGCCGGGATACTCGGCCCCAGCGCGCCGATCAAGGCCAGGGCCAGAATGATCCCCGGCAAGGCGTAGATAAAATCGGTCAGACGCATGCTCAGCTCATCAACCAGACCGCCCCAGTAACCGGATACCACCCCGACCCCCACCCCCATGGTGAGCGAAACCAGCAGGACGACCGCGGCGACCGTCATTGATACCCGTCCACCCCACAATAACCGGCTGAGCACATCACGCCCCAACTCATCGGTGCCGAGCCAATGGTCGGCCGTAGGCGGCTGCAAACCCAGCGACAGGTTAATCGAGGCTGGGTCGGCCAGGGCCAGCCAGGGCGCGACCAGGCAAGCCCCAATCAAGCCAAATGCCAGACCGGCTCCCACCACCGAGAGCAGGTTGCGCCGTATCCAAGCCGCTTTAGCGGTTGCTCGCATCATTCAGTCGCAGTCGTGGGTCGAACAGACCGTAGGTCAGATCGGCTAGCAGGTTGGAAACGACGATGATCGCCCCAAAGACCAATACGCTGGCTTGAATGACCGGCAGGTCCCGAAAGTTGACCGCCTCGATGTAGTAGCTGCCCAAGCCCGGCCAGGAAAACACCGTTTCGATGATGATCGTGCCGCTGATCAGGGCGCTAAATTGGTAGGCTACCACCGTCACATAGGGCACGGCGATGTTGGGCAGCGCATGGCGAAATAACCGGGTCGCTTGGGACAAGCCCTTGGCTTGGGCCGTGCGCAGGTAATCCTGGCGCAGCACATCGCCCAAAATGGAGCGCGTGATCTGACTGAGACGGGCGGCTTGCCCAACGGCCAGGGTGACTACCGGCAAGATCAGGTGCCAGCCGCTTTTGGCCCCAAAGCTGGGCAGCCAGCCCAGATAGACGGCAAAAATCAGGATCAGGACAAAGGCCAGCCAGAAATCAGGGATGGAGACGCCGACCAGCCCGACCAGACGCACGGCCTGGTCCAGGACCGATTTGGGCCGCAGTGCCGCCCAAATCCCGGCCGTGGTTCCCACCAACAAAACAAGCCCCATCGCCACACTGCCCAACAGCAGCGACCAGCCGACCCGGCTGGAGAGTTCGGCCCGGATCAATTTATCGGTCCGGATCGAATAGCCAAAGTCGCCTTGCAGCGTTTGCCCCAGCCAGCGCAAGTATTGCATAACAATCGGTTGGTCCAGGCCAAACGCGGCTCGCACCTGAGCGATATCATCACTCTTGGCCGGCTGACCCAGGCGCTGCGAGGCAATCACCTGAGCCGGATCAGCCGGCGCGAGAAACATTAGCAGGTAAACCAGAAAGCTCAGCCCTAACAAGATCAGACCGGCATTGATCAGTCGTTTTAGGAGATAGACAAACATAAGGTGAGTTGGCTAAACCCGCAAGGTTTCTAAAACCTGGCGGGCCTAAGGGTTACTCAAAGCTAATCACCGGTAACGACCACTTCTTGCACGGAGTAAGCTGCGTCATACTCGGTCCCGCCCAGACGGAAGCCTTCGACATCACTTCGAACGGCATAAACTCGCTGCGGATAGACCAGCGGAATGACCGCCGCTTCGTCATCCAAATACTGCCAGATCTGATTATAGATGCCCTGTCGTTCGGACTCGTCGGTCGAAGCCAGCGCCGCGTCAACGAGTGGGTCCAGAGTGGCATCGGCGTAAGAGATGGTACTTTCCTCACTGGTGTCGGTATAAAACGCGCCGGCCAGCAGCGTATGCGGATCATAGGGCGGCCCCCACGAAAAACGCATGATCAGATTGTAATCCTTAGCATAGAAGGCATCTAACCAACCGGTGTAATCCATTGCCCGAATTTCCAGACCTATGCCAATATCTTTGAATTGGGCCTGCAGCACCTCGGCTATCGTGGCCGTTTGAGGCAGACGCGATTGATCGACCACGATGTTCATTTGCAGCGGGGTACCGTCTTTTTCACGCAGCCCCTCATCGTTAAGGGTCCAGCCGGCCTCTGCCAGTAGTTCCGCCGCCTGCTCCGGATCGTACTCGTACATCTCCGCCCCGGTGAAGGTTACATAGGGAATATTAGGCGGCATTAACCCTTGGGCCGGATCCGCCCTACCACCGAACAAAGCCTCGCTAATTCCGGCCCGGTCAATGGCCATGTTAAGCGCCCGGCGCACCCGCGCGTCATCGAACGGGGGGGTCTCATACTGGCTAGAAATATAAAAACTGGTCACCCCATCTCCGCTCAAGATTTGCACCGCCTCGTTGCGTTCCAAAACCGGCAGACTCTCCAGCGAAATGCCCCCCAGATACTCGCCGCCAATAACGTCTACTTCGCCGCTTAACAGGGCCGCCATCCGGGTCTGAGCATCGAGGATGACTTCGATGACCAGTTTTTCCAGCGCAGGTTTCTCGCCCCAGTAGTTTTCATTACGAACCAGAACCGCTTGCTTGTCGTCGAGCGACTCAATCTGCCACGGACCAGTCCCGATAGCTTCGGCAAATTCGCCCGCCTCATCGACCGCCTCGGTACTTAAGAAACGCACCGGGCGCACCAGGGTCAAGTCCTGCATAGCCGGATAATAGGGTTGGTTTAGCGTTAGCACAACGGTGAACTCGTCCGGCGTTTCAACCCCGGCAATGCGAGTGGTGGTGGGTAGCCAATTGTGGCG
This sequence comes from uncultured Chloroflexota bacterium, assembly GCA_937864185.1. GTDB lineage: Bacteria > Chloroflexota > Anaerolineae > 4572-78 > J111 > JAGRBY01. Next base: position 20,781 of record CALMIS010000249.1, read on the forward strand.
CTCGACGCCAACCCAGCGATCCATATTCCATTTAACGGCCTCGGCGTTGAAGGGTGTGCCGTCATGAAAAGTAACATCCTGGCGCAGGTTAAAGGTCCACATCAGACCATCCTCGGAAATCTCCCACGCTTCGGCCAGGGCCGGCTCGATGGCGCCGTCCGGGCCATAGCGAACCAGCGGCTCGTACAGCAGGTCCAGTAAGACGAAGCTGGAGCCGTAGTCATGGGGATTGCCGGGACCAAGGTCACGCCCCGAGGCCAAGACCAGGGTTTGCTCCACGTCCGCCGGCACGGCTGCCGTACCGGCTTCCGGCGTGGCGGTGACGACGACTTCTTTTTCCACTTCCACCGTTTCCACCACCCGCACTTCTTTCTCTACCTCCACCGTTTCCACCACCGTGACGGTCTCCGGCTGCGTGCCGCAGGCAGCTAGAAGAGCCGCAAGTATGGCCCAGATTAGTAATACCCTCACCTCTTTCATTAAAAGCATATTCTCCTCATAGATAGCAAAGTTTATTTCAAATTTGAGTTAAGTTATCCTGTATTAAAGATTACATCAATAGCCCTTTGTTAAAACGAATATTATCACCAGCATTATTTCCTTAATGCATAAAGACAAAGAAAACTTATCTCTAAGCAACTCAAGTTTTAACTTTGCGAAAAATTGTTTCGGTCGCAAAAAAGGTATTTGGGACAGCAGGTATACCCGGGTAAATGTTTTCTTTAAGGCCCGCTGCTATTGAGCAACCTCAGAAATTAAAGGCGGTCACTCCTGCCAAAACTATTCCACTGACCACCGCCGTCAGCGCCTGCCGGCCGGCCACCAGCCCGGCGTAGCGCCAGCCCAGTTCGCGGCCAATGCTCCACAGGGTGACCAGGCAGGCGGTCAGGGTGGAGGCCAGGTAGACCAGCACAAGTAGCTGGCCGGTTGTAAGCGTGGCTAGTAAGGCTCCTTCGCCCTGATTGAGAACCAACAGGCCATCCTTGCGCACGATAGAAAAGACAATACCGGGAGCCACCTCACCGGGCAGGCCAAACAGGGCCAGGCCGGGCGAAATCCAGGCCGCAAGCTCATCAAGGAAGCCGGCATAAGCCAGCAGCGCCCCCACCCCACAGATGAGGAAAAAGACGGGCATCGCCTCTAACAGGAACTTTTTGAGGACGGCCTTAACCCGCCAGCCGACGCCGCGCCAGCTCGGTGCTTGCAAAAAGGCCCGGTCGGCCAGGGGGATGATGGCCGAAGGTAGCAGCGGTTTGTGCCACAGCCGGGTGTAAATCGCGCCCACCGCAAAGAGGGTCAGCAGGTAGGGGGCAAACAGCCAGGGCTGCTGGGCCGCGTTAAAGATCGACAGCGAGGCCCCAATCTGGTAGCTGCAAGCCGAGCCAAAGGCGATCAGCGAGATACAGGCTTTCCGGGTGCAGGCGCTGCAGGCTCGGCTTTCGTAGACGGCGACCACGTTGCAGCCAAAACCGGTCAGCACCGGGATCAGGTCGCGCCCATTCAAGCCGAGGCGTCGCAGCCAGGGATCCAGCGCGGCGGTGATGCGATCTTTCAAACCCATCTCCTCGGTCACAGCTACACTGACCCCGATGAGCAAGACCACCGGAAAGGCCCACAAAAAGGAGTACCAGCCCAGGGTGATCAGGCCATAATCGCCGGCCAACAGAGCCAGGAGCAGCGGTGAGAACCTTTCCAGCGGAGCCAGCCGCTCGACCAGTGGGCTGATGACCCGCTCATCGGCCAGAGGCTGGAGCCAATCGGCGAAGATATAGGCCAGGTAGACCGGTAAAGCAAAGAGCAAGGCCATTGTTGCCAGCGATAGCCACGGCCCCAGCCAGGGATGCTCGAACAGAGTCTGTTGGGGTTTGACCAGCGGCACGTCGGGCAGGAACGAAATCGGTTGGCCGGGGAGCATCGGCGCGGCCTGACCAATAGCTTGCAGCAGCCCGTCGCGCTGGGCCGGGTTGAGGAATCGGGCGTTGACCAACACGGTCGGGATGCCCAACTGCTGGCGGTAAGCGGTCACCAACTGCCGCAGTTCGGGTGAAGCGTAATCTGCAAAGGTGATGACCAGTGCCGCTTTACGTTGGCCCATGTCGGGCTTGATTTCAGTGAAGAGGGTCTCGATCTCCGCTTTGGCGTGTGTGCCCCGCACCACCAGCACCACCGTATCGGCCTGGTCGATCTGGCGCAGAGCCAGCCGGGTCGACTCGCTGTCTTCCTTAACTCGGATGCCGGGCGTATCAACCAGCCGGCCGGAATGATCGAACAATTCCGCCGCTCGAACCACCACCGTCGAGCCGCGATAGTTAGTTTCATCCCCGGCCGCTTCGCCGGTTAGTCCCCGGAAGAGGGCCGATTTACCGACCGACTCCAGGCCGATCAGAACGATGTTTTTGTCAGAGACAGATATTGCCATAGTCGCTTCTACCAGCTCGACTTTCGGATACCAGGGATTTCCCCTCTGAGGGCTAACTCGCGGAAAGTGATCCGCGACAGCCCAAAACGACGCATATATCCCCGCGACCGGCCAGTGATAGCGCAGCGATTGCGCCGCCGGGTTGGGCTGGAGTTACGCGGTAATTTGGCTAAGCCCAGCCTGTCGCCAGCCTGTTTCAGGGCTTCTCGTTGCTGGGCATACTTTTCAATCAAGCGTTGGCGCTTCTTTTCCCGTTCAATTTGACTTTTCTTTGCCATCAGTCAACCTCAATCACCACATTGCTAATGTGGGTAATCAACGTTTTCTGCTCCTGAGTTTCCACCTTGACATAGCCGCTGGAGATGCAGTACTCTACCGTAGCCGGCTCAAGGGTCATTGGCGGAGCGATGATCATAACCTTAACATTTTCATAATGATTGGTGGCATAATGTTCTACTTTTCGCACGGAATTGCTCCTTTAAAATAATTTAAGTTTTAACAAGCGCACTCAACATCACAGCAGGATAGATCGTCCAGAAACATATAGTGCCGGCGGTAGATTTCCAATGCTTCAGTCTCCAGTCCCAATTGCTCAGCGATGGCTTGAGCCACTACCGCAAAACGCTGCCGGAACTTATAAATGAAGCAGAAAATGACCTGGCCGTGGCGCACGCCCGGGCCCACTAAAAACAAGCCCGGTGTCCGAGTCGATTCATCCTGTTCGGTGAGCAGCGGGTAGCCCTCCTCGTGCCAGGCGAACAGGTCATCCACCAGTTCCAGGCTGCCGCTAAAGCCGAGGCCCAAAATCGGGCGGGTGGGGCTATGCCACCGGCGACCATCTTCAGCAATAATCAGGTAGCCCCGGCCGTTTGGCTCGACGCGCGCGATGGTTACATCGCCCAGCAGATCGAGCCGGCCTTTGTTCAGAGCCGCGCGCAAGCGGCTGTGAGTGAAGGGAGCCAGGCCCCGGCTGGGGTCGGTGGGGCGGCTCTCCCAGCGGGGCTGTCGATCCAAGACCAGCACCTGTTTGCCCAATTTAGTCAGGCTGTAGGCCGCGTCGAGGCCACTCTCATAACCGCCGATGACCACAAACGACTCGCCTTCAAGCTGCGACCAGCTTGAAACGGCGCTGTTGTGCAAGCAAAATTCCGCGCCGGGGAAGGGATCCAGCCAGGGATACTGAAACTCGCCCGCCGCCCAGATCACAAATCGGGCCGCTAGCGGGCCGGCGGAGGTCTGCAACTTAAAGCCCTGGCCGGTGGGGTCCCGCTTAACCGTCGTCACGTCTACCCCGGTGTGGATGGGCAGCTCAAAATGCTCGGCCACGCTCTTGAGATAATGGGCATACTCCAAACCGGTCGGGTGTTCTCGCCGGAGCAGATGGGCCGGCGAGGTGTGGTAGGTCACGGCGTTCAAATCGGGCGGGCCAAAGCCGTTGCTGGTAAAAGAGGGGGTGATAAAGCGCATTTCCGCCGGCCAGCGTTTAAAGGAGGCCCCCACCTCGTACCGGTCAAGGAGGACAAAATCGGTTAACCCTAATTCCTTCAAGGTTACGCCTATACCCACCCCGGCTGCGCCTGCGCCGACAATAGCTACATTCAATTCTCTGTTCTGGGTCATCACTGTCTCTTTGAGGCTATACCGTTACCGATCATCAAACCCTGTCAGTTCCCACGCCGGGAACGGATCGGGCCAGACTGTCCACGCCGCCGGGCCAAGGGTTGCCTCGGCCTGAGTCAGCAAGCAGTGGTCCAGGGCCGCCACTAAACGAGAGCGATCCAAGTCAATCCCAATAAAGACCAACTCCTGGCGTCGCTCACCGAATTCGGGGTGGAGATGATCATCGTCCGGCCCCGGCTCAGCCATCTCCCACGCGCCCCCCGCTTCCAGGCTGAAGACGCCGCCGGCCTGGGCCCAGACGGCGGCAAAATCAGGCCGAGTCGCCAGCCAGGCCAGCCCTTTAGAGCGCAGCACCGTATCCAGCTCGCCGCTGTGAATAAAGTCCCACAACCGTGGCGGGTGAAAGGGGCGCTCCGCCTGGTAGACCAGGCTGCTAATGCCGTACTCTTCGGTTTCAGGGATGTGCTCGCTGTTCAACTCGGCTATCCAGCCGGGCGTCAGCGCCGCTTCGTCTAGATTAAACAAGCCGGTGTTAAGAATTTGGTCCAACGGGACGCGGCCGTGTTGGCTGCGCAGGAGCCTGGCCCCCGGATTCAAGCGCCGCAGCACCGCTTCCAGCCGGGCCACCTGCGCTTCGTCAACCAAGTCGGTCTTATTGAGCACCAGGACGTTGGCAAACTCGACCTGATCGACCAGCAGATCGACGATCGTCCGGTCATCGTGTTCATCCAGGCCGATGTTTCGTTCCACCAGCTCCTCGGCAGACTCAAAATCAGACCAGAAGTTAAAGGCATCGACCACGGTCACCAGCGTATCTAGCCGGGCCACGTCTGACAGGGTTTGGCCGGTTTCATCCTCAAAAGAGAAGGTCAGCGCCACCGGCAGGGGCTCGGAGATGCCGGTCGACTCAATCAGCAAATAGTCAAAGCGGCCTTCTCTCGCCAGGCGTGAAATCTCGATGAGCAGATCATCCCGCAGCGTACAGCAGATGCAGCCGTTGGTCATTTCAACCAACCGCTCCTCGGTCCGGCTGAGAGCGGCTCCACCGTTTTGCACCAACTGCCGGTCGATATTGATTTCGCTCATATCGTTGACAATGACCGCTACGCGCAGGCCCTGGCGCTGGTTGAGGATATGATTGAGCAGGCTAGTTTTGCCCGCGCCCAAAAAGCCGGATAAGACGGTGACCGGCAGCCGTTTGCGGTCATCCGTTACCTTAGCGTGTGATTGCATAAACACGTTACCTCCAATAAATCTGGGTTTATGGACTGGACTCCACTATTGCCGAGTTTTGGCCCTAAGAACCATCTCTTGAGATGCCGAGTGTTCTCCATACTACTTAGGTGGCAAAGGGCTGGGCTGGCGCGGTTTGGGCCTGGGCACGCCCCGTGACCGTTCGCGGGGACGCCGCCCTTAATTCCAGGCCGCGGTCACTAACCTCCGGGTAAAGGATCTCGACCAGTTCAGGGGTGACTGCCTCCACAGGGGGGCCATCGGCCAGGAAGCGACCGTCCCGGCCAAGCGCCAGGACCCGGTCGCAGAATTGGAGGACATGGTTGGGATCGTGGGTACAAACGAGCACCGCGGTTCCTGAAGTGGTCAATTCCCGGATCATATGCCAGACGAGCATCTGATTGCCGAAGTCCAGACTGGCGGTCGGCTCATCGAGCAAGAGCAGGTCACTCTCCTGGGCCAGGGCCCGGGCGATAAGGACGAGTTGGCGTTGCCCACCGCTGAGGGTGTGGTAGGGCCGCCGGCTCTCGGCCGCTAAGCCCACGGACTCGAGCACCCGCTCACAGATCTCCAGGTCCTCGCGGCGCGGACCGAACACCCCGCCGAGGTGCGGCGTGCGGCCCATGACCACCATATCGAATACAGTGAAGGGGAAGGGGCTGGCGTGCTGCTGGGGAACGTAGGCGATCCGCTGGGCCACCTTCGCCGGGGCCAGGCTCCGCAGGTTGATGCCGTCCAAGGTGACGCTGCCCTGGTGGCGCAAGTGTCCAAGGATGCAGCGATAGAGGGTGGACTTGCCGCTGCCGTTGGGTCCAAACAGGGCGCACAACTCGCCGGGCCGGACGGCAAAACTGACGGCATCAAGGACCGGCCGGTCACCGTAGGCGAAAGACAACTGTTTGACGTCGAGCATCATTCGACCCCGATCTGGACGGCCCGGGTCCTCAAGAGATAGACCAGATATGGAGCGCCGAGAATAGAGGTGATGATCCCGATCGGGACCTCCCCGGTGCTGATGGTGCGGGCTACGTCGTCACAGACCATCACAAACACGGCCCCGAGGGTGGCGGACAAAGGAATGACGTAGCGGTGATCGGGGCCAACGATCAGCCGAGCGGCATGCGGCACGAGCAGACCGACCCAGGCGATGATCCCGGATACCGAGACAGCCAGCGCGGTCAGGGCGGTAGACACAACGATGATAACCCGGCGCAGCGGTCCGGGATCGATTCCAAGGGAGCGGGCCTCGTCGTCCCCGAGGCTCAGAACGTTCAACCGCCACCCCAAGCCCCACAACCACAGGATGCCTCCAATCGAGGCCGGCACGACGATGGCGACCTCTGCCCAGGTGGCTCGATAGAACCCGCCCATAATCCAAAAGACCAGGCGCCGCAGTTGTTCGTCGGTACCCACGTACTGGAAGAGCGCGAATATCGCCGAGAAGAACGAACCGACCACGACGCCCGCCAACACGAGCGTCACAGTCGGACGTTCGCCTCGCACCCGCGAAAGGGTATAGGTCAGTAGGACGGCAAGCAACCCGAACAAGAAGGCCAGCACCTGCATCGAGAGGGGCAAATCAACCATGACCGCCAGGCCCGCCCCAAACGCCGCCCCGGCCGAAACGCCGAGAATATACGGTTCGATCAGAGGGTTGCGAAACGTCCCCTGGTAGGCGGCGCCGCTTGCGGCGAGAGCCGCCCCGACCGCACCCGCGAGCAGCACGCGCGATAGACGTATGTCCCAAACAACGGCCGTATGCAGGTTGTCGGCAGGCAAAAAGCCGGCCTTGGCGGCCAATACAGCCAGGACATCGCTGACCGGTATGAGATACGCGCCCACCATAATCGAGATCAGGGCGGTTGCCGGAACGATAATCATCATCCCGGCAAGCAAGAGTTTCCGGCGTTTTTGATCGGCGATTATTCCGCCCACAATTGAAGGCCTCACTCCCTGGAGGTTTTTGTCATATTCAGTTGTGGGGATCTTAAGAGACCGGCTCATTTGACTTCCAATTCACCGATGTACTTCTGGGCTTCAAGGGCGGCTTTCGCCTGGGCTTCATCAAACCCGTAAACTTCGCGGTAAAAGGCAATCTCCTCCGCTTCGAGATCGATGTCGGCAAACCGGTCCGGGTAGGCCAGCTTGGCGATCTTAAGCAGGGCAATCGGCGTTTCCACCGTAGCCCGCCATTCGTCGTATCCCAAGGAGGTCAGCCGTTTGGCCTTGATCGCCTGCATCTCGGCCAGGTTCGCCCAGTTCAGGCCGGCATGTTTGCCCGCATACACCAGCGCCGGATCGAGGTAACCCTCATGGCCGGCAATCACCATAGCCTCGGGATTGAGGGCGAGTAGCTGCTCTTCCGAGATCGTGACAAAGGTGCCCGGGCCGGCGATATTCTTAGCCCCGACAACCTCGGTGAGCAGGTAGGCTTGGATGCTTTTGCTGCCCATGACGTAATTCACCGTGGAGAAAAAGACCATAGGTGTCCGTTGGGTATCGGGAATGTCCTTGGTCCGCTCGCGGACGATGTCCAAGCCTTGTTCGAGTCTGGCTACGAGCCGGGCAGCTTCTTCCTGCTTGCCGAATACCTCTCCGGCGATGGTGATGTGCTCCCAGGCGGTGGAGATATTGGGCTGGTCGAAATTGGACGGGGAAATTAAAACGATCACCGGGATACCAAGCGACTCGATCTTGTCGATGACTTCTTGATGCATCGCTCGGTTTTCATCGCTGGCGACCCAGGCCTCGAGGAATACCACGTCCGGATCCAAACCGGCGAGCTGTTCGTAGTTGACCCCGCTCCAGGCCGAACCAATGTCGATGGCAGTGGCGATTGACGGGATTAGTTTCTCGCGAAAGCCCATTTTCTTCGTCGCCGTATCGACCCCAACCAGAGCTGACTCCACTCCAAATATCTTCATGGACTTGGTGACCAGCCCTTCCCATTCCATAACCACCACGCGTTGGGGGTTACGAGGAACCTCGATAGTACGCTGCCAGTGGTCGGTGATCTTCGCGGTCCCACTTGGGGACGATGCGGCCGGCTCACTAGCCGGGGCTGCGGACCCACTCCCCCCACATGCGGCTAACAGGCTTGCGGCCACAAGTAGTAAGACTACAAAACGTAGCGATTTCATGATGCCTCCTTGTTACGATCTTTCCCTACGACTGCGCTCAGCTTTTCGCCTGCGTCGCGGCGGCCCTGCCCTCGTTTCAGACCGAAGTAGTAGCCGATCAATCCCGCGCCCAACGCCGCCTGCAGGCTGAACAACAGACTCTCGGTCTCGCCGCCGGGCGGCTCCCAAAGCGGTTCAAACCAAGGGCGCACCTCCGGCTGGATCTCGGTGATGGTCTCTTCGGCCAGCCCATCCGCCCCGCCAAACTCCGAGCCGCGATTTAGAAACAGAGGCGCAACAGCCAAGACAATGACCACGGCTACCAAGAGCCACATTGAAACGTTAGACCGAACTGACGATGCGGTTGATGAAGTCATCTTACGCCTCCGCGCCCAAAGCGCGCAGTTCTGTTTGACCGTAATTTTGGATCGCTTTAAAGATGATGACGGTCAGGACGCCTTCGCTGATCGCCAGCGGAATTTGGGTCACCGCAAAGACGGCACCGAATTTCAAGAAGGAAGCCCAGATCCCCCCGCTAGGGTCGGGATAGGCCAGGGCCAATTGTAGGGAGGTCACCACATACGTGGCCCAATCGGCTAGAGCGGCGGCCAGAAAAACGACCACGCCGGTGGCTAGTTTGCCACGCAGCCCCTGCCAGATCCCGGCCGCGACCAGCGGGCCGGCAATGGCCATACTGAAGGCATTAGCCCCCAGCGTGGTCAACCCGCCGTGGGCCAGCAGCAGCGCTTGAAACAGCAGCACCACCGTCCCGATCAGGCTCATCACCAGCGGCCCGAAGAGAATCGCGCCCAGGCCGGTGCCGGTCGGATGGCTGCTGGAGCCGGTCACGCTGGGAATTTTCAGAGCGCTCAAGACAAAGGCAAACGCGCCAACTACGCCCAGGAGCAAGCGCGTTTCCGGTTTTTGGCTCAGCAACTGGCTTAAGCGCCGGTAGCCAAGCCACCAAAAAGGAATAGCCGCCGCAAACCAGAAAATGGCCCAGCCGGGCGGCAAGAAGCCTTCCATAATGTGCATCGCCGGGGCAATCTCTCTCTCCGAAGCCGGGGCAACACTACTAGCCAGGGTGCTGTGGACCCCTAAGGCCAAGAGCGCCGCCAGCAGCCAACTCCAACGCAGTTTTTGGGGTAAGGTCATGAAACTCTCCTCCAGGTCACGAAAATGCCAAGGTCTTAAAGTTTACTGGCAACTACCGCTCGGCGCAGTCTGTTTTCAGGCCGAGGGCGTGTCACAAAACATCGTCAGTCTACCGCCAACACCGTCACTAAACCGCCCTCTTCCCCCACCGCCAACCGCCCGTCATCCGGCGACCAGGCGATTTGCCCCACCGGGCTAGCAAACTCGTGGCGAGCCATGGGTCGCTGCCGCTGCTCCGGCTCCCAAATGACGACCAGGCCATCCTGCCCGGCTGAGGCCAGCAGCGGCCCGCGGTGCTGGTAGGCCAGCATCGTCAGGTAGTCTTGGTGCTGCTCCAGCATTTTGGGCTTGGTGCCTTCCGGCCCGCGCCCGCTACAATCCCAGACGATCGGCGTGGGGCCACCCCCGGTTGCTAGATAGCGGCTGCTGTGGTGCCAGGATAGCTCGCGTACTTTGGTGGGATAGCCCCACATTTGCAGGTCCTGGCCGCTATCGCTGTACCAGAAGTGAACGGTCGAGTCCTGATCGCCGGTGGCGATAAAGCGGCCGTTCGGGCTCCAGGCCAGGGCCAGGCTCGAGCCTTTCCATTTAAAGGTGCGGGCCTGCTCCGGCGCCTCCGCCGTACGGAGGGTAACGCCACCGTAAGCGATCGTCGCCAGATCGCGCCCTTTGGGTCGCCAGGCCAGCCCGGCGATGGTGCTGCTGTGATCGCCGGTTTCAAAGCGCAGTTCACCCTCCGGCGACCACAGTCGCAGCACCTTACCGGCCGCCGAGGCCAACACGTCGCCGGACGGACTCCAGGCCAGATGTTCCACCCAGGCCGCGCCACCGGGCCGCGTCGCCCGCTCCAACCCGGTGAGCGCGTCCCACAGCCGCACCTGACCATCCTGCCCCGCCGAGGCCAACAGGTCACCCTCGGGCTGCCAGGCGAGCGTGGTCGTGCCAAACTCGTGGCCGGGCAACACCCTGGCCATCTCGCCGGTCGCGCCTTCAAAAAGCGTGATTGGTCCTTCAATAGCCGCCGCGGCTAGCCACTGCCCGTCCGGTGACCAGGCCAGCTTGATCACGTAGTCCTCGAGGTTGACCTGCCAGACAATGCTGGTGTGTCTGAAGGGCGATTTGAGCCGCCGCCGCTTTACGCCAAACATGCGCTAAAGCCTTGGTTGAGGGCCTCGCGGTCCAGGTTGCGCCCGATAAATATCAACTGGTTGGTCCGGGGGTGGCTGCCCCAGGGCCGGTCGGGCCGGCCGTCAAAGAGCATATGCACCCCCTGAAAAACGTAGCGGTTCGACGCCCCGGCAAAACTGAGCACCCCTTTCATCCGGAAGATATCCGGCCCCTGGGTCATGAGCAGGTGGCGCAGCCAGCCGTTGAACTTCTCCAAATCCAGATCGCCGGGCGTGGTGATCCCCACTGAGCTGACCTCTTCATCGTGCTCGTGGGGCGGCTTGAACTCCCGCTCGCTCAGGGGCATGTAGCCAGCGTTTGGACCGCTCAGGGTTAAATCAAATTCGGCGGGATGGTGCTCGGTGAACAGACCATAGAGCCCCGGCTGCTCGATTTCGAGCCTGAAGCGCATCGGCAAGCCGGTCTCCATGGTCAAGGGCAGACGATGCAACTGCGCTCCCGGCCTCAGGGCGGCGCCGTTGTACCACTGCGCCTGTTCGCGGGCGGCAAAGGCCAACTCGGCTGCCGTTAGACTCTCCTTAGCGTGCAGGGTCGCCTCGGCCAGAGAGGTCAAGGCCAGATCCATCGTCGGGTCGTCCGGCCCTTCGTTTAAGACCAGCTCGTAACTGCCGGGCTCAAGCCGGTAGACCCCGGCCCACTCAAAGGGGTACTCCAATTCCATAAATCGAGGGTCAACCTCCAGGGCCCGATCCAGGTCAAAGCCGCCCTGATTGAGAATTTTGTCCATCTCGATGACCGCGTCGCGGGTGCGATAAATTTTGGCCGCGGCGTTCATATTTTTGATCCGGGCTTCAAGCTGAGCCAAGGTCTCGGCCGGAACCAAGTCGGTTTTGTTGAGCAAAATCACATCGGCGAAAGCAATCTGCTCCTGCGCCTCCTCGGCGTCGTCGATATGCTCCCAAATGTGCTTGGCATCCACCACGGTGACGATGGCGTCCAGTTGCAGCTTGTCGGCCATTTCATCATCCATAAAAAAGGTTTGGGCCACCGGTCCAGGGTCGGCCAGGCCGGTCGTCTCGATCATGATGTAATCGAACTTGTCGCGCCGCTTCATCAGGTTGCCCAAAATCCGGATCAGATCGCCCCGGACGGTGCAGCAGATGCAGCCGTTGTTCATCTCAAAGATCTCTTCTTCCGCCCCGATGACCAGCGCCTGGTCTATCCCGACCTCGCCGAATTCATTTTCGATCACGGCGATGCGCTTGCCGTGATTCTCGGTCAGAATACGGTTGAGCAAGGTGGTTTTGCCCGAGCCCAAAAAGCCGGTTAAGACTGTGACCGGCACCTTGCTTTGAGAACTGTATTGCGCCACTTTGAATACCTCCTCGGCTTTACTAAGATTAGTGATTTCAATGACCGTCAGCCAAGGCCGCCACATCCGACGGCGTGACCTCGGTCAAGGCTTTATGTAATTTGTACTGCCGGGTTTGGCCCGGCCCTTCCAAAATAGCGATAATCGTTTCTAAAGGAGGGCAACCTTCTTCAGTACATTGCAATTCGGTCACCATCACCGTGATCTCATCCGAGAGCAGAAACCGATCCACCACCCACTGCTTGATTTGATTTAATTGTTGGGGATTCCTTTTGGGTCGATCCCCGGACAAGTTGATCATTGACCCCTCCTTGCGATTAAAATTTGATCCGCGGTGGGCAGCAGAAGCAGTTTAACCCGTGCGGCATGCGTGCCCCGGCCTGACCTTGGCCGGCGGTTGACTTGCCTCGGCTAAAGACCTGCGGCATATTCAGCACTTTCCGCGTCCGTTCGCTCTGGCAAGCCGGGCAGATGGCTACCTCATCGGCCTGGGCAAAGGTGCGTCGTTCTTTGAAGATCGTGGGACAATCGAAACAACGGAATTCATAAGTTGGCATAGTTTGCAGCCTCCTTATTGGTATGAGTTCAACTGTGTAAATTAAGCCATCCACCTCATACCCGACCAAGCCGACTCCATCTCGGCCTCGGCCGGCTGATCCGGGCCGATTCCGGTCAGACACGCTTCAAAACGAGCGGCCAAGTCGGCGCCGTTGACTCCATCCTTTACCCCGATAACCACAATTTGGCTGTGCGGAGCCTGTTCGCCCCACGGCTGGGCCAGCGTCACGGCTGCCCGTTTGCCCACCACGTGAAAAACCGCCTGCCGGTCCGACTCGGCGACGTAAAGCTTGCCCTTGGCGCGAAAAATCGTTGTCGGCAGGTTTTTAATCACCTCGCGCACGGCCTGATAGACAAATGGACGCGCTGTGGTATAGCTCCAAGTGTCAAAAACAAGGGTGTGGTCGTGGCTATGATCGTGGGTGTGGTCGTGGTCGTCTTCCGGTCCATCTGGGGCGGCGTGAACGTGAACCGCCAAGGGCTGGGCTGATCCCGGCGGTAACTGTTCCGGGTCAAACTGCCCAACGCCCAACAGCAATGCCGGCGAAACCTGCCCATAGTTGGCTTCCAACATCCTGGCCCGGGGCACAATCTCCGCCACCCATCGCTTTAACTCGGTCATATCTTGGGTATCGATCAAATCGGCCTTGTTAAGAACAATGATGTCGGCGGCTTGCAGTTGAGCAAAGGCCACAACCCGGTAATCGTCATCGATCAGCGGCACTTGCTCCGCATCGATGACGGTTATCACCCCATCGATCCGGGTTCGTAGCAACAGATCGGGCGAGAGCATAAATGTCAACCCCACCGCCCGTGGGTCTGAAACGCCACTGGTTTCAATGATCAAATATTCCGGTGGCTCGGAGCGGCGTAAAATTTGCATGGCAGCTTCTTCAAGATCGCCGCGAATCGTGCAACAGATGCAGCCGTTCGCCAGGCTAACGGTTTCGCCTTCCACCCCCACAATCAACTCGGTGTCGATATTGATGGCCCCAAAATCATTGACCAGAACCGCCACCCGTAGACCATGGTCGCTATGCAGCAGATGGTTTAGCAGCGTTGTCTTGCCGGCCCCCAAAAAGCCACTGATGATGGTGACAGGAATACGCTGCTGTGTTGTTGGGATCATCTGCTTTCCCTTTGCATTTTTGAGCTTTGGATCGGTGGCGGTCATTGTCTTGCTCAAGCTTTCCGTGCCTGGATGACATACCTGAGTGATACCGACTCCCCCTGGCGGTGGGCGAGGTAGGCATTCACTCTCTCAAGCCATTGATTCGCTCCCATCTTGAAGCCCGAGTTTTCCAAGAGGTAACTTACTGTGGCGCGAGTTTGAAGACAGGATAGCGGCAACTGATCGACTAATTCACTATTACTCCAGCCCTGACGCGACCATAAACCATCAATCAACATCACCTGCCCCCCTGGCTTCAACCAATTATGCCAGTTCCGGAAAGCTAGAAGGGGATCGTAAAGATGACATACCACCTGCCGGCTGACAATCCAATCAAATGATTGCGCCTCAAACAGAGGGGTATAGTGCGTGTCTGCGACGCGAAAAGTCACTTTATGATCAGGGAGCAGGGCGAACTTTTTTCGAGCTTGTGCCACCATATTCTCGGCTGGATCAATGCCAACAATCTGACAACCTTCTTGACTTAACAATTCGGCCAATTCACCTGTACCCGTGCCGACATCCAGAACTGTCTGATTCTCCAAGAAATCGGCTACCGCCAGAATATCTGCCCGCCAGCAGTTTCTTTCCGGCTCGGTCATCCCATGACCTTCCTCTGAGTCATATTTCTCAGCAAGAGGATCATACAATGTGTTGATCAGGGTTTGTAACTCAGTGTTGCTCATAGGGTTCAAACCTTTCAGGCTGTTTTTAGCCTACTGTGAACGCCACAAATCTCGTACCCATTCAACCGTGGTTTCCAAGGGATGGCTCCAAAACGAGACATTCTTAGCCAGACAGGTCTCAAACTGGGCTTGCAGCCAGGCCGGGTTGAGGCTACCGGCGGCTCCGATCATCACAATATGAGACTCCCGCGCCTGCCCGTTCCACGGTTCGCTTAGTCCAATCTGCGCCCGCTTTCCGACCAGCTGCAAAACACCTTTTCGATTAGGGGCGCGGTCAAGCTGCAAAATCCCTTTGGCTCGAAAGATCGTGACCGGCAAGTCGTCGATGGTTTTACGCAGCGCTTTATAAGAAACAACCTCGTTGGTGGTAAAGCGCCAGCTATCAAAAACCAGGGTGTGATCGTGATGGGGATGATCGTGGTCATGCCCATTTGCCGCGTCGCCGTTTGGGGCATGCACATGAACATCTAGGGTTTCTCGCTCTGCCAACCGATCTAAATCGTACCGGCCTACCCCAATGATTAACTCCAACGGCACGCGAGCGTGTGAGGTTTCCAACATTCGGGCTTCGGCTGACAATTTCTTTCGAATCAAGCTACGGAGTTGTTCCAGCTGGCTTGCCTCGACCAAATCTGTTTTGTTCAGGATGATGATGTCGGCCACGGAGATCTGGCTCCAGGCCAGATACCAATTTTGGTCGTACAACCCGGTGAACTGCTCGCTGTCAACCACGGCAATAATGCTATCCAGGCGTAACAGGGAGGCCAACTGCGGTAAAAGCAGGGTGTGGGCCACAGCTACCGGGTCAGACACGCCGCTGGTCTCGATGATGATGTATTCCGGCGCGTTGTAGTGATCGACCAACCCCAGCAAGGCATCGACTAGATCGCCGCGAATGGAACAGCAGATACAACCATTGGCCAGGCTAATGGTTTCCTCGCCGGAAGCCCCAACCACCAGCTCGCTGTCGATATTTACCTCGCCAAAATCGTTCACCAACACCGCGATTCGCAAGCCGTGGTCGTGGTGTAGAATGTGATTGAGCAGCGTCGTTTTGCCTGCCCCCAGAAAGCCGCTCAGAATGGTGATGGGGATAGCTTGGTCTTGGGTTGAACTCATTAACATCTCCTTAATGCTGTCTCGTCCTTTGAGCATGCCTATTCTTAGACGGAGTGGATCGAGGATAGCAGCACAGGCAATCGGGGCCGTGTGACAACGCCGAAGTTGCCGTAGTCTCCCCTAAATTACTCTCCCTGCCGGAGCTGAAAAATGAAAAGGAACTCAGCCCCCGCACAGTGAATCTGCCGTGGCAGATGGGGCAGGGTGGATGCTCATCGATCTGATCGAAAGAATATTTTTCTTCAAAGTCAGCCTCGCACATCAGGCAGTGGTACACATAGATAGGCATCGGCTTTACCAATCCTCGTTCTCTTCATTAACATGCACCTGGTGTAGCCCGTACACCGCCACCTTTAATGCTTTCAAAGATAGTAAAGCGCACTTCAAACGTGTTGGGCCGATGGGGATGCCCAGCAGTTCCAGAATATCTTGCTTATCGATCTGCTTGGCCTCGTCTAGCGTTTTGCCGGTCAGTAGTTCGGTCAACATACTGGCACAAGCGATACTAATCGCGCAGCCCCGCCCGCTAAAGCCGACCCGGTCGATAATCTGCTGCTCATTGACGCACAATTCAATCTGAACCGTATCGCCGCACAGCGGGTTGTGTTCCTCGTGGGCGTGGGTGGCGCAGTCCAATCGCCCGGCGTTGCGCGGGTGGCGGTAGTGGTCGAGAATATTCTCCTTATAAAAATCATCCATTGCCTTCCTCCTAACGGCGCACCGTTTCCCAGACCAGATGGGTTAACTCCGGCATAATGAGCTTTTCAAGGGCCAACTGTACCGCGTGGGGCGAGCCGGGCAGCGAAAAGATGAGCGCCCCGCGATAAACCCCGGCCGTGGCCCGCGACAGCATTGCCGCCGGACCAATTTCCGGATAGCTCAACATTCGAAACAGCTCGCCAAAGCCAGGCAGCCGTTTTTCCAGCAGCCGGTCTACCGCCTCAAAGGTAGAATCCCGCTTGGCAATGCCGGTGCCGCCGTTGACGATGATAATCGCGCAATCGGCGTCAATCATCGTCTCAATGAGAGCCGCAATCTGGGCCGCTTCATCCCGCGCCAATTCGCGCCGAGTAATTCTATGACCGGCCTCGGTGAGCCGGGCCACAATCAGATCGCCGCTGGCATCCGTCTCCAGGGTCCGGCTATCGCTGGCGGTGATTACCCCGCAGCGTAACGTCTTGATAGCCTCTTGCTCGACCCGCGTTTTGTGCTCAAAATAACCGCCGGTTGTCATCTGCGGCGTCCTCTCTTTCGGATTCGTCCGCGACCTCGATCTCCATCGCCAGATGGTGATGGCCCGACTCGAGAAAATCGGCCCCGCACCCACCTTTTTCAGAATAGGATGGGTCGGCGGGTAAATCGACCGGCTCGCCGGGTGTTACCCCCAATCGCCAAATTTCTTGCACCGGCTGAAACCCACAATGTCGATAGAATTCCTTAGCCGGCTCGTTGCCGGAGGTAACGTACAGTTGCACCCGGTCGAAACCGTGCTCGCCGGTCCATGTGCGGGCATAAGCCACCATCCGCGCGGCCAACCCGCTTCCTCGGTAGGCCGGAGCAACATACAGCGCCACCAACTCCGCCCAACGTCGATGTTTGAACAGGGGCGAGTCCTGATGCGCTTCCATAATCAATAGCCCCACGGCCTCGGGTCGCTTGGCCCCGTTGCGACCATTTTGCGCGGGAGACTCCGGCTCATTAGTCCAGGCCAATAGCCACAACGCCCCGGCGGCAGTGCAGGTGTGCTGAAAATGGCTGTGCAAGAGTTGTCGCCAGTTATCAACCAGCCCAAAGCCTGGATCGAGCGAGGCATTGAATTGGTGCAACGCCTCAAACAACGTCGCCACGGCTTCAAAGTCGGCCGGGCCGGCTGTTCTTAGTTCAAGCGTAGCGGTGATTTCAGTTTGCATCCGCGACTTCAAAAATCGGCCGGTAAGCGTCGTGGGCCGGCCCGTACCACTCGATCATCAGCCGAGCATACTCGGCCGCCCAGGCTGGGTCGGTGTACCAGCGCACGCCCAAATAGTCCGCCGCCTTGACAATACCCAGAATAGCCTGGGCAATCTCCTCTTCGCTGTAGTTCGGCCCGACCGGCACCAGCAGGTATCGGGCCAGATGCGCTGCCGTAGTTTGGCCGGTCGCTGCCGCCGCGTAGTGCAGAGGGCGCACCGCCGGCAGCCAGCAGACCGGGGTATTTTCCGCTTTGACGTAACTATAAAATGTGGCCACGTCGATCTCTTCGGGAATGCGCACCGCCACGCCGTGAGCCAGCCCGCCAGGCGTCCCCGCTAAAGGCGGTAGCCGGGCGGCGGCCTCCAGGCCGGCTCCCACCTGGTTCAGGGCCTTCTGTGGGCGCACCCCCAGTCCCCCCCACCGCCGATATTGAGCCAGCGCCCGCGCGACGGCCAAGGTACGCCGGTTGAGTTGGGCGGCGACCCGCTCGGCCAGCTCAGCCTTTTGGAAAACCAGCAGCGCTCCCGCCGACCGTTCATCAGCCGCCAACTGTAGACCATACAGGGCCACCTCCGCGTCGGGTCCGTCCGGTCCAGGCAGCGTCTCGGCACAGTCCAGCCAAACCGGACCGCCGTCAAAATTGACCCGCGGCCCCATTCCGGCCACGGATTGCCCCCACGTCAACCCTACCGCCGGCGAGGCCACGTGCAGAGTCAAATCGGCATCCAGGTTGACAAAGTAAGGCCGCGCCCCCGCCTGTTTGATCGCCTCCACCAGCGGGCGCGAAGCATTGGCCGGCAAGGCCACCGGCTCACCGGGTGACAACTTGGCTATGGCTAACAAAGCCGCTCGTGCCTGAGCCACACTCTCCACCACCAGCACCGGCCTTCCCCCCAGCGCGGCAGACCACCGCTGCTCCACCTCTTCCAGCCTGGCCAGCGCGTCCGGCTCAAAATCGGCTAAACCTAGCATTTGCGCCAGCGGCGGCTGTACCGGGTAATCTGTGCTACGAATAGACAGACCGTCTAATGCCCCGGGCGTTCAGAAACCGCCTAACCAACGATATTTCCAGTCGCTCATCCACCCACCTTTTACTGAAACTTGATTTCACAAACATAAATAAGACATTATCTCATTTACAGTTAAAAGAAAAAGCTGTCTGACTAAAACCATTAGACAGCTTCCTGAGGCTAATCTACGCTGTCATTTGCGTCAGAGCCGTCTGCCGTTGAACGACCAGGTAATCCAACCAGCTATCCAAACCGGCTCCGGTCTTTGCTGAGGTTTCAAAAATAGGAATTCCAGGCCGGACGGCGTTGATGTTAGTCAGCGCCGTCTCCCGCTGAAACTCAACTGCCTTGGCCAGATCTACTTTTGTGATGATCGCCGCGTCGGCTGAATTAAATAGGGGCGGGTACTTCAGGGGTTTATCTTCGCCTTCGGTTACGGATAGTAAGACCACGCGCAAGTCCTCGCCCAAATCGCAACTCGAAGGACAAACCAGATTCCCCACATTCTCAATGAAGAGAAATTCCAGA
>CALMIS010000250.1 GCA_937864185.1 uncultured Chloroflexota bacterium
CGGGGCGTGGCGCAGTCCGGTAGCGTGCTTGAATGGGGTTCAAGAGGTCGACGGTTCGAATCCGTCCGCCCCGACTTTTCGCCCACGTAGCTCAGTAGGTAGAGCAACGCCTTGGTAAGGCGTAGGTCAGCGGTTCAAATCCGCTCGTGGGCTCAGACCAACTCTAAAGCGGCCAAAATGGCCGCTTTTTCTATTTCACGGGTTCTGCAGCGATTTGGCCATAAAGATATCGGGCTTGCCCGGCCCGTTGGCATCCGGCATCACGCCGACAATCACAAAGCCCAACTTTTGATAAAACTCATAGGGATGCCCGCGTCGATTTTGGATCCGGGCCAGATGGATCAGTGGGTCCGGATAGAGATCGACGCCGCTGAGCGAGGTCTGGTCGTTTTCGTCATCAGTGCCGAGCCAGAGAGTCAGGCCGCCAGCCTGCCGGACCTGCGCCTCCAAATCCAGGACGAGCGCTCGGCCCAGGCCCTGGCCCTGACGATCCGGGCGAACGACCAGCGGGTGCAGTTCCCAGACGTGGCCCTCGTACTGGCGGATGCCGCCAATCCAACCGAGGACCGTCCCATCCGGGTCGATCGCGGCCCGGCTAATCCGATCCTGACCCAACGACTCGTGAACCTCGGCTAGGGCCGCCTCCAGATCAGGCCAGGCCTGAGGCCAGTTATCTTTAAAACCCTCCACCAAAAGCTGGGCCGCTTGGCGGATGGCTGTTGGGGGACCTGAACTTAAATCGATAATGTTCATCGAAATCCCTCTCAAGCAGCGGTGGCCCTAAAATAAACTCAATTGCTTGCCATTCAGAGGTTCACCAGGTTTGTCGGCGCCTTCGTCAAGGTTGGTCGCTTCGGCAATGAGCTGGGGGAGTTTCTGAAAGTCCTCCATAATCAGCGGGCGAAAGCGCTGTGGCTGGTGCAGGGCGGCTGCCGGGTGAAACATAGGAATAACCAGCCTGCGGCCAAGACGGTGAGGTTGGCCGTGAATTTTGCTGATGCTCGCCCCCGGAAAGAATCTGTTCATCGAGAAGCGGCCCAGGGTAACGATGACTTTAGGATCAACCAGTTCAATTTGCCGGTCCAGATAATCGCTGCACGCTTCTAGTTCTTCCGATTGGGGGTCGCGGTTGTTAGGCGGGCGGCACTTGACGACATTGGCGATGAAGACCTCGCTGCGTTTATAACCGATGCCGTTGAGCAGTTCCTCCAAGAATTGGCCGGAGGCGCCCACAAAAGGGCGGCCTTGTTTATCCTCGTGATAGCCGGGCCCTTCACCGATCAGCATAATGTCCGCCGGAGCCGGGCCTTCACCGGGAACGGCGCGGGTGCGGTTCTCGGCCAGCGGACAGCGCCTACACTGGTGGACGGTGTAAGCAACTTGCGGCAGGGTCATCTCGGCCAGCGGCCGGGCAAAGGGTTCGACCAAGGCCAACGGGTAGTCTCGGGCCCAACTCTGGCTCCCTTTGGCTCGGCGAAACCACTCATTGGCCGGACTCAGCATCCAAAGATCCCCCCAAGCCTCGTCCTTTAACTGCATTTTGCGAATGAGGTTGTCCCGCTCATTTTGGCTAATCTCACCGGCCGCATGGCGAGATTTGATCGCTTCAATCTTATTTTGAAAGTCGATGAAGTTGTCAGTCATTTATTTCAGTCCGGTTATGGTGATATCGTTGAGATTTTAATGAAATTAACCGGACTTGTCCACCTCAATTTTTTCGAGCTGCCTGGTCAGGTGCTGTTTGCGCGACTCGAGGGACTGCTTATACGCCGGTGAGTCGAGATCAGAGAGGGTCAGGATAAGCGCGTCTTCACCGTTAGCATAATAAGCCCGGCGACGCCCTACTTCCTGAAAGGCGTACTGAAGGTAAAGAGCTCGGGCTGCCACATTGGAGGGCCGGACTTCCAGCGTGGCTGTTTTGGCCCCCTTTTGCAAACCGGCTGCCAACAAAGCATTTAGCAACCATTGGCCCAGGCCAAACCGCTGCCAGGCCGGATCGATGGCAATTGTCATGACGTGTAGTTCATCGGCCAACAACCAGAAGCCGGCCACGCCGATGAGTTGCGACACCCCACTGGCCGGCCAGTTAACGCGCAAGCCCAAGTAGCAGGCCGATTGGTTTTGAAGTTCTTGGTGATAATCTTTGCCGGGCGGCGAGGACGTGTAGGCCGCCTGTTCAATCGCTTCGGCGGCCGGGATATCTGCCGGAGTCAAAGGGGTGACCTCAAAATTGGCTGCGGTGAGGTTCATGGCGAGGAGATGTAGATCGGTACCAAGGCATCGGGGTCGTCTTGATCGCCGGCCTCCAGGCGAGCCGCGGCCATTTCAGCCAAAAAACCGGACCGCCGTAGACGTTGGGCCGGAGAGACGATTTGAGCCTTGTTTTGCGATTTCTGGCGTAGAGCCACAGCCGCTTCTTCATCCAGCTCACCGGTACACCAAGCCGGCGAGTCGATCTGGCGCGCCAGGTCAGTGAGAGAGGTCAGGAAAGGATCAACCAGAGTGCGCCACGCCTCCTCGGCCGGGCCAAAACAGGCGGCGTAGAGGCGGCCTCGTCCCGCTTGCGCCACCGCCCAGACCGGTTGGCCTTGATCGCGGAAGGGGTAGGCAGCGATCTCGAGGGTGGGCACGCCGATGACGGGCAGCCGTTGAGGCAAAGCCAGCCCTTTAGCTACAGCCAAGCCAATACGCAGACCGGTAAAGGAACCCGGGCCTAAGGCCACGGCCAAGGCAGTCAAGTCATTAACCTCGAGGTGAGCCGTTTTTAACATCCGGGCCAGGCGAGGCATCACTTCGGTGGTGTGATTACGGCCGGCAAACCAACCCTCTTCGGCCAACAAACCATCCGAACGGTAAAGGGCGAGGCCAGCGTATTGGGTTGCTGTGTCAATCGCTAAAATCATGGTGGTACTAGCGGGTAAAAGCTTCAGCCTTGTAGACTTTAAGCAGTTCTACAAAACGCTCGCCCTGCGGGCGAAGCACGATGCGACGTTTGGTTTCATCCATATGATGCATTTCGATCGTCAGGTACTGAGCCGGCAATAGATTGGCGGCGCGGTCAGCCCACTCGATCAGAGTGACGCCATCGTCATAAAGATAATCCTCCAGCCCAAAGGTAAGAGCTTCGGCTGCGCCGGCCAGGCGATACAGGTCAATGTGAAAAACCGGCAAGCGGCCTTGATACTCGTTGACCAAAGTAAAGGTGGGCGAGATGACGGGTTCCGTTATCCCCAAACCCTGGCACACGCCTTGGACCCAGCGAGTTTTGCCGGTACCTAACTCACCAACCAAGGCCAGAACATCGCCGGGATTAAGCATATCGGCCAGGCGCGCACCCAGCCGCCGGGTTTGAGTCTCGCTGTGACTGATCACATCAAGCGTGTTGGGGGCCAAAATAGGTGACACAACTTTTTTCCTTCAGGCGGGATTATACTATAGCCTTTGGCAGATTTGAAAAAACTATGGTAAGATTACGGGGTGGTAAACAAATAATTAGGTCAAGCCGCGTTGCCTAATTTATCGAGGTTTGTATGCGCTATCTGGTAATCTCCGATATTCACGCCAACCTGGCCGCGTTTGAGGCGGTGTTGGAGGACGCTCGGGGGTTATATGACAAAGTTTGGTGCCTGGGCGATATGGTTGGCTACGGGCCAGACCCCAATGAGTGTGTCGAGCTTCTGCTGACGCTTGACCATCTTTGCATTGCCGGTAACCACGACTGGGCTGTCCTCGGTAAGCTGGATATCGATGATTTTAATCCCGATGCCCGCTTTGCCTCACTCTGGACCCGGGAGCAGCTCACCGCCCCGGTGCGGAACTATCTGGATAACCTGCCCATCGCCCTGGTGGAAGAGCAGGTTTTTACCCTGGTTCACGGCAGCCCTCGCCATCCTATCTGGGAGTATATCCTCTACCCGGCCGTGGCTCAACCCAACTTTAAACACTTTAATACCCCTTACTGTTTTGTCGGGCACACTCACAGCCCGGTCATCTTCACCGAGTCCGAGACGCTTAACGAAATTTGTGATGCCACCGTACCCGAGTTTAACAACGGACCGATGCACTTGGGCTCTCGTCGCCTCATCGTTAATCCCGGCAGCGTTGGCCAGCCCCGCGACGGCGACGCTCGGGCCGCGTACGGTCTCCTCGATATTGAAGCCGAAACTTTTGAGCACAAGCGGGTCACTTATCCGGTTGGAGTTACTCAAGAAAAAATGAAAAGCTACGACTTCCCGCCTCGCTTGTGGAAACGCCTGGCTTTCGGCTGGTAAAATTCTTATACCTAACAATTAAATAGTCATTGATCCGGAACCGACTATCTCTCACCGACGTCTAGATAGTAGTGCTACAGACTCAGATTCAGGAGCAGAAAATGAACTACGTAACCCGACTCATTGTTTTGATGGCTCTTTTGCTAACTGTGGGCTTGGCCGGTTGCGGCTCGAGCAGCGACTCCGCGCCGGCGATGGGGGTCGAGTCTTATTCCGCCGAGGCCGGTCAGATGCAAGAGATGAAGGACATGCCGGCTGAGGCGGCGATGCCGGCCGAAGCGCCCGTGTTTGCGGATGGCCAGTCGGTGCCGCTTGAGGATTTCCTAGGCGTCGCCGTGGCGCAGGCCGAAACGCGCGTGATCATCTACACGGGCGATATTTCCTTGATCGTCAAAGATACTCAGGAAGCCATCGGCCAAATCACCGCCCTGGCCAATGAGCAGAGCGGCTTTGTGGCCGGCTCCAACGTCTACGAGGCAGGCGACGCGCTACGTGGCAGCATCACAATTCGGGTGCCGGCAGAGCGCTACCAGGATACGCTGGCCAAACTGCGCGATCTGGCACTACGGGTCGAGCGTGAAAACTCGGCCAGCCAGGATGTGACCGAAGAGTTTACCGATCTCCAGGCGCGCCGGACCAACCTAGAATTTACCGAAAATGCGCTGCAGAAGCTGCTTGATGAGCGGCAGCGGGTCGGCAGCACCAGCGATATTCTGGAAGTCTACCGGGAATTGACCACAATCCGCGGCCAGATTGAACAAATCGAAGGGCGGCTGCGTTACCTGGCCAACCAATCGGCGCTCTCAACCATTAATATCCAACTTACCCCGGACATTATTTACCAGCCGATCAGCGTGGCCGGCTGGCAACCGCAAGGAGTGGCCCGGGAAGCCTTGGAAGCCCTGATTGAGGCCCTGCAAGGGCTGGCCAGTGTGGCTATCTGGTTGGTGGTCTTCGTCTTGCCGTTGGGACTGATTTTTCTTATTCCGTTAGGGGTTGTTGGGCTGGTCATCCGCGGTTGGTGGCAGCGCCGGCAACGTGGCCCACGAAAAACGCCCCAGGCACCAGTCGCGCCTCCAGAAGAGAATGAAGAGAAGCAGCCTTAAAGCCCGGCTGAGCCAAAGACAAAAACGCCTACTGTTGCGGTAGGCGTTTTTTATTCTTGATTAACCGACGGTGATTTAGATTTGCTGCTGAGGTAATGGTACTCGCGTAGGACATCCATCACCTGAGCGTGGGTAGCATCGCGTCGGGACTCGCGCTGCTTTTGTTGGTAGAGCGACCAGCGGTTAAAGACCTCTCGCGTCACCGAGGCAGGGTCAAAGACTTTGTTGAAAGTAAAGGTTTCTTCCGTACCGGCGGTCTCAATGATGACGTTACCCAGATTAATCAGTTTATAGAAAAAGTTTGGCACTTCTGAATAGACCGCCTGGATATTATCAAATGTCCCCTCACGCCGGGTCCGACGCAGGCGGAAAGCAGCGGCATCGATATCGATGATCTGGGTATTGGTGACCATGTAGACGTCTTTTCGCCAATCGTCATACTGCCAGACATACCAGCCTAAACTGAAAAGGATACCCAGACCAAAAAAGAGTTGCAACGGCCAGGCCAAGACCGTAAAAGGCGGCAACGAGGGCCACACCGATGACATAAAAAGAAAGGAAAAAATCAGTAACGACAGCGTCGGCCACAAAATGTTGACCA
>CALMIS010000251.1 GCA_937864185.1 uncultured Chloroflexota bacterium
GGTGCAGATGAGTTTGGCCGCCCGCTCCACGATGGGAACAAAGACCGGGTCACTTACGGTTAGGCGGGGGATGGGGAGTTGGTAGATGTAAAACATATTGATGTTGGTAGTCACTTTTTGTCGCAGCAGCCAATCTAAAACAAAAGAATCCATCAAACTCACACAAACAAGCTGATGTATGGGATCAAGGCTTTCGGAGACATTTAGTGAATTTCCAGTGAAGTAGGGTGGAATTACCGTTGCAATTAGAGTTCGCTCATTTGTATTGGAAGCAATTGACCGATAGGCGAGCCGATTAATCACGCGGGTGATCGACATGACCTTGGCCCGCAGGTCATACTCGAAGGCATAATCTTCCCACATCTTGACCAGGTTCTTAGGGCAGATAATGAGCGTGGTAAGGCCCAGATCCTCTTCAAAAATCTTGGCCACCGCTGTGGCCATAATGGTTTTGCCCAATCCGACCACATCCCCGATCAGCACCCCGCCGCGTTGATTCAAGTGACGGGCGGCAATCTTAACGGCTGCCGTCTGAAACTCAAACAACTGGTCTCTGAACTGCCGGGGGATGGTAAACTCGGTCAGCCCGGCCCGAGCTTCGCGGGAAAGATGATAAGCCATTTTGAGATAGATGTAGTAAGGCGGAAGCAGCTTCTCACTGGCCCAACTTTCCTCAATGATTTCAACGAGCTCTTGTGAGATGTCCAGGCACCACTTGTCATCCCAACGGTCGTTGAACCATTCGACTAGCTTACTGGCCGCATCCTGCTCTAGCACATCGATATTCAACTCTCCCTGGCCGGACAGGCCGGAGAAGGTCAGGTTACTGCTGCCCATATAGCCAATAATGGGCGTGAATCGGTCGCTGCGGAAGAGTAGGTATAGCTTGGCATGCAGCGGATGGCGCAAGAAGAGTTTGACCACCAACTTGCCGTCTTTAATCTGCTGGGCCAGCCGGCGAAGCCCGGCCTCATCGGCATCAGTTGGCGCTCCCAGCGTCAACTGGCGGCGGAACTCGTCGGCCAACTGTTTCTTAAGCTGGACCGCTCGCTTATTGTCGATTCTGTCGCTGCCATCTTCACGAAAACTGAAGATGTCTTTTAGTTCATCCTGGGGTCGGCGATGCATACCTACCAACAGCCGGCACTGATAGCCGTCGCCTCCGGTCCACTGCTCAACCCGCGCATCGATTTGCCGCCAGCCCCGCAGGTTAAAATACCCCACGCAGAAATCGGCCCGATACGACACAGCAAGGGTATCTTTTAGGACAGGTAAAAGGGGATGGTCAATGTTGTCAAAGATTTGAGGCATTGGGTTTTCCGGTAATTTTATTGTTCCGAGACTCCGCGAACTTTGTTGAAGGCCTCGCTAAGTTTTTGATAAGCCGTATCAACTCTTTGCATACTGCCGGTAAAATTTTTGAAATGATTTTGAAGAACGCGCCATTCTTTGTCCACATTACTGAAGCCTGTGGCAATGCCGGCTATCTCCTTCCTAATCTGGTCGGCTTCTTCGGTCAGTCGTTTGGCGAACATATTCGCTTTAATTAACTCGACTTTGTGGGATAGGGTTAAGGGAGACACAACCTGAACCCCTTCTTTAGCAAAGTTGCGCAACATATCACTTGCCTCTGTGATAAGAAACCAGTACACCCCTTCGGAGTGAACGTATGCAAACGCAAACTCGGCCGAGCCGGCCTCGGGGCACACGTAGTCAGTCGCAATCTTTTTCAGATGCTCTTTGACGTTGGCTATAAAATGCTTTTTTAATCTTTCAGAGTCCTGTGAACCATTAGCGCTCAACATTTTCCGATAGTTATCTAGAGGAAATTTGGAGTCGATGCAGATGAGGCCAACTGGTGACTGGATGTATGCATCTGGTATTTTGCCGTTGAGGACTTGCCGGCGAATACCAAACAAATGAGCCGGCAACTGATCATCGAGAATACACTCTAAAGCCGTTTCACTAAAATCGCTTCGCTCTTTCGGCACGCGTAACATCTGATCTAAAGCTTTGTAATCATCATGGATATCCTTAGCATACCTCTCAATGCGCCCGACTTTCTCGTCCAGTTGCAGATCGCTCCAAGCTCGTAACAGGGTCAGTTCCAATCCCTGAGCGTCGCCCTGCTGTTTCCTCAAAAATACGTAGATTAAGACTGCGAGCAAGAAAACGATTAGAGCTAACAGGATGTTGGTCAACATTGTTCAATTTCTCCTGTCACCAACCTATTGCCTCAACTCATTGACAGTTCGCCACTCACCGGTCTGAGGATGTTGATACCGCCACAACGT
>CALMIS010000252.1 GCA_937864185.1 uncultured Chloroflexota bacterium
TGGGCATTAACATGGAAAAAGCAAGGCATCAACTCAAACCTTCAGCGACGAGCAGCGTGAAGGCCAGCGGTTTTCTTCAACGCCGCTGCGCTTGTGGCGGAACGCCCGGCCTCGACGGCGACTGCGCCGAGTGTCGGCGCAAACGCCTCCAGCGGCAACGGAGCGATTCCGGCTTGCGGATTGGCCCGGCCGGCGACCGCTTTGAACGTGAGGCGGAGCAATGGGCCTCGGCTGCTCTGCGTGGACAGCTCCCCGGACCGGTTCAGCAAGCTGCCCCAGAATTGCGCCGCGCCCCGGTCGAGCAGATTATCGAGGTGCCGCTCGACGAGGAAGAAGCGCGACGGCGCAGCGAAGAGGCAGGCGATGAGCTGATCCAGGCTCAGGCTGAGCCGGGGCAGAGCCTTACCGCGCCGCCAGGGGTGAGCCGCTACTTAGCCCAGGCGCGGGGCGGCGGTCAGGCCATCCCGCCGGTCACCCGGTTCGAGATGGAGCACCGCTTCGGCCACGATTTCAGCCGGGTTCGCATCCACGCGGATGGACCAGCGGCTCAAGCGGCGCGGGCCGTGCATGCCCAGGCCTTTACCGTCGGTGGGGACATCGTCTTCGCCGCCGGCCAATACGCGCCGGCCAGTCCGGCCGGGCGACATCTGCTCGCCCACGAACTGGTCCATACCATTCAACAGGGCGCTGCCCCGGCCCGGGGAGCGGGCACGCTGGCCGGCCGGGCACAACCGGTCGCCCAGCCGATGCTTCAACGGACTCGCTGTAACTTCTATGTCTACGACAGCACCGAGTCGGGCGCGTTAGGGACCGCCTGGGCCGCCGGGGCCAGAGCCGCAGCCTTGGGGGCGTGGGGCGGCTACGCGATTGCTTCGGGCAAGAGCATCGAAACCATGATCAAACGCGTCATTGCCAAGTACAAGGACGAGGATTGTGACTGCATCGAGGAAATCCAATTCTGGAGCCACGGCAGCTCCGGCAACGGCATGTGGATCAGCGGTGAGGGTGATGAGTTTACCACCGCCGACTTCAACATCCCTGACCTGGATAAACATGACTGGCGGGACGTGACCTATTACGACATCGCCGCCAATACCGCCAAATATCAGAGCTACAAAAAATGGTATGATGGGCTGAGTACGCGCCAGCAGAGTCTGGTCGAGTTGCGCGACCGCCTCTGTAGCTCAGGCGCCGAGGTTTACTACCGCTCCTGCGAAGCGTTTCAGGGCAAACAAGGCCAGGAGTTTGCCAAGGCGTCGGCCAGTTTCTGGCGTTCAAAGGTCATCGGCCACACCAAAGTGATTGGCCTCAGCCAACCCGGCCAGAAATCGCTCAAACCCGGTCAGGAGCCAACCTGGTCCGAAACCGAGGGCGTTGGCGATGTGAAGTTTAAGAAGGAAAAGACGAAAGGGCACAATATGCCTAAGTGAGTCACGATTCTTAGGCAGGGCGAAGCAAATTAAGCTCTGGTGAGACGTGGTGCGTAGTGCGTGGCACGTAGCGCAAGCCTGCCACGTTCTACGTACCACGCACCAGGTAGAAGAGCTGGATGTATAAGCAGATGAAAAAAGTAAGGGGTTCTTAGCGATGACCACCTTTCCCAATTCGCCCCGGGTGCAAAAAGGGGCCATCATCGGGCTAGACCCGTTCAACCCGCTGGCCAGCGTCATCATCTTCCAGTACAACCCGGACACGCTGACCCGGACGATTACGGCCCAAACCGGCGGCTCTGGCGCCACATCTGACCGGGGCGAAGCCTTGCGCCTGAAAGGCCCGCCCCAAGAGACCATTCGGCTCGAGGTCGAGATTGACGCCACGGACCAGTTGGAGCGGGCCGACGGCCTGGCCACGAGCCTGGGGCTTTATCCCAGTCTGGCCGCTTTGGAGATGCTGCTCTATCCCAAATCGGCGCTGGCCATTGCCAATGAAGTCTTGCTCAACGTCGGCGTCATCGAGATCATCCCGCCCGAAGCGCCGCTGACGCTCTTCATCTGGGGGCCGGCCCGTATTTTACCGGTACGCTTGACCGAGTTCACCATCACCGAGGAAGCCTTCGACCCCGGCCTTAATCCCATCCGGGCCAAGGTCAGCCTCAATCTGCGGGTCTTGACCTATCACGATTTAGGCTTGCTTAGCGCCGGCGGCGCGCTCTTTATGGCCCACCAGGTCGCCAAGGAAGTGATGGCCACCATCAGCAGCGTAGGCAACATCGGCGGGGCGCTGTCCGGCAGCGTCAGCCTAGGAGGTTAATGATGTTCGATCCAACCAGCCGGTATTTTGCTATCGAAACCGCGACGCAGAGCGTCACCGACGAGACGGGGCAGCCGCGCCTGATCGCCTACAAGCGACGGCGCTTCATCCCGCCCGCCGCTGGCCAGACCACGCTCGTCGAACATACCGTCGCTCAGGGCGAGCGACTCGATCAGGTCACGGCCCGCTACCTGGGCGATCCCACCCAGTTCTGGCGCGTCTGCGACGCTAACATCGTCTTGCAGCCCATCGAGTTGGAAACCGGCGGCCGGGTGGTAAAGATCGCCTTGCCGCAACTGTGAACGTGGTGCGTGGGACGTGGGACGTGGAACGTAGGACGTGGGACGTACACGTTCCACGCTCGACGCTCCACGTCCCACGTATTTTTAATGTTTAAACGAGAGAAAGATGCTCACTAGTCTCCTTGGCATTCGCCTAGTCCTACTCATCGGCCCAACCGTGCCGCTGCCGGCCCCGGCCGAGGCCATGACCGCCTTGACCCACGCTAAAGTCATCAACGATGACCGCGAGGGCGACGGCTTTCAGTTGACCTTTACCTTGGGCAAAAGTCCGATAGGCGATTACAACTTGCTGTCCAGCGGCGCGCTCAACCCGGACCGGCGGGTGGTCATCGGCCTGATCATGGGCGCGCTGCCGGAGCCGCTGATCGACGGCATCATCACCCACCACCAGATTACGCCCAGCAACGAGCCGGGCCTCTCGACCTTAACCGTCAGCGGGCGCGATCTAAGTGTGATGCTCGATTTGGAAGAGCGCAATGCCGAGTACCGCAACCGGCCCGATTTTCTGATCGCGACCGAAATTCTGACCCAGCCGGCCTACGCCCAATTGGGTCTGGTGCCGCAGACCAGCCCCACCGCCGACCTGCCGCTGGAGTTGCAGCGCATCCCGCGCCAGCACGAGACCGATTTTCGTTTTTTGCAGCGATTGGCCCGACGCAACGGCTACGTCTTCTACACTGAGCCGCTAACCATCGGCGTGACCAGAGCCTACTGGGGGCCGGAAAACCGGCTCGGCCTGCCGCAGCCGGCCTTGAGCGTCAACCTCGGCACGGCCACCAATGTCAACTCGCTGAATTTTAGCCAGGACGCCCTGGCTCCGGTCGGCGCGGCGGGCAACTTTGTCGAGCCGATCACCAAGACCAGCCTGCGCATCCCGCCGCTGCCGTCGCTGCGGGTGCCGCCGCTGGCCTCGAGTCCGGCCGCGCCGCGCCGCCGCAGCTTGATGCGCCAGACCGCCGGCCAAAGCCCGACCCAAGCCGCGACTACGCTTCTGGCCGCGACCACGCGCTCGCCGGATGCGATCAGCGCCAGCGGCCAGCTTGATACCGTGCGTTACGGCCACATTCTGCGGGCCCGACGACTGGTCGGCGTGCGCGGCGCAGGCCTACGTCACGATGGGCTGTACTACGTTCGACGCGTCACCCACGAGATCGAGCCGGGCAAATACACCCAGGATTTCACCCTCAGCCGGGAAGGAACCGGCGCGTTGCTACCGGTGGTTAGACCGTGAGGAGTTAACGTGGGACGTAGCGAAACGTGCCACGTCCTACGTCCCACGAGTTTGAGGATCTTTTAATGGATGAAAATCCTGCCTTCTACGGCAAATACCGGGGCATCGTCACCGACATTCATGACCCGCTGCTGATCGGCCGGATCAAGGCCAGAGTGCCCGATGTGATGGGCGATTTGGAGAGCGGGTGGGCGATGCCTTGCGCCCCTTTTGGCGGCAACGGGCTGGGCTTCTTCGCCCTGCCGAGCGTCGGCGCGGGTGTCTGGATCGAGTTTGAGTACGGCGACCCGGACTATCCGATCTGGTCGGGCTGCTGGTGGGGATCGGCTGCGGAGATGCCGCCGGTCTTGCTGGCCCCGCCCTACAAAAAGATGATGATCCAAACCGAGGAGGGGCACAACATCGTCTTAGACGATACGCCCGGCATCGGTGGGATTACGCTGGAAACCTCCGGCGGCCAGAAGATCAAGCTCACCTCGCTGGGTATCGAGATCGACAACGGCCAGGGGGCCACGATCAAACTGACCGGCCCCCAGATTTCGCTGAACAACGGCGCCTTGGATGTAACCTGAAAGGAGCAACCCTAATGCCAGGTTTTCTACTCCATCTAAATGCTACCGTGTTGTGCGCCCACGCCGGGCAAGCGCAACCGGCTGCGCCCAACCCGCGCGTCAAAGTCAGCGGTCAGCCGGTCGTCACCCAGGCGACGACTTACTCCATCGCCGGCTGCCCGTTCAACGTCTCCGGTGCGCCGAGTCCGTGTGTCACCGCCCAGTGGGTCACGGCGGCCACGCGGGTGCGAGCCGGCGGCCAGCCGGTGTTGTTGCAGGACAGCCAGGCGATTTGCGCGCCCAACGGCACGCCGCTCAACATTATCGTGACTCAAACGCGGGTCAGGGGGCAATGATGCAGATCGATTATCCGCTTCATATCGACGGCCGAGGCCGCCTCGCCGAGACCAAGGCCGAGGATCACCTCCGCGATTTGATCGAGCAGGTGCTTTTTACCACGCCCGGCGAGCGGGTTAACCGGCCCACCTTTGGCAGCGGCTTACTGCAACTGGTCTTTGAACCCAACAGCGCCGCTCTGGCCTCGGCCACGCAGTTGACCGTGCAAGGGGCGTTACAGCAGTGGCTCGGCGAGTTGATCCTGGTCGAGGCGGTCCAGGTCGAGAGCGTGGAGTCGACCGTGCGGGTCACGGTCCAGTACCTCGTGCGCCAAACCCAGCAGCGCCAGGTCGCCCAATTTCAACGGAGCGTCTAGTGGCTGTGCAATACTTTTGCCAAAACCTTTTTCGCCGTCAGGCCGTGGCCGGCCAACCCAAGCTCAACGGCATCGACTATTTGGAAGTCGGCCCCGACCAGACCACGCTAACCCTCTTTTTTATTCACGATCTGGCCGCCTTCCCTAGCCTCAGCCACGACAACGTCATCATTAGCGGCGGGGCGCGGATCAAAGGCGCGATCCTGGAGTCGGCCCTCGTGCCAGGCGAGCTGCGGGTCGTCGCGGTCAGCGCCGCCGGCCGGCAACTGACCGTCACGGTCAACACTCCCGGCGATTTTTCGACCTACACCTTGCGCCTGATCCAATCGCCGGCCAACCTACGCCCACCTACTGGCTTCGACCCGCACCTGGCCGCGGTAAACTTTTCCTTCAAAGTCGATTGCCCCAGCGATTTCGACTGCGCCCCGGCGCAGGATTGCCCACCCGACCCACTGCCGGAACCGGAGATTAGCTACCTAGCCAAGGATTACGCCAGCTTCCGCCAACTGCTGCTCGACCGGCTGAGCGTGATGATGCCCGACTGGACCGAGCGCAATCCGGCCGATCTCATGGTCGCCCTGGTCGAACTGCTGGCCTATGCCGGCGACCATCTCAGCTACTACCAGGATGCCGTCGCCACGGAAGCCTACCTGGGCACGGCCCACAAGCGCACTTCGCTGCGCCGCCACGCCCGCCTGCTCGATTATAGGCTACACGAAGGCGGCAGCGCCCGGGTCTGGGTCTGCTTTGAGATCAAAAAAAGCAGCTTGCCGCTTCTGCTACCGGAGGGCAGCCAACTGCTGACCCGTGGCCCGGTCGAGACCCCGACCGTCAATCCGGCCGAGTTGGCCCAACTGCTCAGCGTCGAGCAGCCGGAACTCTTTGAAACCTTGCAGCCGGTCACGCTGCACCCGGCCCGCAACGAGATCGAATTCTACACCTGGAGCGACTCGGCTTGCTGCCTGCCGGCCGGAGCCACCCGCGCCACTTTGAAGGCCGCCCCCGGCTTGAGCCTGGCCGCAGGCGAGGTGCTGATCTTTGAAGAGATTCTTAGCCCGACCACCGGCCGGCCCACCGAGGCCGATCCCACGCACCGCTGGGCCGTGCGCCTGACCGAGGTCGATCCCGGCGCAGAAGACCCGCTCTTCGACCCACCGCTGCCGCTGATCGATATTGTCTGGCACAGCGACGACGCCCTGCCCTTCCCGCTCTGCCTGTCGGCCGTCCGGGCCGGCGACCTCATCCCCAAGGTCAGCGTGGCTCGTGGCAACGTGGTCTTGGCCGCCCACGGCCGGCGGGTCAGCGCCGAAGCCCTGCCCGCTCAGCCCGCCGCCGGCCCCTACCGGCCCCCGCTCAGCCTGGGACCGTTGAGCCGGCAGCGCTACCGGATCGATCCGGTCGATCAAAAGCTGGTCTGGTTCGAGCCGGGCGACTCGGCCGGCTCGATGTTGCGCTATCCGGTTGACCAGGCTCAACCCTGGATCAGCCTCGACAGCGCCGCCGGAGTCTGGCTGCCGCGCCGGGATTTGCTCAACAGCGACCGCTTCGCCCGTGATTTTGTGGTCGAAACCGAAAACGACGGCAGCACGACGCTGCGCTTTGGCGACGGCGTTTTGGGCCGGCCCCCGACCCCCGGTCAGAGCCTACAAGCGACCTACCGGGTCGGCAACGGCCCGGCCGGGAATGTCGGCGCAACGGCGCTTGCCCGGCTGGTCACGCCTTTGGCCGGCGTCGAGCGGGTCTGGAATCCGCTGCCGGCGGTGGGCGGCCTGGCCCCGGAGTCGCCGGAACAGGTGCGGCAGTTTGCGCCGCAAGCCTTCCGCGTCCAAGAGCGGGCCGTGACCGAGGCCGACTACGCCGAAGTGACCCAGCGCCGGCCCGACGTGCAGCGGGCCGTGGCTAATCTGCGCTGGACCGGCAGTTGGTACACCGCGTTTGTGGCCGTGGACCGCCGCGGCGGTTTGCCGGTGGCAGGCCAATTTGAGCAGGATGTCCAGACCTATCTCAATCGCTATCGCCTGGCCGGCTACGATTTGGAGATCGCCGGGCCGCATTTTGTCCCGCTCGACCTGGCTCTCTTCGTTTGCGCCAAAAGCGGCTATTTCCGCAGCCAGATCAAACAACGGCTGTTGCAAATCTTTAGCGCCCAAATTCTGACGACCGGCGAGCGCGGCTTTTTCCACCCCGACAATTTCACCTTCGGCCAGCCGCTCTACCTCAGCCGGGTTTACGAGGTCGCCCTGAGCGTGGCCGGCGTCGAGACGGTCGAGGCGACCCGCTTTCAACGCTGGGGCCGGCTCGCCAACCAAGAGTTGGCCCAAGGGGCGCTGCGCCCCGGCCCAGCCGAAGTGATCCGGCTGGACAACGACCCGACCTTTCCCGAAAACGGCAAGCTCGAGGTGGTGGTGCAAGGAGGCTTATGAGCGAGTCCGCATCCCTAAATTCATGTGATTGCTGCGAGGGCGTCGCGCCCTTGACCCCAGAGCCGTTGGCCAATCCGCCCGGCCTGCCGGCCCTGGCCTACCGGGTCGGGACGCACGGCAGTTTCAAGGCGACGATGATCGCCGCGGTCGCCGCCGAGCCGGGCTTGAGCCGCCTGACCACTCGCGCCGACGATGACGCGGCCGTCGCCCTCCTGGACGCCGGGGCGACCCTGCTCGAGGTGCTGACCTTTTACCAGGAGCGGATCGCCAACGAAGGCTTTTTGCGGACCGCGACCGAGCGCCGCTCGCTGCTGGAGTTGGCCCGGGCCATCGGCTACGAACTCAGCCCCGGCGTGGCGGCCGGCGTCCACCTGGCCTTCGAGCTGGAGACCGCGCCCGGCGCGCCGCCCGAAGCAACGTTGCCGGCCGGTACAAAAGCCCAGAGTTTGCCCGGCCCGGCCGAAAAGCCCCAAACCTTTGAGACGGTCGAGGCCATTATCGCCCGCGCCGAATTGAATCAGTTCAAACCGCAGTTGACCGAGCAACGGCTGCCGGCTTTTGGCGATACCCGGCTCTATCTGCAAGGCCTGGCTACGAACCTCAAGCCGGGCGACCCGCTGCTGATCGTCGGCCAGGAGCGCCTCGCCGATCCCGGCAGCGAGCGCTGGGAGCTGCGCCGGATTTCGGCGGTAGCGCCGGAGGCCGAGACCAACCGCACTCTGATCCGTTGGGACGAACCGCTAGGCAGTGTCTTCCCCTTCACCGCGCCGCCGGCCAAAGACCCCCGCGTCTACGCCCTGCGCCAGCGCGCCGCCTTGTTCGGCCACAACGCCCCGGATTGGCGCACCCTGCCGGTCGCCCTGCGCGTCGGCGAACTCAACCCGGAGACGCGAGCCTTTATTCCCGGCGTCTACGCCAATCGCCAAAATTCCTGGGCCGAGGCCGCCTTTGCGTCAGGGGTTAAAACTATTTACCTGGACGCGGTCTACGGCCAAATCACCCGCTTAAGCTGGCTGGCCCTGGCCGCACCCGATTACGTGGAACTTTACCGCGTGACCGGCCTGGCCGAGGAGAGCCGAGCCGATTTCAACCTGACCGCCAAAGTCACGCGCCTCAATATTGCCGGCGAAAACATCAACCGCTTCTCGCCGCGGACCACCAGCGTCTACGCCCACAGCGAGGAGCTGCCCCTGGCCGAGTCGCCCCTGACCGAGCCGCTGCAAGGCGACGCCTTCAGCCTCGACCGGCGGGTAGAAGGGCTGGCGGCCAAGCGCAGCCTGATCGTCAGCGGCCGGCGCAGCCGGGTGCGGCTGCTCAAACCGGTCCAGTTGACCGCCCTCGATGGGGCAACCGGTCAGGCCAAGGCCGGCGAGACGCTGATTGCCACGGCCGCGCCGGTGCGGGTCTCGCCGCAGCAGATCCGCTGGACCTTGCAGGATCAAAGCGGCTTCGTCGGCTCGCTGACCGGGCCGGCGGGGCTGGTCGAGGTAGTCGCGGCTCAGGCCGATGACCCGGTCGCCAGCGAAGTCGTCACGATCAAAAACGTTATCGACGGCCCAGAGCGTACCCGGCTCGAACTGACCGCGCCGCTGGCCAACCTGTACGACCGGCAGAGCGTGGTCATTTACGGCAATGTGGCCCGCGCCACCCACGGCGAAAGCCGGCGCGAGGTTTTGGGTAGCGGCAATGCGGCCCAGCCCTTTCAAAGCTTTAAGCTCAAGCAGACGCCGCTGACCTTTGTCTCGGCCCCAACCGCCGGCGGAACCGAGTCGACTCTGGAGGTGCGGGTCGATGATATTTTGTGGCCGGAAGTGCCCTCGTTGTCCGGGCTTGGCCCGCGCGACCGGGCTTACGTCACCCGCCGCAGCGACGACGGCCAGACTACTATCCAATTTGGCGATGGCCTGAGCGGCGTGCGGCTGCCGACCGGCGTCGAGAATGTAACAGTCAATTATCGCACCGGCCTGGGTGCAGCCGGGATGGTTAAGGCCGGGCAACTGTCGCTGCTGCTCAGCCCGCCGCTGGGTGTGCGCAAAGTGACCAACCCGCTGCCGCCCAGCGGGGCCGCCAACCCGGAGGCGCTGGACCAGGCCCGCCAAAACGCGCCGCTGACGGTCTTGACCCTGGGCCGGATTGTGTCGCTTCAGGATGTTGAAGATTTCGCCCGCGCTTTTGCCGGCGTCGGTCAGGCCCAGGCGACCTGGCTGTGGAACGGCGAATCGCGGCTGGTCCATTTGACGTTGGCCGCGGCAGTCAGCAACGGGGTTGATTACCGGTTTGAGCCAACCTCTGAGCTTTTCCAAAACCTGCGGCGGGCCATCGACGCCGCCCGCGACCCAACCCTGGTCGCCCGGCTCGACTCCTACCAGCCGCTCTATTTCAGCCTGGCCGCCAGAGTCCAAATCGATCCGGCCTATCTGCCGGACAAAGTGCTGGCCTCGGCCACGACCGCTTTGGTCGAAGGCTTTGGTTTCGGGCAACGCGCTTTTGGCCAGCCGGTTCACCGCAGCGAACTCCTGGCCGCCCTGCAAGCCGTCGAGGGTGTGATCGCCGCCTACTTAAACGACCCGGCGGTGGATCGGCTGCATCTGGTCGGGCAGCCGCCCGGCCTGACGACTTTGCTGCCGGCCCAACGCGCTCGCTGGGAGGCCGGCCAGATCAAACCGGCCCACCTGTTGCTGGTTGATGCCGGGAGCGTGAGCTTGAGGGAGATTAAGGTTTAGGATTGATTAATGAACACCACCTCTGATCAACTGTACGAACTTTTGCCGGCCATTTACCGCTTGCGTGATTTGGAGCAGGGCGAGCCGTTGCGCCTGTTGCTAAGCATCATCGGCGAGCAGGTCGGGCTGGTCGAGGCCGACATCGGCCGGCTGTACGACAACTGGTTCATCGAAACCTGCGACGAGTGGCTGGTCCCCTACCTGGCCGATTTACTCGGTGTGCGAGGGTTGCACGCTATCAGCCCGACCGGCTTTACCCAGCGAGCCTATGTGGCCAACACCCTCAGCTACCGGCGGCGCAAAGGCACAGCCCCGATGTTGGAGCAGTTGGCCCGCGACACCACCCTCTGGCCGTGCCGGGCAGTTGAGTTTTTTGAGCTGTTGAGTACGACCCAATACCTCAACCACCTGCGCCCCCACAGCCTGCGTACGCCCGACCTGCGCCTGATCGACGTGTTGGCCCGGCTCGATACGCCCTTTGACACCATCGCCCACACCGCCGAGGTGCGGCGCATTGCCGTCGAGCGGGGGCGGTACAACATCCCCAACGTCGGTCTGTTTTTGTGGCGGCTGGCAGCCTACCCGTTGGCGGAGGTCGCGCCCCGAGCTGTGACCCAACCCGCCGACGGTCGCTACAGCTTCACCTCGCTCGGCTACGACGCGCCGCTCTTCAATCGGCCCCAAACTGAAGAAACAATCGGCTACCTGGCCGATGAAACCAACGTACCAGACGCCATTCGCCTGCTGGCCTTCCATCTTGATCTGGCGGCCTACCAGACTCAAAACAGCGGTATCCCGCCGGCCGATCGACCCAAAAACAGCCTCTACTACGGCCCGGACGCCAGCCTAGTGATCAAACGCGATGGGCTGCCCGTCCCGCCGATGGATGTAATTTGTATGAATTTGAGCCAGTGGGATCGCCCGCCGGCCGGCAAAGTCGGCGTCGATGTGGCCCGGGGCCGGATCGCCTTTGCCGTGGGCGAGACGCCGGGCGAGGTCACGGCCGGCTATCGCTACGGTTTTAGTGGCGATCTGGGCAGCGGGCCGTATGACCGGCGGCGGCTGGTCCGCCCCGGCGAGCCGCCCCTTGAAGCCTATCTCAACAGCGTGGCCGAACCGGATGGGCTGGGGTTGCGGCTCAAAGTCTCCGCCGGCGACTTCACGACCATTGCCGCCGCGCTGGTCCAGTGGCAAGCTCAGGGCCAACCCGACGCGGTCATCCAAATCGAGGACAGCCGCACTTACGAGGAAAATCTGGCGATTCCGATGACGGCCGCGGACCTGGTCATCCAGGCCAAAAACAGCGAGCGCCCGACCCTGATCGGCGACATCGCGGTCGGCGGCAGTGCCGAGGGACGGCTGGTCTTCGATGGCTTGCTAATCGCCGGTAGCTTAGCGGTCGGACCGGGCAACAGCCTGCGCCAACTCGAGCTGCGCCACTGCACCCTTGCGCCCGGCGTCAGGCTGGACATAGACGGCGCCCCCCAACAGCCAGAGACGCCCAGCCTGACGGTTGAGTTGCCCAACGATCATCTGCGGGTCCGGCTCG
The DNA here is from genome assembly GCA_937864185.1 of uncultured Chloroflexota bacterium. Classification (GTDB taxonomy): domain Bacteria; phylum Chloroflexota; class Anaerolineae; order 4572-78; family J111; genus JAGRBY01. Next base: position 11,742 of record CALMIS010000252.1, read on the forward strand.
AACGCTGTCTGAGCGGGCCGCTGCGCCTACCCTCGGAAATTATCAGTCTCGAAGTCGAGGACAGCCTGATCGAGTCGCCGCGCCGCGGCCAACCGGCTCACGTCAGCCCGGCCCTCGTCTCCGGCAGTCTGGCCTCGTTTCCGGCCTTGGGACCGACCCAACCCAGCCTGCAACTGACCATCGGCGACGAAGGGCCGCACCTGGTCACGCTGGCCGCGAAACCGGCCACTCTGGCCCCGGCCCGCGATCTACTCCAGGCCGCGATCCGGGCCGCCCACCCCAGCCCGGCTTTTAGCGAGACGCGGGTGATCAGCGCTGAAAACCGGCTGATTATCCTGCCCGGCCGGCCCGCACCGGTGGTCGTCGAAGCGACCGAAAGCGATGACAGCGCCGATTTGCTGCGGCTTAGCCCCGGCAGCGGCCAGGCTATTTTCGCCCTGGTTAGCGGGCCGCTTGACCCGTTTCCCCCGCTTCGAGCGGCCGCGCCCGAACTGGCCGTCACTCTGGGTGAAGAAAGCGGCCTGGCGTCTTTAGCCGGCGTACCGGCCAGTCTGGCTCAGGCCCGCGACCAACTCCAGGCGGCCATCCGGGCCGCGGGGGCGTCGCCGGCCTTTACTAGCGCGGTGGTCGGCAGCCTGAACGAGACGCAACAGTTGGCGGTCCTGCCCGGCGCCGGCCAGGTCGTGCCTCGCTTCGCCGCGACGCCGGCCGACTCGACCACCCTGGTCGACCTCGCCCTGGGCAGCAGCCTCCCGGCCCTGGCCGCCAGCCTGACCGGCGAGCGACCCGGCCCGCCCACCACCCTGGTACGCACATCGGTGCTGGGGCCAGTTCACGTCAAAGAGATGCGCCTGGCCTCGGAGGTGATTTTCAGCGATCCGGCGGTCGCCGAGCGGCGGCAGGCCGGTTGCGTGCGATTCAGCTTTGTCCCGTCCGGCTCGCGCCTGCCGCGCCGTTTTCGCTGCCAGCCCGATCTGGAGATCGCCCGGCAGCTGACGGCCGCGGGTGGGGAGGCGCTCCCCCCGGCGGTCCAAGCCGCCCTCCGGCAGCGGGTCGCCAGTTGGCTCAAACCGAGCTTCACCTCGACCCGCTACGGCCATCCGGCCTACGGCCAGTTAAGCCTGACCTGCCCGCTCGAAATCAAAACCGGCGCGGAAGACGGCTTGGAGATGGGCGCGTTTAGCTTTTTGAAACAACCGCAGCGCGAAGCCAACCTGCGGGCCAACCTGGATGAGTACCTGCGCTTTGGTCTGGAAGCGGGCATTTTTTATGCAACGTGAGGTGCAACCATGAAAGGCGATTTTACGCGGTCTACTTTTAGGTCGGAACACCATTACAGCAGCGTGCGGATGCAGCAGGGCCGGGTGCAACTGGACTCAGACTGGAACGAGCAGCTCGATATCACAGCCCACCGGACGGAGACAGAAACCATCGACGTGGTCGGCGCGTGCGGCGGCCCGCTGGTCGGGGCCGACTTTGCCTTGAGCAGCGGCCTGGCGCCGCAGCTCTCGGCCGGGCGCTACTACGTGGCCGGCCTGTTGTGCGAAAACGAAACGGCTGTCGCTCTCGACCAACAGCCGAATTTGCCGGGCGTCGCGCTGGCCACCGAGGAAGGGCTGTACCTGGCCTATCTCGATGTCTGGCAGCGCCACCTGACCGCCCTGGAAGCGCCGGCCATCCGCGAGGTCGCTTTAGGCGGGCCGGATACCACCACCCGGACCCAAACCGTCTGGCAGGTGAAGCTGCTGGGGCCGCTGGCCGGGCCGCTGCACTGTTTGAGCGAACCGGCCGCCTGGCAATCGCTGCTCGAGCCGCCTTCCGGCCGGCTCCAGGCCCGAGCCCAGCCCAGCCCCACGACGGACAATCCCTGCGTCGTGCCGCCAGGGGCCGGCTATCGCCGTTTGGAAAATCAGCTCTACCGGGTCGAGATTCACCAGGCCGGGCCGCGCGGCACGGCGACCTTCAAATGGAGCCGGGACAACGGCTCCATGGTGACCGCCTGGCTGGAGCAAAATGGCACCGATTTGATCGTCCAGAGCAGCGGCCGGGATAAGTTTCTGGGTTTTGCCGCTGGCCAAACCGTTGAACTGAGCGACGACGCCCGCGAGTTGCAAGGCCAGGCCGGCGTGCTGGTGCGGCTGGGCCAGGTTGAGGGCCAGGTGCTCAGTCTGGACCCAACCGACCCCAACAGCGCTGGCGTGGCCAAGGCCGATTACCCGGATGTGGTCAACAATCGGCCCAATTACCCCAAAGTGCGGCGCTGGGACTCGCCCGGCCCGATAACGACCGGCGGGACCTGGATCGCCCTGGAAGACGGGGTCGAGGTACGCTTTGAGCCGGGCGATTATCAAGTGGGCGATTACTGGCTCATCCCGGCCCGGACCGCCACCGGCGACGTGGAGTGGCCGGTCGATGGGGCCACGCCGCCCCAACCGCTGGCCTTGCCGCCGGCCGGCATCGACCATCACTACTGCCGCCTGGCCGTGTTGGAGCGCACGGCGACCGAGTTCCAACTGGTCGAGGACTGCCGGCGGCTCTTCCCACCCCTGACCGGCTTGATCAGCCTGCTGTACGAAAGCGGCGACGGTCAGGAGGCCGCCCCCAGCCAAGCGCTGCCCCAGCCGCTGCGGGTGCGGGTGGCCAACGGGCAGACGCCAGTCATTGGGGCCAGGGTGCGTTTTACCCTGATGGCCGGGGGCGGCTCGCTGGCAGCGAGCGTGGTCAGCACGGTCGGGCCGCATGGCATCGCCGAGTGCGCCTGGACGCTGGGCCCAAGCGGCCCGCAGCAGGTCGAGGCGGTGTTGCTCGATGCGGCGGGCCAGCCTATTGCGGGGCAGATCGTCCATTTCAACGCCACCATCGACGCCGGCGGCGGCGAGGGCTGCTGCCTGACCGTGGGCGAGGGCGGCCAGTACGCCCGCCTGGATGAGGCGCTCAAAGATCTGCTGGCGCAAGGCCGGCAGGATATTTGCCTCTGCCTGCGGCCCGGCGAGCAGCGGTTGGCCGAGGTCGAGTTCGACCTGCCGCTCGATGAGCGAGAGGTGCAGCTAAAAATCACGGGCTGCGGCCTAGGCAGCCGCCTTATTTTGGAAGGGCCGCTGCGGTTTCGCGGCTTCCGGGCCGTGATTTGGCGCGATCTGGCCGTGGAACTGGCCTTCGCGCTAGAGACGGAACGGGTCGGACTGGAATTTGATCGCTGCGCCGAGGTCAGCCTGAGCGGTTGCCATCTGGCCGGCTTTACCCGCCGGGACGATGGCGGCCGGCAAGGCGTGCTGCTGTCGCTGACCCGGGCCGACCGGCTGCGGCTGGGCAGCAACGTCATCGAGGCGGCCCGGGTCGACGCCTTTCAACTACCGCGCACCATCTTTGAGATCGCCCAGTTCGGCCCCCTGGTCGAGTTGTTTAGCCTGCCCGACCAAGACGTTTTCAGCATCAGTGAGTTCAGGCGGCAGGCGCTGCGAGTCGCGGACGAGTTGGCCGCCTTGAACCAGGATGAGCGAACTCGCTTGCGCCGCGACATAGCCGAGGCGCTCAACAACCCTGATTTGCGACCCAACATCAGCCAGGCCGAGACGTTGGCCTTTAGCCTGTTGGGCTTGGCCTTGGGCGCTCAAGAAGCGAGCCGGGACGACCTGCTCAACGGGCTGCTCGATCTACGGCGGGCTGCGGTGAAAGCCCGGCCCGGCACGGCGGTGGTGATCGGCGGCCCGGCGCGGCTGGATAACCCGGAACTGCTCGATCTGACCGTGTTTGATGAAGACGACTACGCCCTGCTGCACGGCAACGAAATTAGGGGTGTGTTGAGTCTGTACGGCCCGCCGGCCCCGGCGGGGGTGGTGCAGGAATTGTTTACGCCCGCCTTCTTAAGGCGTCTCACCGAGCAACTGCGATCGGCCGAGTCGCGAGTTTTCTTGACCGGGCTGCTGGGCACGATTCAGGTACAGGACAACCAACTGGTTAGCCTGGACGTGGCCCAACATATGGTGGAGCAACTGCATCAAACTTCGATCAGCAACAGCCGCACCCCGATCGTCGGATTGTTTGGTCGCTGCCTGGTTGGCCACAATGTGTTTGAAGGGGCCAGCCTGATCATTGCCCAACACCTAAGCGCGATAGCCAATGAATTCAGTCTGACCGCTTTACCTTTGCCCGCGTCCACCCCCGCCCCGGCACCCAGTCGACGCGTGGCGCTGATGATTGCCGACTCGACGATCTATGTCGGCAATCACGGCCGGACGCAATTTATCACACTTCAGGATGTGTCGCGGATTACCACCGCTGCGGCGAATTTGGAGTTGACCATTGGTTGAGAGGGGCTGGCAATCGTCCACTCGTAATTGGGTGATTTCGAGAGTTAGGCGGACAATCGCAGGGAAGTAGGTTGGCGTATGCGCACTTTCGCCCAGAAACCACAGACACCCCCGCAGACTACGTCCGCCAAGCTCAGGACGCCCGGATGGGCAAGCTTTGGGCAAAGCCGTGAGGTGAACTCAATACACCACTTGCCGGGCACGGGTGAAAATATAGCGGCCCAGCGGATGTTACAGACTGCGGCGAAAGTACCCGACGCCGAGTCGACCGAAACGGCATCGCCTCGCCTTAGGTTTGATTTCAGCCGGATGTTCATCCATCCTCCGGCAGCAGGCGCGATACAAGCGAAACTGGCGATCGGCCAGGCCGGAGATGAATACGAGCGGGAGGCGGACCGGATCGCTGATCAGGTAATGGCAACGGCAGTACAACCCGGTGTCCGTGATGCCCCATCGCCGGTCCAACGCCAATGGGGGCGAGCCCCCGGTCAGATGGAGATGAGCCAGGCGCCGGCCAGTGTTGATCACGTCCTTGCCAGTCCGGGCAGGCCGCTGGAGCCAGCAGTACGCGCCTTCATGGAACCGCGCTTTGGCTACGACTTTTCCCAGGTGCGGGTACATACCGGCGCGGCCGCCGAGCAATCGGCGTGGGAGGTGAACGCCACTGCTTACACGATGGGACATAACGTTGTGTTTGGTGCGGATCGGTTCGCGCCGGGAACGCACGAGGGAGCACGGCTCATTGCGCATGAGTTGACGCCTGTCATCCAGCAGCAAGCCGCTATGCCCGTTGAAACCCGAGGTCCTGGCGTTTCACCGTCCCGCAGCGGGCAGCCATCCACTACGAGGGCGATGGCCCTGCAGAGGCAGGTGAACGACCCGCGAAGCCTGCAGGTCGACAACATCAAGACGCCCAGGCACGTACGAATATCGGAATGGCTCGTGGAGAGTAGGCCGCATGGGGGCACCGCCCGCACGGAGCTCTACTGGGCCGATTTTGAGGTCGACGCCCATGGGATCATGACCGCCAGCGTCCGAACAGTCTCTCCTGACCGTGCTTATAGGAGCGGGACGTTGCGGTTCGGCGATGAGTTTCGCCGTGCCCTCGTTCATTTCAATAGTAATGGCGTTGAGGTGAATGCGTTTGAGGGCGACTGGAGCTACATGTCCAAAGAAGAGATCTCCGAGAACTTGAGGGTCTTTAAAGAAGGGATGGCGAAGGGCCTGACCCGAGAGAAGGCGGCACAGGGTACGCCCACGGGTAGAGTCCTGGCAGCTTCCGGGTTCGAAGTGACGCATGTTGAGAATGTGCCGGAATCGCAGCCACACCTTGAGGAGGAGGGCGTGCGGCGCTGGCGGGTCAAGGCAATATTCCGTCGCCCGCCCGTCGCTCCCACGAACCCACCAACCCCCACGTCGGGTAGACAGGTCACCGTTAAGGGCGGGACCGGCCCAAGTGTTCGGTCTGCCATCGGATGGGGTCTTGCGGAGTTAGCGATCTATTTGGTGCTTGGCAAAATCCTCGGCCGTATCTTAAAGGCTCACCACGAGCGCCAGGTAGCAGATACATGGAATAGGCTGCTTCCAAAGGTGCAGCAAGACCTGACTCTGCGACAAGTAGACATCGAGAAACTCCTGCGCGAGACGAAGGGTCAGAAAACAATTTATGCAAATGTTCTAATGGACATGATTGTCATCCAGTCATGTTATGAGGGTGGCTGCGCAGAGGGCTACTACGGTATGGATTTTATCCCACCGGTTAAGGTTAGCACGGAGGACATCAACCGGATGGATTCGTTTAGCGGCATCGATCCTGCTCCGGCAGGCAATATTATCCATTATCCTGTAACCTTCTCCTTCCCGATCGCGGCACCGTCCGCGGATGTGCTGCCGCACATCTGGACCATCCACCGGATGTTGTCCAGGATCAGAACCGACCTGAAAGCCGTTGGCGGTGGAACCGCCGGTGAGGCCGTTGCTCTTGATAAATTAAATGTGGCGCTGGAGGCGGCCGAGTACACACGTGCTACCGTTTTTCAATCCAGGAGCGCCGCCGACCGCTTCCATATAACCGCCCGAGAGGTAGACAGCAGCATCAGTGTTCTCGGAGACCTGTCAAACCCGGCAATTAAGGACTTGGTGAAGCGGCTGGGGTCCGTGCGGTTCCTACTACAGCATGGGCTGGCCCATCGGTGGCCCATCATGGTCTAGGAACCCGGCTGGTGGCCTCGATAGATCGGGGTGAGGTACACCCCTGTGTAATCAACCAACATATTGCAATAGTACTTGTACTTTAACAACCGTTATACCGGCAAAAGCTATCAGGCTTTTGGTTTTGCGACCGTCCCGCAACTGGCCGATTTGGACATAGGTTTTGTTAAAGTACTGGAGGTCCCAGACCCAATTAATCCGGCTTACTTAAAACGTCGTTTTGTTCTGGCACCGCTTAATCAGGATACTGAAAGCTTTTTGTCCGTTTAGGAAAATTTTGTACATTGACGTTTCGGCCTCGCCTCTGTTGATTGCGTGTGACGCTAGGCGGGGTGGAAAAGACTGGACGCCCTTCGGGG
>CALMIS010000253.1 GCA_937864185.1 uncultured Chloroflexota bacterium
TGGGGCCAACGTGGGGGCCTATTCTCTGATTGCTTCTAAATATTGTGGCGGTGACCTTATCGTACATGCTTTTGACCCGAGTTTTTCAACCTATTATCAACTCAGTCAGAATATTATCCTTAATCAGTGTGAACACAGTATAACGCCGCACATGATTTGTTTAACCGAAAAACCGCAGTTAGTAACATTTAATTACTATTCTTTGGAAGGTGGTAGTGCTCTCCATACTCTCAATGAGGTTACTGTTGATGCTTTCGGAAACCAATTTGAACCGGCTCTAAGACAGGACCTGCTGGGATTTAGTCTCGATTATCTGGTCTCAACCTTCGGCTTTCCGATACCCAATCATATTAAATTAGATGTAGATGGCTCTGAGCGTGATATTCTACAAGGCGCAAGTGATACGCTTAACTGCAACGCCGTCAAATCTATTTTGATTGAAGTCGGTACCTTAAATCGGGAATCGGATGTTGTGACCGAGTTCTTGATCGGCAAAGGATTCCAAATTGTCTCGAAGACCGATCGTGGAGATGGCGCGACCTGGAACTGTGTTTTCAGACGTTGATTTACAGTACCACCTTGTTTGAAAAAGGAGCAACCATGACAAGAGAAATTAATATCGACGGGTTTTTGATCCACGACGACTCTGACTGCTACGTCATCGCCGAAATCGGTCACAACCATCAAGGTAACCTCGAGACAGCCAAAGACATGTTCCGAGCAGCTAAAGAGTGTGGGGCTAACGCGGTAAAGCTGCAAAAACGTGATAATCGAGTGCTCTATACCAAAGCGGGTTACAACCGATCTTATGAGCATCGGAACAGCTTTGGCAAAACATATGGCGAACATCGGGAAGCGCTAGAGTTTGGCTGGGATGAATACGTGGAGTTGAAACAGTATGCTCAGGAGTTGGGCATTACCATGTTTGCCACCGCTTTTGATTTTCCCAGTGCGGATTTCTTGGCTAAGTTGGATGTCCCTGCTTTCAAAATCGCTTCTGGCGACCTGAAGAGCATCTCGTTGCTGGTACATATTGCTCAATTTCAAAAACCGATGATCCTGAGCACCGGCGGTGGTTCTATGGAAGATGTTCTGCGTGCTTATGAAGCGATTATGCCGATAAATCCCCAGTTAGCCATTTTGCAATGCACAGCCGGCTATCCCTGCGAATTCCATGAGCTTAACCTGCGGGTGATCACCACGTTCCGAGAACGTTTCCCCAATAACGTTATTGGCTTATCCTCTCATGATAATGGCATCGCTATGGCCCTCATCGCGTACGTTTTGGGGGCTCGGATTGTAGAAAAACATTTCACTCTCAACCACACCTGGAAGGGAACCGACCACGCTTTTTCTCTTGAACCGATCGGCTTACGCAAAATGGTTCGTGATTTGCGCCGGGCTAGGGTTGCTTTTGGCGATGGTATAAAACGACCTTATGATAGTGAGCAGGAACCGATCAAAAAGATGGGCAAAAAGTTAGTGGTGACCCGCGATTTACCGCGCGGATACGCCCTACGGAGTGAAGACATCATGCTCAAGTCGCCCGGTGATGGCGGTTTACCTCCATATGAATTATCAAAAGTCATCGGCAGAACGCTGATGTGTGATGTGACTGAAGACGACAGCATTACGTTTGAAATTCTCAATGGATCCTACGGTTGCTAAATTCATGTTTAATAAAAAGGTCGCTAAGTTAATTGAAGAAATTATTACCTCAATCCGCTTAGTTGTCTTCGACTTTGATGGTGTCTTTACTGACAATATGGTTTATGTTTCGCAGGATGGCACCGAGACGGTTCGTTGCTTTCGGGGTGATGGGATTGGACTGCGCAAGCTTGAGGCATTGGGCCTGACTACTGCCATTCTTTCGACAGAAATCAATCCGGTGGTTTCTGTTAGGGCTCAGAAGTTGAAAATCCGATGTGTCCAAAGCTGTGAAGATAAATTGAGTGCCTTAGAAGCCTTGATGCAAGAGCAGGGTCTCACCTTGAAGCATGTAGCGTTTGTTGGAAATGACGTTAATGATCTGCCTTGTTTAACTCGTGTTGGTCTGCCGATTGTGGTCCGAGATGCTCATCCAGATGTAACCCCTTACGCCAAGTATCAGACGCAGACTGCGGGTGGTTATGGGGCAGTGCGCGAAGTCTGTGATCTTTTCGAGTGGGTATTGAGTCCTTTGGTCAGGAAAGATGAGGAGCGGTTAGATGCTTGACGACCTATTCAGTGTACAGGATCGGGTAGTCATTGTCACCGGCGGACTGGGACAATTAGGTCGTCAGTTTAGCCTAGCGTTGGCCGATCGAGGGGCAAAAGTGGCCATCTTTGATGTTCAAGTTGATGAAGAACGTATCGCCGATAGATTTGGGGAGCGGCGTAATGATAAACAGCTAATGTTTGTGCCGGTTGACACGGTGCGTTCCGAGTCAATTGAAGCGGCCTTGCGCCGTGTCAACGAGAAGTGGGGCATCCCCCATGCTCTAATCAATAATGCGGCGCTTGACTCTCCGCCTAATGCACCTCTAGAAGAAAACGGACCGTTTGAGACTTATCCCGAGTCCTCTTGGGACAAAGTCATGGCCGTAAATACCAAAGGAGTACTGCTTTGCTGCCAGGTAATAGGCGGCCAAATGGCTACCGCAGGACGGGGGTCCATCATCAATATTTCTTCCATCTATGGCCTTGTCTCACCGGATCAACGCATTTACGAGTATCGTCGCAAACTTGATGCACCCTTCTTTAAACCGGTCGCCTATTCAGCCTCCAAGTCTGCCTTACTAAATATGACCCGGTACCTGGCCACCTATTGGGCGGAGCAGCACGTCCGAGTTAATACCCTTACTTTTGGGGGCGTGTTTAACGCTCAAGACGCTCAATTTTTAGAGGGCTACTGCGCTCGTGTGCCATTGGGACGTATGGCCCGAGAGGATGAGTACAATGGAGCCATTGTTTTTCTGGTCTCCGAGGCCTCATCCTACATGACCGGCGCCAATTTGGTCATCGATGGGGGCTGGACGGCCTGGTAGTGAGCATCGCTTCCAACGTAGAAAGAGAGGATGTTAGTGACCGCAAAACTTTATCCGGACGAAATACCAAATTGGATAAATGGGCAAGAACGGAAATCGGCCAATAATGAACTGTTTGATAAGCTGAGGCCGGCCGATGGCTCGCTCATGTGCCGGGTGGTCCGATCACGCGCTGAGGCGGTGGACCAGGCCGTAGTAGCGGCAAAACAAGCTCAACCCGTTTGGGCTGATGTCCCTGCGGTTAAACGGGGTGAAGTTTTGCACGAAATTGTCCTAGCCATGAAGGCTCACCAAGCGGAAATTGCTCGCATCGTGGCCGAAGAAACCGGTAAATCCTATAAGGAAGCTTACGGCGAAACCGGCGGAGCTATCGCGCTCGGTTTGTTCTATGCCAGTGAGGGGCAACGCCTTTACGGGCGAACCACGACGAGCGGGACACCTAACAAGTATGCAATGACGGTACGCCAGCCTGTGGGTGTGGCCGGCTTAATTATTGCGGCTAATACGCCTATTGCCAACGTAGCCTGGAAAGTTTTTCCGGCGCTCATTTGCGGTAATGCCGCTGTCTTGAAGGCGGCCGAGGATACGCCGGTAACAGCCTGGATTTTCGGCAAACTAGCCCACGCCGCCGGTCTGCCGGCTGGGGTGCTCAATGTTGTTCAAGGGTATGGTGAAGAAGCAGGGCAACCGTTGGTGGCGCACCCTGATGTGGACGTTATTAGTTTTACGGGCTCGACCGAGGTAGGCCGGCTTGTCCAACGAATCGCGGGGGAACGTCTGGCTAAAATTTCACTAGAGCTAGGCGGTAAAAATCCCCTGGTGGTTTGCGATGATGCCGATTTGGACAACGCTGTCAAGTGGGTCGTGCTGTCCGCTTTTAGCAATGCCGGGCAACGCTGCGCCGCCGGTAGCCGGATCATTGTCTTTGAGTCGATCTACGAACAGTTTCGAGAGATGTTGGTAGCGCGGACTCAAATGTTGAAAGTTGGCCCTACCGATGATGATGATTTCGGTCCGGTTATCAACGAGACCCAACTGAAAAATATGCTGACCGCCATCGAGCGAGCGCGGCAAAGCGGCGCACTGATCTTGACTGGCGGGGAACAACTGAGCGATCCTGCCTATGGTCAGGGTTTCTATCTTTCTCCGACTATCATCGAACGGGTCGATCGTCGACATGAAATTTCAGAGCAAGAGTTGTTTGGTCCCATTACCATTTTGTACCGGGTCAAAGATTTTGAGGAAGCTTTGGCTCTGGCCAACGATTCCCCCTACGGCTTGACGGCCTCTATCCACACTCGTAGCTTGCACCGGGCAATCCGTTTTTGTGACAAAGTTCAAGCCGGCGTAGTCGTCGTAAATGCGGGGACCTATGGCAGTGAGCCGCATATGCCCTTTGGTGGCCTAAAAGCCTCGGGCAATGGCACCCGTGAGCCGGGCACGGAGGCCCTCGATGTTTATTCTGAGTTGAAAGATGTTTATATTAATATCGATCCGAGCCAGTTATGACGATGGGACATCCTAACCTTATTGCTTTAGTACCAGCTCGATCGGGCTCCAAGCGAGTAACTGATAAGAACATCCGACCCTTAGCCGGTCATCCGTTGTTGGCCTACACCATTGCTGCGGCCTTACAAAGTGGTATCTTTTCAGACGTAGTCGTCTCGACCGACTCAGAACAGTATATTGACATCGCTCGCTACTACGGGGCTGAGGTCCCTTTTTTGCGCCCGGTAGAATTTTCCGGGGATCTTTCACCCGATATTGAGTGGGTTGAGTATACGCTCACACGGTTGCGAGACCAAGGCCGCCAATACGATTGTTTTAGCATTCTGCGCCCGACCAGTCCTTTTCGCCTGGCCACGACTATTCAGCGAGCCTGGCAAGAGTTCTTGGCTGAAGTGGGTGTTGACTCGCTGCGCGCAGTGGAGAAATGTAAACAGCATCCGGGTAAAATGTGGATTGTGCGGGGTAAACGGATGTGCCCACTTTTAGGGCTTGGTCCGGCGGAGCAACCCTGGCATAGCAGTCAGTATCAGGCTTTGCCGGAAGTATATATACAGAATGCCAGTTTAGAGATTGCCTGGTCGCGGGTGGTGTTTGAGGGTCGAACCATTGCCGGCAATGTATTAATGCCCTTTCTTACGCAAGGTTATGAAGGATTTGACGTCAACCAACCCTATGATTGGCGGTTAGCCGAAGAATTGGTCAAGAGTGGGGAAGTTTACCTACCAGAGATTGTTCAGGCACCGTATTCCCTCAAGGAGAATTTTGAATAAATGCTCAAGATTTCCCTGATTCCTGTTTCTGAATTTCGGCGTGTTCGTGAAGCGCCAGCCGATAGGTACGAGAAGATCGCTCTCATTGCCGATATGTGCCGTGTAAATACGTTGGCAGCCGTTAAGCGGGCCGGTTCCGGTCACCTGGGTTCCAGCTTGAGCGCGATGGATATTGTGACCTGGCTTTACTACGTGGAGATGAATACGCTGGCGGTTGGGTTGGATAACCCTAATCGGGATATCTACTTTTCTTCCAAAGGGCACGATGTGCCGGGCTTGTACGCCGTTCTTTTTTCATTAGGGGTTATTCCGTGGGAAAAATTCTTAAAACTACGGCGCTTCGGGGGGATGGATGGACACCCCGACTTAGGTGTGCCGGGGATCGAAGCTAACTCCGGGTCACTGGGCATGGGCATTTCCAAAGGCAAAGGAATGGCTCTTGCCAAGCGAATACTTCGCAAAGATGGTCAAGTTTTTGTGCTTACCGGGGACGGTGAGTGGCAAGAGGGGCAAAATTACGAGGCCCTCCAAGCCGCTGCCCAGTACCGGGTTGGCAACCTGAATGTGATAATGGACCATAACAAGGTCCAAACCGACAAACTGATTCCCGAAATTGTTGATTTAGGGGATCTGTCGCGCAAGTTTGAGAGCTTTGGTTGGTATGTAGCTCGCTGTAATGGGCACGATCTCCACCAACTCGCGGACATCTTAGCCACGTTTAAAACCATTACCGACCAGCCCAAAATTTTGATTGCTGATACGATTAAAGGGTGTGGGGTATCCTTTATGGAACACCCGATCGCTCTTAAATCTGGTCATGGTTTGTACCCTTGGCACGCCGGCGCGCCGGACGATGTCTCGTTCCAGGCCGGCTATCAGGAACTGGTTAACCGGATCAATAATCGTTTGGTCGATTTTGGGTTGGCTCCTCTAGTCCTCGAACCGGCCGAACCGGAAACTAAGGCCGGGGCTCAAGATTTAACCGCGCAAAGCTTGATCGGTGAGCAACTAAGCTTGGCGACCCAAATCAAGTCCACCAGTAACGTCTCTGACGAGTATGTGGCTGTCGCTTACGGTGAAGCTCTATTAGAAATGGCTGCCCAGCGACGTGACCTGGTGGTGTTAGATGGCGATCTGGCTGCCGACTGCCGGATACGTGATTTTGAGTTGGAATTTCCGGAGCGATTCATTGAAAATGGCATTGCCGAACAGGATATGGTCTCGACGGCGGGAGGACTGGCCCGTATGGGTTTGCTACCGGTGGTCAATTCCTTTGCCAGTTTTCTCGCTTCACGCGCCAACGAGCAAATTTACAACAACGCCAGCGAAAATACGAAAATTATTTATGCTTGTCACTATGCCGGCTTAATTCCAGCCGGTCCGGGTAAGTCGCATCAAAGTCTCCGAGATATTTCACTGTTTGGAGCCTTACCCAACTGCCTCGTTCTCCAGCCCTGCAACGCGGCAGAGACGCGGCTGGTGGTCGAGTACTGTGTGCAACAGGCCACAGAAAACTGCGCAGTGCGGTTGGCTATAGGCCCATCACCTCGCAAAATTCAACTTCCGCCGGATTACCGCTTAACGCCGGGCTGTGGCGTCGTCTTAAGAGAGGGTCAGGATGCCGTTATCTTCGCCTATGGGCCGGTTATGCTCCACGAGGCCTTGCTGGCCAGTGAATTGCTGGCGGAGCAAAACTTTGGTTTGGCGGTGGTTAATCTGCCCTGGCTAAATCGGGTGGATGGGGAATGGTTGGCAAAAGTCGCTCAGCATTACCGGTCGTTATTTGTTTTGGAGGACCATGCCCCCGTCGGAGGGTTGGGTGATCATTTGCTCAATCTCCTCAGCGATAGAAAGCTCACCAAATTTGCGGTGGAAGGTTATCCTGCCTGCGGCACCCCGGCAGAGGCACTGCGATACCATCGACTGGATGGCGCATCTTTGGCGGAGCGTATAGCTTTAAGCAGTGCATAAGACAAAGTGACCGATAGTAAGCATTATGCAAAGTATTGATGTGGTTTTTCTTTACGAAAAAGCTGTGCGGGAACTGGATGTAGCCTGTGCTATAAAATATATGGCCAAGCAGCAATACGGGTTATGTTCTAAAATTATACAGCAAAATTATAGCTACTGGTCGGTGTTCCAAAAGTATCAACCTCGGGTGGTTATCCTCCCGTTCTGTTATCAGGAGCGGAGTCATCATCTGTACTTAACCCGCTGGCGTAAATCCATCTTCTTTAACTTGTCGTGGGAGCAGTTATTCTATCCAGGTAACAAGACGGCCAAAACGCCGCGTGGCCAATTTGCTGTCAAACATGTGTTACATCACGCTTGGAGTGATTTTTATGCTGATTTGTTACGCCAGCAAGGAGTCCCGGAGGAGCATATCTTCGTCAATGGTAATCCGGCTTATGCCCTTTATACCGAACCTTACTGTCGGTATTTCAAGAGTCGGACCGAGTTGGCTACACAGTATGGTTTAGATCCTCAGAAAAAGTGGGTCTTTTTCCCTGAAAATTATAACTGGGCCTTTTACGGCGAAGCCATGCTGCAACAGATGATCAACGATGGGCAAGCCGCTAAACAGGTCTACGCTATGCGCGAATTCTCTTGTCGGTCGTTTGAGGCTGTAATGCAGTGGTGTGAAGCGTTAGCTAACCATGAAAATATAGAAGTCATCGTGCGTCCTCGTCCGGCAACGATGATTGACGAATTCGTTGCTCGGGTAAAACAAATTGTTACAGCTCTGCCGCATTCACTGCATATTAATCAAAAGGAAACAGTCCGCGATTGGGTTCTGGCCAGCGATGTTGTAGTCTCATCCTACAGTACGACGTTGATTGAGGCGGCTATCGCAGGTAAAGGGGCTTATATGCTAGTGCCATATCCGTTGCCTGCGTCACTTCATCAAGATTGGCATGGGCTGGTTACGCATCTTACTTCAGCTCAAGAGTTTTTAGATACCTGTTTAAATGTGTCCGCCACAATCGATACACGATTAGGTGATTGGGCGCGAGCAACGATGCTAACCCATGGAGACCCAATTCAAAATTTGGTCGATCGACTGGCGCAGATTTGTCGTAGAGAGATCTCGGTACCCGCAGTTCCTTCTAGAGAATGCGTGACCTTGCCCGGCAGACTTCCCTTGCCTCGTTGGTT
Source organism: uncultured Chloroflexota bacterium (assembly GCA_937864185.1). GTDB lineage: Bacteria > Chloroflexota > Anaerolineae > 4572-78 > J111 > JAGRBY01. The sequence continues at coordinate 8,462 of CALMIS010000253.1, forward strand.
GACACACGAATTGCGTCGTTGGCGTCTCATGTTGCTTCTTGGTTTGCCGGACTCACTTTTATCCCTATATCGAAATTTGCGGGGACGAGAGAGTTCGAGGAGAGTCGATCCTGAATATGAAGTAGACGTGGCTAGCCAGGCCGATATTCCTCGGCGTGTAAGTAGGTGGTCCGAAATATTGGATGGTTACCGGGTGGTGGCTTAAGTGGTGGTTGAATGACAAGAATATTGATCACCGGGGCCACCGGGTTTGTAGGATCTCATCTGGTTGATTGTCTTGTGCAAAATGAGTATGAACTTTTTGGAGTCAACCGGACCATACCACAGCTAGCTCCCGGCTCAAAACCAAACCTAACCTGGTATTCCTGTGATATTTGCGATCAAAAAACTCTCGAACAAATTATTGACTTGGTAAATCCGGATGTTATTTTTCACCTGGCCGGTGTTCTCAAGTCAAGTGATGCTCAGGCGTTTTATCGAGTCAACGTACAGGGAACGGTTGCCCTTTTGGAAGCAGTGATCGCTTTGGGTTTGGCTCCTAAGATTCTTGTTGCCAATTCAAGTGCGGTATATGGATTAGGAACAAGTACTAAACCAATTTTAGAGCAATTTGATTTAGAGCCTTTGACGCATTACGCTGTCAGCAAAGCGGCTCAAGAAATGGTGACAAGGCGTTATTTTCTTACCTATGGCTTACCTATAATTTGTGTGCGTACCTTTAATTTAATTGGACCGGGACAGTCAGCAGAGTTTGCGTGTTCAGCTTTTGCCCGGCAAATTGCTCTGGCTGAGTTAAAGCAGGAACCGGTCACTATTGCTACCGGCAACTTAACAGCTTTCCGGGATTTTGTGGATGTGCGTGATGCGGTGCAGGCCTATGTACTGCTGTTTAAGTTAGGCCAAGCGGGACAAGTTTATAACGTTTGTTGCGAAAAAGCAGTTTCTATTCAGCACTGTTTGGAGATACTGCTAGAAATGACCAGAATACCGTTTACAACAATTGTAGATCCTACTCTTGTACAATCAAATGATGTATCTTATCAATTGGGAAGCGCCGCCAAGCTATATAACTTGACAGGTTGGAAACCGAACATTACGCTACAGCAGTCTTTGGCCGGCCTCTTAGACTATTGGCGCAAAAAAGTAGGCGGACAGGTAGGTGATTAGTGAAGTGGAATTCCAGGAAAGTATTAGTTACAGGAGCGGGCGGGTTTATCGCCAGCCACCTGACTGAGCGACTTGTGCTTGAAGGGGCTCAGGTGCGGGCATTTGTCCGCTACAATTCTCGTAATGATTACGGCTTGTTGAAATTCCTTTCACCGAAAGCGAAAGCCGAAGTAGAGATTATTGCAGGTGATCTCCGTGACGCAGAAGCTGTACGCTTGGCAGCTGAGAGCACGGATACGGTTTTTCATTTAGGGGCATTGATTGCCATTCCCTATTCGTATCTCCATCCCCGAGAAGTAGTTGAAACTAACATAATGGGCACTCTCAATGTGCTGATAGCGGCACGACACTGGGGGGTTAGGCGCGTAGTGCATACCTCGACCAGTGAAGTCTATGGTACAGCCAAGTATGTACCGATCGATGAACAGCATCCCCTACAAGGCCAATCGCCCTACTCGGCTAGCAAAATCGGGGCGGATAAACTTGCCGAGAGTTTTTGTCGCTCGTTTGAGAGTGCAATTTCTACGGTACGGCCCTTCAATACCTATGGACCACGCCAGTCAGCCAGGGCTATTATTCCAACAATTATTACGCAGGCTTTGACCCGGGAGTTCGTTCACTTAGGCAGCCTTACCCCAACTCGCGATTTTACCTTTGTTGCTGACACGGTCGATGGTTTTCTGCGTGCTGCAACCGTTGATGCAGCTATTGGACAAGAGATTAATTTAGGCTGCGGGGCCACGATTTCCATTGGCGATCTCGCTTACAAAATTTTTTCCTTGTTGGGAAAAGATCCTAAGATTGTTACTGATACCCAGCGGTTACGCCCAGAAAAAAGTGAGGTAATGAAGTTGTTTGCCTCTAATGAAAAAGCGCAACAACTGTTAGGGTGGCAGCCGCAAGTATCGCTTGGGGAAGGTTTGAAAGAGACAATAGAGTGGATTTCAAACCATCTGGAGTTATATGATCCGGACATCTATTCCGTCTGAAAGTGGCTTTTGATGAAAGCGATTATATTAGCCGGTGGAAAAGGTACCCGTTTAGCTCCCTATACGACAGTATTGCCTAAGCCATTAATGCCAATTGGCGATATGCCTGTTTTAGATATTGTGATACGTCAATTGGCTTACCATGGTTTTGATGACATTACTTTGGCAGTGGGCTATTTGGCTGAGTTAGTAATGGCGTATTGTGGGGATGGCAGCAAATACAATGTTCGACTGACTTACTCTCGTGAAGAAAATCCCCTTGGGACAGCCGGTCCAATTGCACTTGTTGAGGATTTGGATGAGACTTTCTTAGTGATGAACGGTGATTTGTTGACCACCTTAGATTATAGTGCTATGTGGCAGCATCATCATAAGCGTGGAGCAATCACTACCCTTGCCACCCACCAGCGTGATGTCAAAATTGACTTAGGTGTTATCAAGTCCAACGCAGAGGCATGGGTAACCGATTACATTGAGAAACCGGTTTTTCATTATACTGTAAGTATGGGGATCTATATTTTTGAACCGGCGATTCTAAATTATATTCCTCGTAATGCACGTTATGATTTGCCTGAACTGGTTCTTTATCTGCTGCAACAGAGACACCAGGTGAATGCTTACGCTCATAACGGTTATTGGTTGGATATTGGGCGGCATGAAGATTATGCCTCCGCCATTCAGGAGTTTGACGCGCATCGCCGGGAATTTCTGCCGAGCGATTAACTGACAAATTTCTGGCAGTCGACTCTTTAAACAGAGGATAGTTTTCAATGTCAGATACTTCACAAGTTGCTCCGCTTACCCTGATCTTGATTACAGGTTCTTATCCTTATGATGTGGCAGCAGAGCAGACTTTCTTAGAGCCAGAAGTCAGAGTTTTAGTTAGGAACTTTAAACGAGTCATCATTGCACCGGAACAGTGTGCCGGTCAGTTAAGTCCTCTTCCGGAAGGGGTTGAACTTGAACGAGGATACGCCAACTTTCGGCAATCTACCTCCGGAAAAATACAGAAACTGTTGAGACTGGGTATTTCCTCACTTTTATATCAGGAATTGGTAGATCGTCCGGCACTTGTCATTCAGCTGTTGGCCTTAAAAAAGTTGTTGAGATTCATTAATGGGGCAGAATTAGCCAAGAACTGGGTAGTAAAATTTATTCGTGACAACCAGCTTAACCCTAGGCAATGCATTTTCTACACTTTTTGGTTCGATGCGAGTTCGTTAGGAATTGGGTTGGCCAAGAAGTTTTATCCCGATCTTATGCTTGTATCAAGAGCCCACGGTTACGACTTATACGAGTGGCGTTCTCCATACAATTACATTCCTTGTCGTCGGCAATCCTTAACCACTTTAGAGGGGTTATTTCCCGACTCGGAGACGGGCAATCATTACCTTTCCGACCGATATCCAAAATTTGACTCTAAATTCCATACAGCGAGATTAGGGGTAAGCGATCCTGGTTTTGTAACAAAACCGTCGGCGGATGAAGTATTTCGGATTCTCTCTTGTTCGTTTATGGTTCCCGTTAAGCGTGTGGATCTGTTAATGCGGGGTATAGCCTACGCAGCCCACCAACTGCCCGATCAACAATTTAACTGGCATCATATCGGGACAGGTCCCTTGAAAGACAGTATTGCGGAGGCTGCCCAAGAGTTGCTGCCACCCAATGTTAAAAGTTGTTTTCCAGGTTATAGTTCTTCAGAAAGTTTAATGCAGTTTTATCGTGACTCTCCGGTTGATCTTTTTGCGAACGTGAGTTTAACAGAAGGAACTCCTGTGGCAGTAATGGAGGCTATTAGCTGCGGGATACCAGTCATGGCGACTGCTGTGGGTGGAAATGTGGAAATTGTTTCAGAAGTTAACGGTAAACTCTTAAGTGCAAATCCCACCCCTCAAGAAATTGCAGCGACCATTGTTCACTTTTTGGAAAATCCTGATTTAACTCTCGAAAAACGAAAAGGAAGCCGCCGAGTATGGGACGAGAAGTATAACTCGGACCGCAATTTTCAGGCTTTTGCAGATCAGCTAAAAGCAATTCGAAGCTAGGTTTAGGTATTTGACAGATGATAAAGGTTAAGAGACTGAGCTAATGATCGTTATTGTAGATTACGACATGGGCAACCTGGGCTCCATCGCCAATATGCTCAAAAAAGTAGGGGCGAAAGCGACCATATCTTCGGATCCCGCGGTCGTTGGCGAGGCCGAAAAGTTGATTCTGCCAGGCGTGGGCGCCTTTGACAACGGCATGAAGAATCTGAATGAGATGGGCTTGCTCTCCGTCCTAAATCAAAAGGTGCTGAGAGAAAAGACCCCTGTTTTGGGAGTTTGTTTGGGGATGCAGCTTCTCACTCGTCGCAGCGAGGAGGGAAAGTTGCCTGGCTTGGGCTGGATCGAGGCCGACACGATCAAGTTTAACTTCAATGGTCAGGCGGCAAGTTTGAAAGTACCCCATATGGGGTGGAACTATATCGATGTTTGCCAAACAAATTCACTGTTTCAGGAAATGCCTGACCACTCTCGCTTTTACTTTGTTCACTCCTATTACGTGAATTGTGACGATAACCGCACTATTTTGGCCACGGCGCGTTACGGGTTGGAGTTTGCGGCCGCTGTTGCCAGTGAGAATGTGCTGGGGGTCCAGTTTCACCCGGAGAAAAGTCACAAATTTGGCATGAGGCTGTATAAAAACTTTGTGGAGCGTTTTTAGCCATGTTCCGGCCGCGCGTGATTCCTTGTTTGCTATTAAGAAACAAGGGTTTGGTCAAGACTGTAAAATTCCAGAAGCCCACCTATCTGGGTGACCCCATCAATATCGTGCGCATCTTTAACGACAAGGAAGTGGACGAACTGTTTTTCTTGGACATTACCGCCACTCCGGAAAATAAGACCCCTCCTTTTCAACTGTTAAGCGAGATTGCCAGCGAGTGCTTTATGCCCTTGGGCTACGGTGGCGGCATTCGCACCCTGGAAGATATGAAAAAAATTCTGCGGCTGGGCGTGGAAAAGGTTTCCCTCAACAGTGTTGCTGTTGAGCAACCTATGCTTGTGCGCCAGGCGGCTGATCTGTTCGGTAGTTCAACCATTGTAGTATCGATTGATGTGAAGAAGGATTTCTGGGGTCGGTATCGAGTCTTCACCCATGGCGGCAGAAAATCGACCGGCCTGGATCCGGTCAAATTCGCCCAAGATATGGATCGAGCTGGGGCCGGTGAGTTGCTCATCACCTCGATTGATCGGGATGGAACCATGCAAGGCTATGATCTTGAGTTGGTGCGGCAAATTTCCGAAACTGTGAGCGTACCGGTCGTAGCTTGCGGCGGGGCCAAGACCGTGGAGGATTTGGCTCGAGCCGTCAACCAGGCCGGGGCTTCCGCGGTGGCAGCGGGCAGTATGTTTGTGTTTCAGGGTCCGCATCGAGCTGTGCTCATTAGTTATCCGGCCAGCCATGAACTGGAAGAAGCTTTCGACAAGGGAGAAAACAGATGACCCATTACCAAATTTGCACCCGCTGCGTCATGGATACAACCGATCCTGAAATTGAGTTTGATGAGAAGGGCGTTTGTAATCACTGCCATTATTACGATGAACGGCTCAAGAATAAGGTTTTTACCGGTGAAGAGGGGCGGAGAAGGTTAGCAAAAATTGTTGATGACATCAAGCGAGAAGGAGCCGGAAAGGATTACGATTGTGTCATTGGGGTAAGTGGCGGTGTAGACAGCACCTATGTGGCTTATAAGGTCAAAGAGTTAGGCTTAAACCCTTTAGCCGTTCATCTCGATAATGGTTGGGACTCGGAACTGGCGGTTAAGAATATTGAGCAAGTCCTCAAGAAACTAAAAATTGACCTGTATACTCACGTCATTGATTGGGAAGAATTTAAGGATCTGCAACTGGCTTTCCTTAAGGCGTCGACCCCCGATTCGGAGATCCCGACCGATCATGCGATCGTTTCTCTGATGTGTCAGATGACGGCAAAGATTGGAGTTAAGTATATTGTGATGGGGTACAACACCCGTACTGAGACTCATCACGCAAAAGCATGGTCGCAAGGTCACTATGATTGGAAATACATCAAAAGTGTCCACCAACGGTTTGGCCGGACCAAATTGGTTACTTTTCCCCGGATGGATATTTGGACATATCTTAGGTATCGAACCACTCAAAAATGGATAAACATTTTAGATTACCTTGATTATGTCAAAAAAGATGCCATGCGAATTTTACAGGAAGATTTGGGTTGGAAATATTATGGCGGAAAACATTATGAGTCCATTTACACTCGATTTTATCAGGGATATATTTTGCCCAAGAAGTTTGGTTATGATAAGCGGAGAATGCATTTATCGAGTTTGATCTGTTCGGGTGAAATGACGCGGGAAGAGGCTTTGGTAGAACTTAAAAAAGAGCCATACCCGGTAGAGTTACAGGAAGAAGACAAAACGTATGTTATCAAAAAGTTTGATATAACCGAAGCCGAATTCGAAAGAATCATGAATCTGCCACAAAAATCTTTCCATGATTATCCGTCATATGATCGCCTGTTCAATTCTACAATTTATCAGAGTGTTCGCGGCGTATATCGGTGGAGTAAACGGACTTATAAAAGCCCTGCTTAAGGCTCTGGAAAGAATGGCTCTTAGAGGACATACCACTATATTATTTAAGGTTATTTTCGCTGCATAGATGTATCGCTATGCCTATCATGATTTTTCATCACCCCTTGCCATTCAAAGACAACCCCCAAGGAGGTAGCCAACTTCGGCCTTACAAAATGAAGGCGGCTTTTGAGGAATTAGGCTATGAGGTTTTTTTAGTTGCAGGTACCGGCGGTGAACGAACAAAGGCCATTCGGACCCTAAAAGAACGCGTCCGCCAAGGTGCCCGGTTTGACTTTGTTTACTCTGAACCGCCATCAGCGCCAATAGCCGTCGTCAATCACGATGTCTTGCATCCATGGTTAGATATGGGGTTTTTACGCTGGTGTCATCAGCAGGCCATTCCGGTTGGTTTGTTTTACCGGGATGTATATTGGCGCTTTGATGTATATAAGCAAAATTCTACGTTAAGTAAACGTTTGATCTCTATTCCCCTGTTTTGGCTTGAATGGCTAAGTTACCGCCGGTGGGTGGATCACTTATTTCTGCCAAGCCAGGAAATGGCTGCTGCTTTACCATCACCCTGGCCACCGGCTCGTTATAGTGACTTGCCTCCTGGGTGTGAGTTGAATTCTAACACGTCTAACGCCAAGCCAAATGGCCAATTAGATCTGTTCTATGTAGGCGGCGTTACGACTCCTTTGTACGATCTTACGCCCATGTTAACCGCTATCAAGGGCCTAGTCGGAGTAACCCTGACCCTTTGTTGCCGCCAGGACGAGTGGCACCGTGTTCAATCTTATTACCTGCCTTATATGTCGCCACAGATTAAGATTGTTCATGCTCATAGTTCAGAATTAGCAGACTATTATGCCCGGGCCGATCTGTTCGGTTTATTTCGGCGGGTTCACCCTTATTTGAAGTTTGCTATGCCCGTTAAAGTATTTGAGTCTTTGGGCTACGGACTCCCCATCATCACCACAACCGGAACGGCTGCGGCAGAGATGATCCAACGGGAGGGAATTGGCTGGAGCATCTCCAGTCCTAAAGAGTTTCGTGACCTCGTGTTAAATTTGCAGGCTCAACCGGATCAACTCCTCCACAAACGCCAGTTAACAGCGCAAGCGAGCAAGCGTCACACTTGGTTAGAAAGAGCTAGAACAGTAGCTGACACGTTGGTTAATAATAGGTCTAACGTGAACTGAGCGGACCTACTCCAAACGTGGCTGTCTAGAGTTTGTTTATTCAAAAAAGCAAGACGTTGTAGAGCAAAACGTTGAAGAAGGTTGGTAAGTATGCTCAAAAGGGTAGTCTACAAAACTATTTGTGTTAAACCAATTAATGTCTTGTTGAGATTGATTTTGAAACCGTTTGCTCATTTGCTGCCAGCTCGTTTAATTAATCGCGTTCCCGTAGTGGGCACGATTAATCTACCTGTACCAAATTCGGAAAAAGTATTGATTTTGTCATCGAGAGGAGCAGATCCCATTGCCTCAGGTCTCTACTGGGGCGGCATAGAGAGTTTTGAGGCGGAAACTTTTAAGGTCTATTTCGACTTACTAAAAACCGCTGAAGTAGTATTTGACATCGGGGCCAATACCGGCATCTTTGCTTTACTGGCTGCTATCGACTGTAAAGACAGACAAGTGCATGCTTTTGAACCGGCTCCAAAAATTTTTGATTATCTTCAAAGAAATGCAACTATAAATAAATTAAATAATCTAAAGCCGGTGTGCAGTGCTTTAACTGATTATGACGGCGAGATAGACCTGTATATACCTTATTCGGTTTTATTGCCTACTTCCTCTTCAACACTTAAGGGTTTTAGGCAAGCCCAAGAAACTGTGACGGTACCGGCTGTGAAATTAGACACCTATGCGGCTGTGCATCACATTTCTAAAGTAGATCTCTTGAAAATTGATACCGAGGGAACCGAACCCAAGGTTTTAGAAGGAGCTAAATCCATTCTCGATCGAGATAAACCGGTAATTATCTGTGAAGTGCTAAAAAACCGAACGGAAAATGCTCTGAATGCAATATTTGCCCGTTCCAACTATAAGTTCTTTCTGATAACCAATGATGGACTAGTTCATCAAGATAAAATTGTTGGTGATGCATCTTACCGCGCCAGAAATTATCTCTTTATTACGCCAGATAAGTTAGCGCAGAAACTTCCAAAAATCCCCATTGTTTAGTGGGAGATCGGTCTAAAGTGTATCAGTGATTATCCGATTTACGGTTGGAGGCCTGCCCTTACGATGAAAGTCCTTCTCCTCGCCGATCCTACCTCTACCCATACCCTTAAGTGGGCTCGCTCGTTGGCCTGGCATGGTTTAAATATCGGTATCTTCGGATTAACCACTGCTGATCCAAATATTTATCGAGACTGTCCCAATATTTCTCTTTTTTCTGCCGGTTTTAGTTTAGCTACAGTCAAGTTATCCTTGGCTAGTCCACTTAAAATGCGATACCTACGTGCTGTGCCCCAGTTGAAAACTCTTATTCGGAGCTTTCAGCCAGATATCGTTCACTCTCATTTTGCCACCAGCTACGGCCTCCTGGGGGCCTTGTCTGGATTTCATCCGTATTTGCTCTCTGTCTGGGGGAGTGACGTATTTGATTTTCCTCGCAAATCTTTCTTACACCAGGCCCTCTTGCGCTTTAGTTTGGGCCGGGCCGATAAAATTCTCTCAACCAGCCAGGTGATGGCGGCTGAAACTAAGCGCCATACTCAGGCCTCTGTGGAAGTGACTCCTTTCGGTGTTGATCTTGATATGTTTAAGCCATTTCCGGTAGAGAGTATATTCGGTTCCGACGAGATTGTAATTGGGACAGTAAAAACTCTTGAACCAAAGTATGGCATTACTGATCTGATCCAAGCCTTTAAACAGGTGTTTGATCGGAATCCACACCTGCCTTTACGCTTGTTGATTGTGGGGGGTGGTTCCCAACGAGATCAACTGGAGGTCTTAACCCAGTCACTGGGGATTGACCATGTGACGGTCTTTACCGGTCGAGTATCGCATGATCAGGTGCCAGTTTACTATAATATGTTGACCATTTTCGTGGCCCTATCCACTAAAGATAGCGAAAGTTTTGGCGTCTCTGTTGTCGAAGCGGCCGCCTGCCAAAAACCGGTGGTGGTTTCTAACATTGGCGGGCTCCCCGAAGTGGTTGAGGCCGGCGTAACGGGCTTCGTAGTACCGCCTCGCGTCCCTGAGCAGGCCGCGTTGGCCATCGAAAAACTGATCTACGATGAATCGCTACGGCAAAAAATGGGGAAATTGGGTCGGGAAAGGGTTAAGAGACTCTACAATTGGCCTAGCAATGTCGCCCAAATGATTGATATTTATCACAGAGTCTTATAAATGCGTATCCTCTACCTCTCCCAATACTTTCCCCCCGAAGTGGGCGCCACTCAG
>CALMIS010000254.1 GCA_937864185.1 uncultured Chloroflexota bacterium
TTTAAAGCCAGTCCGACCGGGCTTTATCTTCAGGTTTCCCGGGAGGATCCGTTAGCGGCTCAAACCATCGGCATCAACCTTTTTCAGGTCCGGCTGGTGGGCTGGTTGGCCAGCGGCGCGCTAATGGGTAGTGCCGGCGCGCTGTGGGCCCAGAACATTCTGGCCTTTGGTCCGGATCAATTCTACTTTGTCGAAACTTTTACCTTGCTCTCGATACTGGTCATCGGCGGGCTGGGCTCGGTGAGTGGGGCGGTGACCGGAGCCGCTGTGGTCACGGTCGTCAGTGAACTGCTGCGCGATCTGGAAGGGGGCTTCACGCTCGGCCCGTGGTCGATCCCGGAACTGCCCGGTTTGGTGCAGTTGGCGGTGGCGGTGCTCATCATGATCATCTTGATCTACCGGCCGGAAGGCTTGCTCGGTCAGCGCGAGGTCGGAGGTAAAGGCCGATGACCGCACCAAAACCGGCGGCCGGCCTGCGCGTGGTCAACGTCTCGAAGAGCTTTAGCGGCGTCCAGGCTCTCGTTGAGGTCAGTCTGAGCGTGCCCAGCGGGACGATTTGGGGCCTGATTGGCCCAAATGGCTCCGGCAAGACGACTCTTCTCAACGTGATTAGCGGCATTTTGCCCCCCGATGAGGGCGAAGTCTGGCTGGGTCAGGCGAACCTGACCGGCCTGCGTTACGATCGCATCGCCAGGCTGGGCGTGGCCCGGACGTTTCAAACCATCCGGCTCTTTAAGAGTCTAACCGTGATTGAGAATGTGGAGGCCAGCGTCACTGCCGCCGAAGCCCAAGGCGTGGATGAGCGGGTGGCCGCCTTGCTGGATCGGTTTGAGTTGGGACCGTGGGCTGCGGTTCAGGCGGGCGCGCTGCCCTACGGTATCCAGCGGCGTCTGGAAATAGCCCGGGCCCTGGGCACACGGCCAAAGATTTTACTGCTCGATGAACCGGCGGCCGGCCTGAACGAGAGCGAGTCCGAAGCCCTGCTGGCGATGATCCGGGCGGTTCGAAGCGATACCGACTACGGCTGCAGCATCCTGATCATCGACCACGATCTGCGCCTGATTATGCGCTTGTGCGACCAAATCCACGTTCTTAATGAAGGCCGGACCATCGCCGAAGGCCCACCCCAAGAGGTTCGCCACCACCCCACGGTAATCGAGGCTTACCTGGGGCATCGGGCCATAGAAGCGTAACGATAGCGCTGCTCAAAACCAACGCCGGGCCAGCGCTTGGGCCGCCGGGTCACTCTCGGCCACCTGCTCGACGACGATGACTTCGGCCGCCGGCCAGCGCTGCCGGGCGACACTGAGCAGTTCCGGCCGGATAACGACCACGCCCCAGCGGTAGTCGCCTGAGTCGAGCGCGCTCAGGCCGGCGACCCAGCCCTCACCCCGCTCAAATTCCAGCGGTCCCAACTCATCCACGATCAACACCTCGCAAGGCGTGGCCTTGCGCAGTTGTTGGTTGCCCCAGACCAGCACCGCCGGGTCAAACTGCCAGCGCCGAGTTGAAATTCCGGGTAGGGCGGAGCCGGCCTGCCGCCGCGTGGCCAACTGCCGCCGCAGCCCGGAGCGCAGGGTCTCGGCCTCGATGGCCATTTTCTGACCGTCCTCAAAGACCGCCGGGCAGACGATGCCGGCCACTGACCGGCCGGCGGCCCGCGCCAACTCAACCAGATGGCGACAGAAGGTGCTTTTGCCGGCCTCGCGCGGGCCGGTTACGATCACCAGTTTGGCAGACAAGGTTCTAACCCAGCAGCACCACCGGCCGGCCCTCCACTTGGGCCACCCGGATCGGCACCCCGTAGGTTGCGGATAGTTTTTCGGCGGTCAGGAGCTCAGGCAGCGGCCCGCTGTCGAGCACCTGGCCGGCGCGCATCAGCACCAGATAACCGGCGGCAGCCACCGCCACCTCGGGTTCGTGGGTTGTAAAGATGAGGGTTACGCCTTGGCCGGCCAAGGTCCGCAGCACCGCCAAAAAGCGGCCTTTGTTGCTCAAATCTAGATGGGCGGTCGGCTCATCCAGCAGCAGGATGGGCGTTTGCTGGGCAATGGCCCGGGCCAGCATGACCATCTGGCGCTCGCCGCCGCTCAGTTCGGTAATCGGGCGGTCCTTGAGGGCGGCAAGGTCCAGGGTGTCGAGGGCCTGCTGGGCCAGCCGGTAATCCTCGGCGGAGGGCATGCTGAGCATACTCAGATAAGGGGTGCGGCCCAGCAGGACGTATTCGAGCACGCTGAAATTGAAGGGGCTGTACTCGGCCTGGAGCACCAGCCCGACCAGCCGGCTCAACTCGGTCCGACTGTAGCCGGTCTGCGGCCGGCCGGCAATCCGAACCTGACCGGCGTGGGGTTGGAGCAGACCCAAAATGACGTGCAGCAGGGTGGTTTTTCCGGCGCCGTTCGGCCCCAAGATGGCGGTGATGGTGCCGGGCGGAATCTCAAGCGACAGATCTTGCAGCACGTCGGCCTGGCTGGTCTCATAGCTAAAGCGCAGCCGGTCGAGCGAGATGATGGGCGCGCCGGTCACCGCGGCAGGCCTACTCTGGCGCTCAACATCAAGACCACAAAAATTGCTGATCCGATCAGTGAGGTCAAAATGCCGAGCGGGATCTCGCCTGGCAGTAGGGTGCGGGCCAGGTTGTCGCAGATCACCACAAAGATGCCGCCGATTAGCATCGAGATGGGCAGCGTGTGTTGGGCATTGGCTCCGCACAGCCGCCGGGCCAGATGGGGCACAATCAGCCCCACCCAGCCGACCACGCCGCTGACCGAGATAACTGCGGCCGTGGCCGCCACCGCCGCCACCAACAGCACGCCCCGCTCACGAGCGGGCGCCGCGCCCAGGGAAAAGGCGGTTTCATCGTTCAGGGACAGCAAGTTTAGCCGCCAGCGCATCAGGTAAACCAGGAGCAAGCCGGGCAGCACCAGCGGCAAAATGTAGAGTAAGTCACGCCAAGTGACGCTCCACAGGCCGCCCATCATCCAAAAAGTGATTTCCGGCAGTTGGGTCAGCGGATCGGCCATGTATTTGAGGATGCCCCCCCCCGCCGAAAACAGCGCCGACACGGCGATACCGGCCAAAATCAGGCGTAGGGCCCAGCCGCCAAAGCGCCACTGCCGGGCCAGCGCGTAAGAGAAGGCCAGCCCCAGCAGGGCGAAGCCGGTGGCCAGGATTTCAATCGTCACCGGCGAGGTGCCGATCCACAAAATGCTGACCGCCGCCCCAAAGGCTGCCCCCTGCGACACGCCCAGAAAACCCGGTTCCACCAGCGGATTGCGAAAGACCATCTGCAGCACCGTGCCGCAGGCCGACAAAGTCATGCCCAGCAAAAGGGCGGTCAGCAGCCGGGGCAGCCGCAGCGACCAGACCAGCCGCTGGGCCAGAACATCCTCTTGCAGCAGGCTAGGCGGCATCCAGTAGGGCGCCGGATAGCGCCCAATAAAGATGGAAAGCAGCAGCACCAGCAGCAACCCCAAGGCCAACAGCCAAGCCAGCCGGCTCGGGGTGAGCTGAGCGGGCGTTATCTGCATTAAAAGCCGGTGTCTCCCTTCAACTGCGGCCCAACTTCGGCCTCGATGGTGGCTTGATCCAAGCCGTACATCTGGGTGTAAAAGTCGTTGAAGGCCTGGCGCATGTCAATGCCGGCGGCTTGCTCCGGCTGGATTTTGGTGGCCAGCCACTGCAAGCCCAGAATCCAGCGCGGATCGGGCTGATCCCAACTCACATAATCGTTGGGGAAGCCGTAGATTTGGTTATTTTGAACCGCTTGCAACTGCTGCCAGGTGGCATCAGCTTTGAGTTGGGCCACGGTTTCGGCGGGGTTGGTGAAGTAGGACACCACGTAAATCTGATCCGGGTTCCAGGCGGCAATTTGCTCCAAGTTGACCACGGTCCAGCCGCCGGCCTCTGCCGCTTCGAGCCAAACCGGTGTGCCGCCGGCGATTTCGACCATAGTGGTTTGCAGCCAACTGGCGGGCGGCACATTGAAGGCGATCTCACCGCCGCGGTCGCTGTACTGGAGCAGCAGGACCCGCGGTTTCTGTTCCTCGCTCAGACCGGCCATGGCCTGGGTCACTTGATCCACCCGCTCTTGGTAAAAGGTGAGGATCTCTTGAGCCCGATCCGGGTTGCCCAAAAGCTGGCCTATGGTGGTGAGGTCGCGGGTGTACTGCTCCGGAGTTTCCAGGTCAACGTAGACCACGGGGATGCCTACCTGCTCCAGCGGCGCGCCCAACTGCTCGGCCATAAAGCTCTTGAGCAGCACGACATCCGGCTGCAGCGGGGCGATCTGTTCCGGGCCGGAGTCCATCTCCAAGGCAGCCTTACTGCCGTAGTTGGGATCGATCAGGTTCAGAAAGTCCGCCGCCGATTGGCTACGCAGCTCTAGCCCGGTTAAAGCCTGGCTGGCTTCGGGGAACAGATAGAAAGCATCGATGATCAGCGGGGTAGCCCGACCGGCGATCACAAAATCTTGCGGCGGCGCAGCCAACGAGACCGAGCGACCCAGCGCGTCGGTGACCATAAAGCTGCTGGCTGCCGTCGCCGGGTCGGTTAGGGTGGCCACGGCGGTTTCGGGGGTGGGAATGCAGACTTTCCAGCCGATTTCAATCAGATCGGGGTTGGCAATCTGGGCAAATGAGTCATCCTGGGCCTGCTGTTGGTTGGTGGCCTCGACAATGGCCGTATAGGCGAGCGGATCACCCAAAAACTTGGCCGCGATTTTGCTCAGCCAGTCATCGGCCTGAACGGTGTATGCTTCGGCACAGGCGCTTGATTCCTCCTGGACCGGTGGCGCCGCCAGCACGGGGAACGTGAGCAGCAGAAGCAGCAAGAGCCCAAGCAATAGGATCGACAAGAATTGGCGTCTCTTCATCGGTATTACCTCCGAATATTTTGACTACAAGGTTGGTAAAAAATGAGGGGAAGGCATCGTTATGTTGAACGAACACAGCGAGCCTAACTATATCATAAAACAAAAGTTGTCACAAATGCTAGCTGAGCCGGCCCAGGAAAGACCACCAAGCGCCTATCCGGTGGACGGGCCAAACTCGCTCAGTCGGTAGCCAACTTAAGCCCTTAAATCCATTCAAATGGGCTACCCATACCGCCTCTCGCGGTTCTGTCGCTGACAATTTATCCTTCATCCAGTCGAGTAAGCTGGTGAAGGCTCGACTTTGATTATATCCGCTTCAAAAGTGTGCTTGTTTGAGCTAGCGGTGGATAGCTAGCTTTTACACCGCAATTTCATCCACCTGGGTATAGGAATCAACCCTAAAACTCGTTAGCATATAGGCATTCCGCAACCAGCGCCTTTTAACCGATTTTATTAATTCGCAAACTATGCCGTTAATTTAGGTTTCGCGTTCAACCCGTTAGCCATGTCTATAAATAGTGACTTAAGAATTGAATCGTCCCGGGATCGGGGGTCTGTTTTAAGAGGTTTTTACCCGGATCGCATTGCTATTGTGCGGGCTTTGCCGGGATTAGGGGATATGTTGTGTGCCGTGCCGGCCTGGCGAGCGTTGCGAGCCGCGCTGCCGGCGGCCGAAATCACCTTAATTGGTCTACCTTGGGCTAGAAGTTTTGCCCGGCGCTTCAAGGCTTATCTGGACAACTTTGTAGAGTTTCCGGGCTATCCTGGACTGCCGGAACAAACACCGCCCATCCGGCAGTTGCCGGCTTTTCTGGCCGAAGTCCAGGCCCAAGCTTTTGATCTGGCGATCCAGATGCAAGGCAGTGGTCTGGTCAGTAACCCTCTGACCATGCTTTTGGGGGCTCAGGTAACGGCCGGCTTCTTTCTGCCTGACCAGTATTGTCCGGACGGCCGCTACTTTTTACCCTATCCGGCCCACGAGGCGGAGGTACGGCGCCACTTAAGTTTGATGGCGTTCTTGGGGATCGCCAGCCAGGGGGAATCGCTCGAGTTTCCGCTTGACGAAGCAGATTGGCAGGCGTTGGCGGTTTTAAAAGAGACCCGCTCTTTAAGCCCTGGTGACTATGTTTGCCTTCACCCTGGAGCCAGTACTTTTGAACGCTGTTGGCCTCCGGAGCGGTTTGCCGCCATAGGCGATGAGCTGGCGGCGGGCGGTTTAAAGATTGTCTTAACCGGTTCCGCTCAAGAAGCGATCTTGACGCAAGCCGTCAAGGCTAAGATGCGGGCGGACTGCCTCGATCTGGCCGGCCGGACCAGCCTGGGAGCCCTGGCCGCCTTACTCAGTCAGGTCCGGCTGGTAGTCTGCAATGACACCGGCATCTCGCACCTGGCGGCCGCGCTGGCAGTGCCCAGTGTCGTAATTTTTACGCAGTCCGATCCGGCGCGGTGGGCGCCGCTTAACCGGCAGCGTCATCGTCTCGTCGCTTCGATGGCTTCGTCTGAGCCGTATCGGGAGATTTGCCGGTCCACCGGCCGTGGCGATTTATGCCTTGGGGATAGCTGTTTGACTTTAACCCGCTCCCTAAAACAGCTACCGCCGACTGGCGTGACGGTAGAGATGGTCCGGCAGCACGTCGAGGATCTTTTAGGGCAAAAGGTAGGGGGGTGAGGATGAAGCGCGTTTTTACCTGGCACGTTCATGGCAGTTATCTCTATTACCTAACCCACAGCCGCCAGCAGTTTTATGTGCCGGTCAAGCCGGGCCGGCGGGCGGGTTACAGTGGTCGAGCCGGGAACACGCCCTGGCCGGAAAATCTGCACGACGTGCCGGCAGAGGAAGTTCGCCGGCAGCAATTTGATTGTATTCTTTTTCAGTCTCGCCAAAACTACCTGGCCGATCAATACGAGATCTTATCCAAGGCACAGCGAAAATTACCCCGGATCTATCTGGAACACGATCCCCCCCGTGAGCACCCGACCGATACTCGCCATTTTGTCGATGATCCGGAGACGCTGTTGGTCCACGTCACCCACTTTAACAATCTGATGTGGGATAGTGGCCGCAGCCCAACCCGGGTGATCGAGCACGGCGCGGTGGTGCCCCCCGGGGTTCGCTACACCGGTGAAGTCGAGCGTGGTCTGGTCGTGATCAACAATTTGGGGCGGCGGGGCCGGCGGCTGGGGGCCGATATCTTTGCCCGCCTGCGCGAGGAAGTGCCTCTGGACCTGATCGGGATGGAAGCGGCGGAAGCGGGCGGCCTGGGCGAAATTCCCCACCATCGTCTGGCTCCGTTTATAGCCCAGTATCGCTTCTTCTTCAATCCCATTCGCTATACCAGCCTCGGCCTGGCCGTGATTGAGGCCATGCTGGTGGGCTTGCCGATTATCGGCTTGGCGACCACCGAAATGGCAACGACGATCGAGAACGGTGTTTCCGGTTACATCGACACCAACCTCGATACGTTAGTGGCAGGGATGCGTCAACTGTTGGCTGATCCGGCCGAGGCGCGCCGCCTGGGTGAGGGAGCGCGGCGCTATGCCCAAGAGCGTTTCAACATCGAGCGCTTCAGCCGGGATTGGGACGAAACGTTTGCCATGATTGGTCAGTAATAAGGAAAGTTGATGACCAGAAGAATTGGGTTAATCAGTGAACACGCTTCCCCCCTAGCGCTGCTAGGCGGCGTTGATAGCGGCGGTCAAAATGTCTACGTCGGCCAGTTGGCCCGGCATCTGGCGGCAATGGGCTACCAGGTCGATGTTTTTACCCGGCGCGATAGTGCTGCTCTGCCGGATAGGGTGGAGTGGGAAGGTGTGCGCCTTATTCACGTGCCGGCCGGCCCGGCAGAATACGTGCCCAAAGAGCAGTTGCTGCCTTATATGCCCGACTTCACCGCCTATATGATCGAGTTCTGCCGGGGCCACGTTTATGACCTGCTGCATGCCAATTTCTTTATGTCGGCTCTGGTGGCTGCGGATATCAAACGAGTTTTGAACATACCGTTTGTGGTCACGTTCCACGCTCTGGGCCGGGTCCGTCGCCGCTATCAGGGCGAGGCCGACAAGTTTCCGGAAACCCGTTTTGAAATTGAAGACCGGGTCATCGCTGAGGCCGACCAGATCATTGCCGAGTGTCCCCAGGATGAAGCCGATTTAATCCGGCTTTATAAAGCCGACCCGCGCAAGATTACCATTATCCCCTGCGGCTTTGATCCGGCTGAATTCAAACCGATCAACAAAACGATCGCGCGCTTAGCCCTGGGCTTGCCGCTCACTGAGCGCATCGTGCTGCAATTGGGCCGGTTGGTCCCGCGCAAGGGGGTTGACACGGTCATTCGCGGCTTTGCTCGCCTCTACAAAAAGCATCAACTGCCCGCCCGGCTGCTGGTGGTCGGCGGCGAAACCGAAGAACCTGACCCGGCTCTGACCCCCGAGATTGGCCGGCTTCAAGCGCTCGCCGCGGCGGAAGGGATGGCTGAGGCCGTCACCTTTGTTGGGCGTCGCAACCGCGAGACGCTGAACTACTACTACTGCGCTGCTGATGTCTTTGTGACGGCGCCCTGGTATGAGCCCTTTGGCATTACGCCGGTTGAAGCCATGGCCTGTGGCACCCCGGTGATTGGGACTAATGTCGGGGGCGTCAAATTTACCGTCCGCGATGGCGAAACCGGTTATCTCATTCCGGCCAATGATCCGCAGGCCCTGGCCGAACGTTTGGCCTACCTTTACAAACATCCCGAGCTGCTGGAACTCTTCAGCCGTCACGCCGTTAAGCGGGCCAACGATCTTTTTACCTGGCAAAGAGTGGCGGAGAATATGGCCGCCGCTTATGAAGCTACCCTGGTCACCGGTCAGTCGCCCCAACCGGAAGAGGCTCAGGAAATGGCGCTAATTGACCAGGGTTTCGAGACCGCTCTGGACACGATTTATCAGTCGCGGCGGCTCTTGCGCTACGCTATTTTTGAGGCGGCTCAGGCCCTGACCACTTGCCTGGCGCGAGGGGGCAAGGTGTTGGTTTGTGGCAACGGCGGCAGCGCCGCCGAAGCTCAGCATTTCGCCGGCGAGTTGGTTGGCCGCTTCAAAAGTGCCGAGCGGGTGGCTCTGCCGGTGTTGGCCCTCACCGCGGACACGGCTGTGCTCACCGCCTGGTCCAACGATGTCGGCTATGACCAAGTGTTTGCTCGGCAGGTCGAGGCCTTTGGGCAGTCGGGCGATATCTTGGTTGGCTTTAGCACCAGCGGCCGGTCGCGAAACCTTGTCAAGGCTTGCGAGGTGGCCCGGCAGCGCGGGCTGCTCTGTATTGCTTTGCTCGGTGGTGACGGGGGCCAACTCCTCTCGCTGACCGATATCGCCGTGGTCGCCCCTTCATCCGACTCTCAACGGGTTCAAGAGGTTCATCAACTAGTGCTCCATCTTTTGTGCGAGTTAGTAGAGGCAGGCGCGGTATCCGGTCGCTGGGAACGGAACAAAATTGCCCTGGAGTCGGTCTCATCCGTTTGGAATGGTGCTGCTAAAGAGCACCTTCCGACATGGTTTGAAGTGGCCAGAAAAAATGGTAGGTGATGGGGGTGGTCAAGACCTGACAGTTTCAAAATGTGTCATGTTTTTGGCTCATGATTTTCAATAAGGACAAACATATTTATGAATAACTTAGAAGGAAAAATAGTTTTGATCACTGGCGGCGGACGCGGACTGGGAGCGATGACCTGCCACACGCTGGCCGAAGCCGGCGCCGTGGTCATTCCGGCCGATATCCGGGCCGACCTGGCCGAGGCGGTCGCGGCTGAACTGAGATCCAAGGGAAAAACTGCGGTCTCGTTGCGACTTGACGTGACCAACCAAGAGCAGGTAGCAGAGGCAGTGCGTCAAATCGTCACGGATTTTGGCCGGATCGATGTGCTGATTAATAACGCTGGCACGGATGTCACCCGTTCGATTGAAGAGTTGGCGATTGACGATTGGGATCAGGTGTTGGCGGTTAATCTGCGAGGTCCCTTTATCCTGTCAAAAGCAGTGCTGCCCTTTATGAAAAGACACGGCCGGGGACACATCATCAATATTGTCTCCACCGCCGCCAAACGCGCCTGGGCGAACGCCTCGGCTTACCACGCCAGCAAGTGGGGCTTACTAGGCTTGAGCTACGCCTTGCACGTGGAGGGTCGGCTTTACAACGTAAAAGTCACAGCCTTGGTGGCCGGCGGTATGCGCACGCCCTTCCTACTGGAGCGCTTCCCCGACATTGATCTCGAGACCCTGCAAGACCCTAAGAACGTGGCTGACACTATTCGCTTTGTCCTGATGCAGCCGGATGAGAGCGTTATTGCCGAAATTATGGTCCTGCCGATGCGTGAAACTTCATGGCCTTAAGAACGATGAAACAGCGCGCTGTTTTCCTTGATAAAGACGGCACCCTCATTGAGGATCTGCCCTACAACGTCGATCCTAACCGTATCCGTTTAACGCTGGGCGCGGATGAGGCCCTGGCTACTCTTTATGCAACCGGCTATCAGTTTATCATCATTACCAATCAATCCGGCGTAGCGCGCGGCTATTTTTCCGAGGAAGCCCTGGTCGCCGTCGAAACCCGGCTGCGCGATCTCTTAGCTCGGGAAGCGGGCGTGCCATTGGCCGGCTTCTACTACTGTCCCCACCATCCTGACGGTGTCGTTCCGGCTTATACCCGGCTTTGCTCCTGTCGCAAGCCAGCGCCCGGGCTGCTTTTTCGAGCGGCTCAAGATCATAACATCGACCTGCGGCAGTCGTGGTTTGTAGGCGACATTTTGAACGATGTGGAGGCCGGTCGGCGAGCCGGTTGCCGAACCATTCTGCTGGTCAACGGTCATGAAACGGAGTGGGTCTTAGAACCCCACCGCTGCCCGGATCACTTGGCTGTTAACTTTGCCGAGATCTCTTATCTCATCACCGCGGTGGATGAAGCTGTGCCTCTGTATCTGGCCAGTTGAGCCCGGCCAAATTTGGAGAAGTGCTGGAGAAAGGACTATGAAAGAAGGTTTATCTGTCTTAATCAGTGCCTTTGCCAAACTCAAGATCATTGTCATCGGCGAAGCCATGCTGGACAGCTATTTAACAGGTGTCTGCCAACGACTTAGCCCTGAGGCGCCGGTGCCGGTGCTCTCGCTCAGGCAGCGTCAGAATGTGCCCGGTGGTGCGGCCAATACCGCCGTCAATGTCAACAGTCTCGGGGCCCAAACCTTCTTTATGTCCGTGGTGGGCGATGATGCGGAGGGCAATCTGCTGCGGCAAGCCTTGGCAGACCATCATCTCTCAACCGAACATCTGTTGACCCAGCCCCAGCGACAAACTCTGGCCAAACAACGGGTTATTGCTGACTCGCAAATGGTGGTGCGCTTTGATCAAGGTAGCACCGAGCCCATTGAGGCGGTGACAGAGCAAATTTTGATTGACCGCCTCATTTATCTTTTTCCTAAGTGTGACGCCCTAATTATCTCTGACTACAACTACGGAACTCTCACCCCCCGGCTTATTCAAGCCATTGCTGCCCTTCAGGCGCAAACGCCCCGCCTGGTGGCGGTTGACTCCAAGCGTTTGGCGGCTTACCGCCCAATCGGTCCGACGGTGGTTAAGCCGAACTATAAGCAGGTAACCCAGTTGCTAGACCTTAAGCCGGAGGCAGAGCCGGACCGGCGGTTAAGCCAAATCTCAGGCTATGAAACGGAGATTTTGGCGCTGACCGGGGCTCGCCTCGCGGCGGTTACCCTAGATGCGGATGGGGCCCTTATTTTTGAGCGAAGCCAGCCGCCGCACCGGGTCCTGGCCTCGCCTGTTGCTCAAGCTTACCCGGCCGGGGCCGGTGATACCTTTATCAGCGCCTTGACCCTGGCCTTGGCTGCGGGCGCGCCCGCAGCCACCGCCGGCGAACTGGCCTCAATGGCTGCGGCCGTGGTGGTGGGCAAAAACGGCACGACCGCCTGTTTGGCCGGCGAATTGCGCGGCGCGATGGCCTCAAACCATAAAATCGTCACCGATCTGGCCTACTTGCTTGACCAAATTATGTTCTATCGTCGGCAGGGCCATCGTATTGTTTTTACCAATGGCTGTTTCGATATTTTACATCGCGGTCACATTAGCTATTTGAAGCAGGCCAAAGCATTGGGTCAGACTCTTATTGTCGGCCTTAATACCGATGCCGGGGTGCGGCGGCTGAAAGGACCAAACCGGCCCATCAACAGCCTGGAGGATCGGGCTCAGGTTCTGGCAGCCCTCAGTTGCGTGGATCACGTCATCCCGTTCGATGAAGACACGCCCGATCGGCTGATCCGGGCCATCCGGCCGGATATTTTTGTCAAGGGGGGTGATTATACTCGAGCTACGCTGCCGGAAGCCTCGTTGGTGGAAGCGTTGGGCGGAGTGGTCAAGATTTTGGCTTATGTCGATAACTTTTCCACCACCAGCCTGATCGAGCGGATTGATGAGGCGCTTCAGCCGTTGACCAATGGTCACCGGGTTGGCTTGGAGCATTAAGCGTATGGTTGCAGCAAATGAGTGGGCCCAAGCCAAGAATATTCTGTGTGTGCGGTTAGACAGCCTGGGCGATGTGTTGATGACTACGCCGGCCTTACGAGCACTTAAAGGTTCCCGGCCTGATCGGCGGTTGACCCTGTTGACTTCCTCGGCCGGTGGGCCGGTAGCCGCCTTGATTCCGGAAATCGAGCAGGTGTTGGTTTATGACGCGCCCTGGCTCAAGGCGACCGACCCGCGAACCAACAGCCAGCCGGAATTGGCGATAGCCGCTCAATTGCGGCAAGCGGGCTTTGAGGCCGCGGTTATTTTTACGGTCTACAGCCAAAACCCGCTGCCAACGGCGATGCTCTGCTATCTGGCCGATATTCCCCTCCGGCTGGCCTACTGCCGCGAAAACCCCTACCAACTACTGACCCACTGGCTCCCGGACCCCGAACCGGATCATTGCCTGCGGCACGAAGTGCGCCGCCAACTCGATTTGGTCGCGGCCGCCGGCTGTCAGACTGCCGATGAGCGGTTGTCGTTACGATTGCCGGCAGAGGCCCACGGACAGGTTCGATCTCTACTCCGCGAAGTTGGGGTTAATTTGGAGCAGCCCTGGCTGGTGATCCATCCGGGGGCCAGCGCCCCCTCTCGGCGTTATCCGGCGGAGCACTTTGCCGAGGTGGCCCGGCGGCTCCAGGTGGAACAGGGCTATCAAATCCTTTTCACCGGGACAGGGGCAGAAGCCGACTTGATCGACTTGATCCGAACAGAGATGACCGGGCCGGCCTACTCGCTGGCCAACCGTCTTGATCTTGGGCAGTTTGCCGCCCTGCTGGCTTTGAGTCCGCTGCTCATTTCCAACAATACCGGCCCCGTTCATCTGGCCGCTGCCGTGGGGACACCGATGGTTGATCTGTATGCCTTGACGAACCCGCAGCATACGCCCTGGGCTGTGCCCCACCGGCTGCTTTTTCACGATGTGCCTTGCAAGTATTGTTATAAGAGTGTCTGCCCGGAGGGGCACCACAATTGTTTACGCCTTGTTTCTCCCCAAATGGTGGTGCAAGCGGTTAGCAGTTTGCTTGCCGAGACAGCGCAGGCAAAGCCAGGGCGTAATCCACAAGAATCGCCAGTAAAGTATATAGGAGCAAGCTAAATGTATACCCTCGGGATCAACGCGGTTTATCACGATCCGGCGGCCTGCCTGGTTAAGGATGGTCAAGTGATTGCGGCGGCGGAAGAAGAGCGCTTTACCCACGTTAAGCACGGCAAGCGCCCTATTCCTTTTTCTACCTATCAACTCCCCTTTTACGCGATCGATTACTGTCTGGCCGAGGCCGGCATTAATCTGGTCGACGTCCAGCACATTGCCTATTCATACGATCCTTTCTTGCTGCTTGGGCCCTATCGCGCCGAGGCGACGATCACGTTCCCCCTCGAGCCCAGCGCCCATCCCCTTCCGGCAGAGTGGGAAGCCGCCTGGGACCCGCTCTTCTTGTCATCGATCGTCAATGCCCCGCGCCATCTGGTGGGCGGCGTGCCTCATCACTTGCAGGCTCGTTTCCGGGGGGCCGGCCTTGATGGGCCTTACCGCTGGCATTTTGTTGAGCATCACTTGGCCCATGCGGCCAGTGCCTTCTACGCCTCACCCTTCCAGCAAGCCGCCGTGGCGACGCTCGATGGGCGGGGAGAAAAAGCGACCACCTCTTATGCCCGGGGCGAAGGCGAGCGCCTGGAACGCTTGGGCCAGGTTAATATGCCTCATTCTCTGGGCCTGCTCTATGAACGCGTGACCGAATATCTGGGCTTTTTGCCCGCCTCGGATGAGTATAAAGTGATGGCCCTGGCTTCTTTTGGCCAGCCTCGCTACCTGGTCGATTTTCAGGAAATCATTCAACTTGGCTCAAACGGTGACTATCAAATTCAGGCCCTGCGATTGACGGACCGCTTTGGTCCCGCTCGCTCGAAAGGCGGTCCCCTAGAGCAGCGCCACTACGATCTCGCCCGCTCGTTACAGATGGCGCTGGAGGAAACGGTCTTGACCTTGATGGCGTGGCTGCATCAGGCCGCTCAAAGCGAGAACTTGTGCCTGGCGGGTGGGGTTGCCCTCAACTGCGTGATGAATGCCCGCCTGCGCGATGGCGGTCCTTTCGAGCGCATCTGGGTCCAACCGGCTGCCGGTGACGCCGGGACGGCGCTGGGGGCGGCGCTCAGCGTTGACCTTCAAGGCCGGGCGGCGGCGAATGGCCGCTCCGCCTCCCGGCAGTACTGCATGGATCACGTCTTTTTAGGCCCGGCCTACAGCGATGCCGAGATCGAAGCGTTTCTAAGCTGGTCAAAACTGCCCTACCGTCGCCTGACCAACGTCGCCGAGGAAGCCGCCGCGCTTCTGGCCGAGGACAAGATTATCGGCTGGTTCCAGGGCCGCCTGGAGTTCGGCCCCCGTGCCCTCGGGGCCCGCTCGATTTTGGCCTCGCCCTTGTCCGGCGAGATGCAAGCTCGGCTCAATGAGATCAAAGATAGGGAGGATTTCCGGCCGGTGGCGCCCGTGGTCCTGGAAGAAGAGGCCGCCGACTGGTTTGCCGGGGCCGAGGTCTCCCCCTTTATGCTCTTTGTCTATGAGATCAGCTCGGACAAGGCGGAGTATATCCCGGCGGTCCGCCACGTGGATGGCACGGCCCGGATTCAAACGATCAATCGGGCTCAGAACCCGCTCTACTATGATTTGCTCAAAGCCTTTCAACACCGCACCGGCGTGCCGGTGTTGGTTAACACCTCTTTTAATACTCGGGGTGAACCGATTGTCTGCTCGCCGCGTGATGCGATCGAGTGTTTCTGGACTTCACCGCTGGATGCGCTGGTGATTGGTTCGTTTCTGTTGGAAAAGCCGGAGTAGCCCGATGTCGATTCAGGTTTCGGTGGTTGTGCCAACCTTTAAGCGGCCTGATCTCCTCCAGCGCTGTTTAGAAGCGCTGATGGCGCAGGACTTTGACCCGGCGGCTTACGAAGTCATCGTCGCGGATGATGCTGCCTCGGCTGAGACCGAAGCTGTGGTGCAAGCTCAGGCGGCGGTGGCTGCGCCACGGCTCCGTTACCTGGCCGTCACCGGTCAGCACGGGCCGGCCGCGGCCCGCAATCAAGGGTGGCAGGCGGCGGAGGGCGCCATTATCGCTTTCACCGATGATGACTGCCTGCCCGAGCCGGACTGGCTGCGCGCTGGTGTCGCTGCTTTTGAGGCTGAGGTGGCCGGCGTCTCGGGTAGGGTGATTGTACCGTTGCCGGCCTCGCCCACCGACTACGAGCGCGACGCGGCCGGTCTCGAACAGACAGAGTTTGTGACGGCCAACTGCTTTTACCGGCGCGAGGCGCTGGCGGCGGTCGGCGGCTTTGATGAGCGTTTCACCGCGGCCTGGCGTGAGGATAGCGATCTTTTCTTTGCCTTATTGGCCCGAGGCAGCCGGCTGGCTTATGCCCCGGCCGCCCGGGTCGTTCACCCGGTCCGCCCGGCTCGCTGGGGGGTGAGCTTAAGCCAGCAGCGGAAAAGTTTCTTCAACGCGTTGCTCTATAAAAAGCATCCGGACTTCTACCGGCAGTATATTCAGGCCGGACCGCCGGGCCATTACTACAGTATCTTGGCGGCGCTGGGGCTGGCTTTCAGCGGCGTGATGGGTCGGTGTCGCTGGTTGGCCCTCGGCGCGACCGGTGTGTGGCTGTTTCTAACCGGTCGCTTCTGTCGCCGGCGGTTGCGCCACAACTCGCGGGCGCTCAGTCACGTCAGCGAGATGGTGGTTACTTCGGCTTTGATCCCGCCCCTGGCCGTCTTTTGGCGGATCTGGGGGGCGCTAAAATTTCGAGTAGTTTTCTTTTGATCAAGGATAAGATGATGCAACTTCCCAACTATATCCAAATCGAACCGGTCGGGCAGTGTAACCTTCGCTGCCAGATGTGTCCCATCCAATTCCGGCAAGATGGCCCGCCGCATGGCCCGCCGGCCTTCATGGCGTTCGAAACCTTTACCCGCCTCATTGATGAGTTTACGCAACTTGAACATCTGCACTTACAAGGTTTAGGGGAACCGATGATGCACCCGCGCTTCTTTGAGATGGTCGCCTATGCCGCCGGGCAGGGCATCAGGGTCACGACCAATTCAAACTTGACCTTGCTCAATCGCCGCCGGGCCGAACAGTGCGTGACCAGCGGCCTCGATTGTCTGCACGTCTCGTTGGATGGGGCCACCCCTCAGACTTACGAACGGATTCGGCTGGGCGCCCGGTTTGAGCGGGTCCAGCGTAACCTCGAGCGGGTCTTGGCGGCTCGGCAGCAGCTCAACAGCGAGCGGCCTCATCTGCACATGGTCATGGTCATTATGCGCCAAAACCTGCACGAGCTGCCCGATCTGGTTCGCCTGGCGGCGCGCTGGTCGATGGCGGAGATCTTTGTCCAGCATCTGTGCCATGATTTTGGCGAGTCTAGCTTGCCGGCCCACTACGAACCGATGCGCCACTTCGTCCAGGAGGAAACCTTGCTGGCTGAGGATCCCGAGCGAATTGAAAAATACTTCAGCCAGGCCCGGCAGGTCGCGCGGGAGGTGGGCTTGAAACTGCGGCTGCCCCGGACGCAACCGCGACTGCACCCACCCGGCACGCCCGGCCCGGAGCGATGCGATTGGCCCTGGCGGGGGGCCTACATTAGCTATCAAGGCTACGCCATGCCTTGCTGCATGATCGCCACCCCGGATCGGCTCAACCTGGGCAACATGGCCGAGCAAGGGGCTGAGGCGGTTTGGACCGGTGAAAGTTACCAGGCGTTTCGGCGCCAGTTAGCGTCGGACGAACCGCCGGAAATTTGCCAATCTTGTGCCGTCTATTGGCATACGTTTTAAGAAAGGTTTTAGGGATGAACAGCCTACGGCAGGTAAGTTTTCTGGCCAGAGCACCGCCTGGCTGGCCTGGTCAGAAATATTGTAGACGTTGTCTTAGGACAGTCATAGTTTCAAGTTTACTGAGGAGGTTTTTTCGATGCATCTGAATACTTTAGATGGTTTGTTTGTCGAGCAATTGGAGGATCTTTACAGTGCGGAGAGCCAGATTGTGCAGGCTTTGCCCAAAATGGCTCAAGCCGCGTCCTCGCCTGATCTGAAGCAGGCGTTTCAACTCCATCTCCAGCAGTCCCAGGAACACATTCGCCGCCTGGATCGAGTCTTTAACGCCCTCAACCAATCCCATTCCGGCAAGACCTGTGAGGCGATGGTGGGCCTGATCAAAGAAGGTGAGGAGGTCATCCGGGCGACGGGTGACGCCGCTGTCAAAGATGCGGCTCTCATCGCGGCCGCCCAACGCGTCGAGCACTACGAGATGGCGGGTTATGGCGCGGTCCGCACCTATGCCAAGGAACTCGGCTATACCGAGGCGGAAAATCTGTTGCAGCAAACGCTCAATGAGGAAGGCGAAACCGATAAGAAATTGACCAAACTGGCCGAAGGGACTTTCTTCACCAGTGGGATCAATCGGGAAGCGTCTCGCTAACGTTGATCAAATAATCTCTGGGGTGCGGAATCCATTCCGCACCCCCAGATTTTTATCCTCATTGGAGGCCCAAATCGACTTCGATAAAACGATGCCAAGTGAAAGAGTATCTAGTTCTCCAAGGACGCCCCACCCGCCGGTCGAACCTGACCGGCGGGTGGGGATCGTGATCCTCACGTATAACCGCTGTGCGGAGGTCTTAACCTCGCTGGGGCATCTCACCGCCCTACCCGAGCAGCCGCGGATCGTTTTAGTGGACAACGGTTCAACGGATGGCACGGCCGCGACCGTGGTCCAGCACTTTCCGCAGGTTGAAATTATCAACGCAGGGGGCAATCTCGGTGGGGCGGGGCGGACGTTAGGGGTGCGGCACCTGGACACGCCTTACGTGGCCTTGTGTGATGATGATACCTGGTGGGAGCCGGGCGGGCTGAGTTACGCCGCTAATCTTATGGATGCCCAGCCGCGCCTGGCCGTGATTACGGCCCGAGTGCTGGTCGGGCCGGAGGAGCGGGAGGATCCCACTTGCCGGCTGATGGCCAACAGCCCGCTGCCTCGTGAACCCGGCATGCCGGGTTCAGCCCTGTTGGGTTTTCTGGCCGGCGCCTCGGTGATTCGCCGCTCGGCCTTTCTGGAAGCCGGTGGCTTTGAGCA
>CALMIS010000255.1 GCA_937864185.1 uncultured Chloroflexota bacterium
AGGCTGACCGCTTGCGGATACAAAAAAGCCGTTGACGTGCTGTCAGCGGCTTCCTATGATTGACTGCCACAGTGTTGGCCCAGCAGCGAGGGCAACACCCACCGAAACCGGTTACCAAAAGTTGTTTTATTTTATAACGCCCATACTATGCCGCTATTATAGGCTACGCCAAATACAGAGTCAATACTGAGAAAAATCTAACAAGCAACGAACCATAATGGATGCTCGCTGAGATTCTGACCCATTTATCTTTATTCGCAGCTTGGGAGCGGGCCGTCCCAGCGATTACCCTCGGGCTGAGGCCATTTGCTGACCGCCTTGGCACCACCCAAGCTCGATCATCGCCGCCCGGTCATCGAGCGACTGATTGACCTTTACGGGGCCTGGGAAAAACCGGAGAAATTTCTCCGCTAACCGAAGAGGACGAGGCTATCCTGGCCGAAAAAGCACGGTTATTTGAGAAGATCAAAATCGTCAAGAAGTTCAATCGGACTACGACCGGCCCTAAAAAAGACTTGGGACGCAACGAGCCCTGTTGCTGTGGCAGCGGCAGAAACTATCAGCTTGATCGGTATCGATCGTTTGTTTGGTTCAAACTAACGCCCGAGATTCAAAAAGCCGCCCCTAACCCTCGAGGCGGCTTTTTTGATTCTATTTTCTAACCAGGCAACAGGTTGGCTCTCGCCCTGGCCGAGTCAGACCAGAAGGTCGGTCTATATTTTCGGTCGGGCCCGCAGTCATTCAAACGCGGCTTTGACCATGTTATGGTCGCCCAATTGAAACCAACCTGGTGGATTCTTTATCCCACCTTTATCTTGAGGCAATCATCCCGCCCGGGTCGGGCACTTTGCCGGCTAACCCAGGCCTGCTTCGCGCGCTTTGACAATAGCATGGGCTCGATCGGCGACCTGAAGTTTGCTGAAAATATTGGAGACGTGGTTGCGGACAGTTTTGGGACTAAGGACAAATGTCTCCGCAATTTCAGCATTGCTGTAGCCCTGGGCCATCAAGCTCAAGATTTCATGTTCCCGCTCGGTCAACTCCGGAAAAGGATGGGTTGGGATAGAGGCCCGGCTAAAGAAGTTAATCAACCGCCGAGCTATGGCTGGTCCAAAGAGAGCCTCGCCCCGGGCCACAGCCTGGATGGCGTGCCAGATTTCGACCTGATCGGCACCCTTGAGAATGTAACCCCGGGCCCCAACCCGCATCGCGGCAAAAACTGACTCGTCATCCTCGAACATCGTCAACATCAATATACCAATGGTTGGATTCTGACCCAGGATCTGGCGGGTAGCTTCAATACCGTTCAAGTCAGGCATCAAGATATCCATCAGAATCACATCCGGCTGAAGGGCCTCAGCTTGAGCCACGGCCTCAGCGCCGGTAGCTGCCTCGCCAACAACCTGGGCGGCCGGCAGCGAGTTAAGCAGGGCTCGCACGCCATCTCGAAACAGCGGATGGTCGTCAGCGATTAACACCCGAATAGGGTCCCTCGTATCTTCTTCCATATCGTCTCCAGAGGCCTAAGTTGCCTGACCGGCTTGGTCAGATTCAAGGACTGTCAGTCTTCTCAGCGGCAGTTTCACTATAAGACGGACGCCACCATTCGGCGAGGACTCCAAATGAAACGCTCCCCCCAGTTCGGCCGCGCGCTCCCGCATCGAGTTTAATCCGACCCCAGCCTGGTGAGAAAGCGACAGGCCACAGCCATTATCACTAATTTCCAAAAGGAACTGCTGGTCCAGCAGCCGCAGCTTAACTTCACACTGCCGTGCGTGAGCGTGCCGGGCCACGTTGGCTAGCGCTTCCTGGGTAATCCGGTAGATGGCCACTTCCACCGCTGCCGGCAGGGGCGGCAGCGATGGCGGCGCATCAAGCCCGATTCGCAGCCCGTCGCGAAAATTGGCGGTCAAAGCCTGCAGCGAACCAACCAGGCCTAGCTGCTCCAGCACCGGCGGACGCAGACCGTAAACCAGGCGGCGCACCTCGGCGATGGTGGCCTGCAGTTGGCCTTTGAGTTCAAGTAACAGTCCATCGGCATTTAAAGGGTCGCGGGTTAACAGATTACGAGCGGCGTCCAGCTTTAAGCTCAAGCTAGCCAAGGTCGGGCCCAGGCCATCGTGCAGGTCGCGCTGCAAGCGGCGGCGCTCTTCCTCTCGGGCGGTCACAATTCGTTCCCGCGAACGCTGCAAGGCCAGGGTAAGCTGCACGGCGTGGGCAGTCACTCCGGCGTGGTGGGCCAGACTTTGCAGCAAGCGCCAATCCGCGGCAGTAAACGGCTCGCCCGGCGAGCGCCGGGCAAGTTGCAACTGGCCAATGCTCTCGCCTTGGTAGATCAAGGGCAACACTTCGAGCTTGTCACGGAGGGTTCCGTAGGCAGCCGCCACCACAAAGTCGTCTTCCTGGTTGAGAGCGATAGCGGCATAAGGAAGTTTGAGGGCCTGGGCCACGGTTTCAACGATGGTGGGTAAGACCGCTTCCGGGGCCAGGGTTACCTTCAGCCGTTCGCCGAGCCGAGCTAACACGGTGTAGGGATCGGCTCGCTCCCCGTAGAGGAGCCGGTCAATTGCTTGTTGCAGCGACTGGCGCAAGGGCTGAAAGGCGACAGCGATGAGAACGGTGACCACCAATGAAATTGTAAGGTCACCGGTTTCCAACTCAAACAGTAGCCCCAATGAGGTCACTAGCAAGATGTACAACCCGGCGATAATGGCCGTCAGCGCTCCATAGACTAAAGTCCGGTTAACTACCAAGCCGATATCGAACACCGGCTACTCCTTTACGATTTGACTCTGATGATGTTGTTGCCCACCAACTGACCAGCCTGGATAAGCCACAACGCCCAGGTTCATGAATGATCGGCTGAGTCTAGCCCAGACATCGTCCCGTTGTCATGGGGCAATTGTCCTGACTCGGTCGGGAAATCTGCCAGTTTCATTATACGCCTTGGTCCATAAGGCCGGCATCAGCTGATGGTCTGAGAGACTCTCCGACCTTTGACGGAGGCTCTATCCCCAAGCCTTCCCTTCAAAATGTCCCGGCTAGATCGGGACGGTAGTCCCAAGACAGGGGGACGGCTTGTCGAGTATGATGAGGTTGTAAAACCAATCCGGCAGGGCTCGCGGATATGCAGAGTGACAAAGGAGCTTAATGATGTTGAACTCGATCAATCAAATGAGTGGTGTAACCCCGCGCCTGGCTGCACAATTGAGGGCGCGATGCGTTAATACCGGTGCCCAACTTCTCCAAGTAACCCAGACGCCCCAGGCTCGCCAGGCGTTGGCCCAGGAGATGGGGGTTGACCAACGGTTTATCCTTGACCTGGCGGGCCGGGCCGACCTGGCGCGCATCCCCAGTCTCGACGCCGTCCAGATGGATTTACTGGAGGCTGCCGGAGTGCAGACCGTTGCTGCGCTGGCTAAACGGTCACCGCCTGATCTTTACCATCGGCTGATGGAGATTAATTATTTCCAACGTTTGGCTGAAGTCAATCCTACTTTAGCCGAAGTCCACCAATGGATCGCTGAAGCCAGGATGCTACCTAGCATGTTAAAGCACTGAAAATTATTGATTGGGCGCAATATATCCAGGACAATCGCGCCCCTCGCTCTATGATGTCCTGATAATATTTGGGTCCCTTCAACGATGAAGAGACCCGTTTTTTGTGATTCTTCTCCTGATCTGGCCCAACCTGACCGCTCTGATGGCGGCTACAATTTTGCTTTTTGCCGCCGGGTAGGTGCTGGTGCCAGGAGGTACGGGCTTAAGGCCAGGGCCAGCCTCCGTAGAAAGTCTGACCGTAATCTCCGACTTTCAGCGGAGGCACGGCCAGCCCGCTTTGATTAAAATGAGTGAAGGTAGCATCGAAGGCCTGAAAAAAACGTTAAACCGCCTCAAGAATTGGACCATGTTTTCGCTCTACCTAAAGAAAGGATAGTAACTCAAGTGAACAAGAATATCATTTTTAGATACGCTGGAATTGTTTTGCTGCTAATCGGACTGATGGGCTGCAGCGCGGTGGCCCTGCCGGCTAAATCGGCCTTGATCGGGTCGAAGGTCGCAGCGGCTATCGCCAGCCCGGCGGAAACCAGGGGACCGGCTCAAGCCCCGGCGCCGGTGACCAAAAACGATACGGTCGCCGCTCTGGAAGGCGAACTGGAACAAATCTACACTAAAGTCAACTCCTCGGTGGTCAGCATCCAAGTGACCCAGACTCAGGCGTTGCCCAATGTTTCCCAACTGCCGGGACTCCCCTTCTTCTTCGGCGAACCCTTTGGTTTTCGCCAAAACCCGCAGCAGCCGGACGGGTCTCAACAATTTTACCAGCACGGGGCCGGCTCCGGCTTTGTCTGGGATAAAGCCGGACACATCATCACTAACAACCACGTGGTTGACGGAGCGGATAAGATCACCGTCACGTTTACCGACCACACCATTGTTCCGGCGGAAGTGGTCGGCGCCGACCCCGACAGCGATCTGGCCGTCCTGAAAGTAGACCTGCCGGCCGATCAACTCCAACCGATTGCCTTGGGCGACTCGAGCCAACTTAAAGTCGGCCAACTGGCGGTGGCTATCGGCAACCCCTTTAGTCTGGAAAACACCATGACCGTTGGCTTTGTCAGCGCCCTGGGTCGAGTCCTGCCGGTCGGTGGCGACCCGGACCAAAACTCAGGTTTGCCCACCCCTAGCTACACCATTCCGGACATCATCCAGACGGATGCCCCAATCAACCCCGGCAACTCCGGTGGGGTGCTGGTCAACGACCAGGGGCAGGTCATCGGCGTCACCGCTGCCATCGAGTCGCCGGTGCGAGCCTCGGTGGGTGTTGGCTTTGCCATCCCGGCTGCCGTGGTCGATCAAGTGGTGCCGGCCTTAATCGAAACCGGTCACTATGAGCACCCCTGGCTGGGCCTAAGCGGCATCAGCCTCTTCCCTGAATTGGCTCAAGCCATGGACTTGAAAGACCACCAACACGGAGCCTTGGTGATCGATGTGACACCGGGCAGTCCGGCTGCCCAAGCGGGTCTGCACGGCAGCGACCGCCAGGTCAAGATTGAAGACCGGGACGTGCGGGGCGGCGGTGATGTCATTACGGCCTTTAATGGCCAGCCGGTGACCGGCTTTGATGATCTAGTTAGCGAACTGGCCGGGGCCACCAAAGTCGGCCAAACGGTCAAGCTGACGATCCTGCGCGATGGCAAAGAACAAACCCTTGATGTTACCTTGGCGGCCCGGCCCCAAACAACCGACCAGACGCCTCAAAGCCGTACGGTGACCGGGCACGGGCCCTATCTAGGCTTGCAGGGGCTTGATCTGACCCCGGAGATTGCCAAGGCGATGGGGCTGCCGGTTAGTCAGAAAGGAGTCCTCATCGAGCAGGTCGAGATCGGCAGTCCGGCTGATGTAGCCGACCTCAACGGCAGCTATATGGCCGCCGACATCGAGGGCCGGCGTGTCCAGGTAGGGGGCGACGTGATTACGGCTCTCGATGGCCAGCCGGTGACCAGCATCACTGACTTGCAAGCCGCCTTACGCAAGGACGAGGCCGGGCAAGATATCGTCCTGACCGTGCTGCGCGACGGTAAGCCGGTCAAGGTCACGGTTACGTTGGGTGATATGGCAGAGGTAACTTCATAGGCTCAAGGTGATTACTGAATGAATACAAACTACTGGAAACGTCAATGGCGCAAAAACTGGAAAATCTGGACCCTGTCACTGCTGATGGCCGTGACCATTATTGGGCGCGGCGCACCAGCTCTAATCCGGGCTGTCTCCCGGCTGGCGGCCGGTTCAAGGGAGACACCGGCAGGGGAAACGCGGCTGGCCAACAGCACCGTTCAGGCCACACCCTTGGTTCCCCTGGCTATTCCGGCTCAGTTTGATCACGTCGCCGATTTTCACGATGGACTGGCGGCAGTACAAAGCGGTGGCAAGTGGGGCTTCATCGACAAAAATGGCCAGACCGTCATTGAGCCTCAATTTGATGAGGCCGGCAATTTCAGCGACGGTCTGGCCTGGGTGCGAATGGATCAAACCTATGGCTACATTGACCCGACCGGCAAGACTGTTATTGAACCGCAGTATGAACACGCTCAGAACTTCAGCGAGGGTCTAGCCCCTGTCCAGGAAGACGGCAAGTGGAGTTTCATCGACAAGAATGGCCGGATGGTCATCGAACCGGTCTATGACTTTGCCGGTTCGTTCAGCGAAGGGTTGGCCTTGGTCAAGCAGGCGGGCAAGATCGGCTATATAGACTCCACGGGTGCCTCGATCGGCGAGGCCAGCTTCGATGGAGGGTGGGACTTTGCCGGCGGGCTGGCCTGGATTATGCAAGGCGACCGGCGCGGTTATGTGGATAAGAAAGGTGAGCTTGTGATTGAGCCCCAGTTTGTCCAGGCCCGCAGTTTTGCCGAAGGCCTGGCGCCGATTGAATTGAACCGTCATTGGGGTTACATCGATACCACGGGCCAAACTACAATCGAGCCGCAGTTTGAGGCGGCCTCGACCTTTGCCGCTGGTTTAGCCCCAGTTCAAAGCAACGGTAAGTGGGGCTATATCGATAAAAGCGGTAAAATGATCATCGAACCCCAGTTTGACAGCGCCGAGCCGTTCCACGAACAGTTAGCTGAAGTTGAGGTCAACGGCAAAACTGGCTATATTCACCCCTCCGGCCAATTTAGCCTTCAACCGCAATTTGAGCAGGCTGCCCCGTTTTCCGAAGGGTTGGCTGCCGTGCAGATCGGCGGCAAGTGGGGGTTTGTGGCGCACAGCTAAGTATCCGCCCAACAAGTATGTTCAATGACCAAACATATCTTACTCGTGGACGACGACAGGTTGATGCGGCGGAGTTTGGCCTTGAACCTGGAGGAAGCCGGTTACCGGGCCAGTACCGTGGCCACGGCTGAGGCTGCGCTTGAGGTAGTGCAGCACCAACTTCCTGATCTGATTTTGTTGGATATCGGGTTACCGGGCTTGGATGGCCTGGATGCTCTTCGAATTTTGCAGCAGGCGGCTCGAACTCAGTATCAAAAAGAAGTGCCTATTATTTTCTTAACGGCCCGCCGCCGGGAGTTAGATCAGGCCTTGGGGCTGGAATTGGGTGCTGATGATTATGTAACTAAACCTTTTAATTTAAGTGTGCTCCTAGCGCGGATCAAAGCGGTGTTGCGTCGGGTTGAACGAACCGGTCCGGCAACGACTGAGCCAGAAGCAGTGGTTATCGGCAAGCTGGTCATTGATGCGGCCGCCCACATTGTAAGCTTAGAGAATGAGACGATTGATTTGACCCCTCTAGAATTTGCCATGCTCCATACCTTGGCCCTCAAGGCCGGATATGTGGTGTCAGTGAATGAGTTGCTAGAGCGGGTTTGGGGAGCGGAGTATGTCGGCGAGCCTCAGATCGTTTACGTCTATATCCGTTCCCTCCGTCAGAAGCTAGAGCAAGACTCTCAGCGGCCGCAGCGGCTTGTCACCATCCGGGGGGTTGGTTACAAGCTGGATCCCACTCAGTTGTAATGTTAAAAACGCTGCGTGCGCGCTTAATTCTGAGCCACCTGCTGCCGGTCCTGGTGATTGTGCCGGTCATGGGCATCGCTTTGATCTATGTCCTGGAAACAGCGGTAGTCTTGCCCGAACTGGCGGGTGAATTAACCGGTCAGGGCCAACTGGTGGCCAGGTTGGTTAAGAACCGGCCTGGGTTGTGGCAAAACTCGGCCCAAGCCCAAGCCTTTGTGAATGAACTAAGCCAGGTCTTAACGGCCCGGATTATGCTTCTCAATGCCTCGGGGCAGTTGTTGGCTTCCACTGATCCGGCGGATCTTACTCAGCTAGGCGAGCGCCAGGACGATCTGCCGGTGGTAATTAAAGGCTTGGCCGGTGAGCCAAGTATAAACACCGGCTATAGCCCTCGCCTAGACGCAGAAATTACCGATGTTCTGATCCCCGTTTTTGGTTCCCACCAAGAAGTAGTTGGGCTAATCCGGCTCAGTCACCGGCTAACCACCGTGCAGGAGCAGTTTCTACAATTACGGTATCTGATCCTTGGCGTACTGATGGCAGGCTTGGTCTTGGGAATGCTCGTCGGTTTGCTCTTGGCGCTTAACATGGAACGTCCGATCCGGCGAGTGACCCTGGCGATATACGGTTTGAGCCGGGGAGATTGGTCAGGCCCGCTCTACGAACAAGGACCTGACGAAATTCGTTTGTTGCTCAGAGCGGTTAACAGTCTGGTCGATAAACTCCGCAACTTGGAGCAAGCCCGGCGCCAGTTGCTGGCCAACTTGGTACACGAGCTAGGCCGGCCGCTCGGAGCAGTTCACTCGGCTATTGAGGCGTTGATGGGCCGCGCAGGGACAGATGGCACCCTGCGCCAGGAATTGTTGGGTGGCATCGAGCAAGAAATTGAGCGTTTAAAGCGACTGTTGGAGGATTTGGCTCGCCTGCACGAGCAAGTTTTAGGCACGTTGGAACTTGACCGCCAACCGGTTGAACTAATCTCCTGGCTCGATCAGGTTCTGGTCCCCTGGCGAGAAGCTGCTCGCAGCAAAGGGGTGACCTGGCGAACCGAGCTGCCGGCCGAACCTATGCTTCTGGAAGTCGATCCTGATCGCCTGGGACAAGCTGTCGGCAATCTGCTCAGTAACGCCATAAAATACACCGCCGAACCAGGCACCGTGACAGTAAAGGCTAATCGTGAGGATGGGATGGTCGGCATCCGGATCATCGATACCGGGCGAGGCATCCCTTTGACCGAGCAAGAATTAATATTTACCCCCCTTTACCGGGGCCAAACCGGTATCCGTTTTCCTCAGGGCATGAGATTAGGGCTGTCCATTGCCCACGATCTAGTTGTGGCTCATAATGGCTGGATCGAGGTGGCCAGCGAAGCCGGAAAGGGAAGCACCTTTACCATCTGGTTGCCCTTATCCTCCCGCCCAGACTAACTCCAAGCGCAACAAACAATCTGTCAATTTTCTTTAGCTTTACTTTAGCTTAGCTTCAGTCAGTCTTAAAGACGGCTGCGCCCTCTTCTGTTATGCTAGAGTTGGGCCAATAATAACTGAGGAAGCGCTATGTCTCCTGTCCATCCAATCCCATTACTGCTTTTATTAATTGTTAGTCTTTTAACCGCCTTGATCATTTGGGGTTTCTGGCAAGCTCAAAGAAAGAGGCCCAACGGAGCCTCGCTGGGATTCGACAACGTTAATCTCCAATTGTGGTTCCTAGCTTTGGCGGTTTTTACTTTGGGAGTCTTAGTCACTTATGTACTCTTCATATTTTTACAAGGATGACATATTCCCAGTAGCGAAAGGCCATCGGTCTCCTCTACCATCTCCCCTGTAAAGCACGGGGGTTTCTGGGGTCAGCATAGGCAGCCGAAGTAACTCCGCTCTTACACTTACTCGCCCGAGAGAAGAAGATGCCCCTTCTCGCTGCTTGAGCATTTTTTGACCGGTCCTCAGCCAAATTAATGATTTCTTCCCGATCGAAGTACAATATTGCCTGGCGCCGGTTTGACTTTCGGCGACTTCTCCTCATCGAGCTAACTCGCATGACGATTGACAACAACCAGCCGGCTTTACCGCCCTCCTCCAGTGGGGAAACCCGTTTGAGACGAATCACCTCTCGCTTGGCCGCCCGGTTGCGGCTGGCAACAGAATACACCGGCAGCCGCCCGTTTCCAGTCTTGAGCTTTCGGGAAACCTTTGCCGCGTTTCAATATCGCAATTACCGGCTCTGGTTTGGCGGGCAACTCGTCTCGCTCATTGGAACCTGGATGCAAACCACGGCCCAAGGGTTTCTGATTTACCAACTGACCCGTTCGCCGGCCTATTTGGGATACGTGGGCTTTGCCGCCGGCCTCCCCTCCTGGCTGTTTATGCTCTACGGCGGCGTCATCGCCGACAGGGTCTCACGCCGCAAGTTACTGATCGTCACCCAAACGGCGATGATGATCTTGGCCGCTATTCTGGCGGCGTTGACCTTTCTAGAGGTGGTGCAGCCCTGGCACATCCTCATTCTGGCCCTCCTCTTGGGCGTGGCCAACGCCTTTGACGCGCCGGCCCGGCAGGCCTTTGTCTTTGAAATGGTCGGCCGTCAGGATTTACCTAACGCCATCGCCCTTAATTCTACGATGTTCAACTTGGCGACTGTCGTGGGGCCGGCTGTGGCCGGGGCGGCCTATGCCGCCGTTGGCCCGGCCTGGTGTTTTGCCTTTAACGGGCTGTCGTTTGTGGCGGTGATTGTGGCCCTGGCCCTGATGCAGGTCCAGCTCACCCCCAAGCCGGTCCAGCGAGCCGCCTTGGATGATCTAAAGGACGGGTTGCAGTACATCAGAAACAATATCGTGATCCGCACCCTCATTGGCACGGCGGCGATGATGAGTCTTTTTGGTCTGGCCTACACCACCCTCATCCCAGCCTGGGCAGTGACCGTTTTAGGTGGCGACGCCGCTACAAACGGTTGGCTGCAATCGGCCCGAGGCGGGGGAGCGTTGATCGGGGCCTTAACCGTGGCTTTGCTGGGACGTTGGCCGGTCAAAGGCAAATTGCTGACATTAGGCGGCTTTATTTTTCCCGGGCTGCTGCTCATCTTTGCCGAGATGCGCTGGCTGCCATTGGCCTTACTGACAATGGCCGGGGTCGGTTGGGGGTTCATGGTTCTCTTCAATATGGCCAACACCCTCATCCAAACCCTGGTGCCTGACAACTTGCGCGGCCGGGTGGTCAGCGTGTATACCCTCAGTTTCTTCGGGTTAATGCCGCTGGGCGCTTTGCTGGCCGGTTGGCTGGCCGAGCTGACCAGCGAACCGCTCACGGTGGTCTTAAGCGCCCTGGTTGCTTTAGCTTTCTCCGCTTGGCTGTGGCTGGCCGTGCCCCAATTGCGGGCGCTCCCTTAAGACTAGCCGGGCGCTGGCAGCCACACCCGAACGGTGGTGCCCTGGCCCGGCTTGCTCTCCACTTCAAAGCGGCCTTGCAGTCGTTCAACCCGCTCTCGCATCGAGCGCAGTCCCAAATGGCCGGGAAATGATTGGCCGGGATCAAAGCCCCGGCCATTATCGCGGATTTCCAGGGTCAGACCGTTAGCGTTGTGCAACGCTAGCTTAATCTCAGTAGCTTTGGCGTGTTTCACTACATTATGCGTTGCTTCCTGGGCGATGCGGTACAGCGCCTCTTTGACGGTTAACGGGGTATCCGGCTCCTCGCCCAAATTGACAGTGACCTGCAGCTTGTGCCGGACCTGGATGGCTTCGGCTTGTTTGGTCAAGCCGGCCACTAAGCCTTCGGCCTCCAAAACTTCCGGGCGCAGTTCAAAAATCAACGCCCGCATCTCGCTCAGGCCAGCGTCGGCCAGATTCATAATGTAGTCCAACGGCTCGGCCAGCCGCTTGGGGTCACGGTCCAGCAGCATCCGCGCCGTGCGCGTGCCCAAGGCAATGCCGTACAATGCCTGTGAAACCGAGTCGTGCAGTTCACGGGCCAGATGCCGCCGCTCTTCCAGCGAGGCCAACGCCTGGGCCTGCTCGTACAGCCGGGCATTTTCAATAGCGATAGCGGCTTGGCCGGCCAGGGCCAGAGCCAATTCGGCGTGGCGAGAGGTATAGAGGTCAGCCTGTCGGTGTCCGAAAGCCAGCAGGCCGATAGGCCGGCCTTTAAGCGACAGCGGGACGCTCAACCAAGACCTGACATAGTCTAAAATCGGGCCAACGCTCGCCCGCCAGTCTTCCGCTATTGGCGTGCCGGCCTGGGTGTCGGGGATGAGCACCGGCTGTTGGCGCTGGAAGAGCGGCTCGGTAAAGGGGAAATCGGCCAGCAGCCACCTATCCGCTGCCCGGTCGGACGAGAATACCCCTACCGAATGGAGCAGGCGCAACTGTTCTCCATCCACCAGATCACACACCGCCGCAACGTCGTAATCAACCACCTGGCGCAACTGCTCCAAGATGCGCCCCAGCAAAGTTCCTAGCTCAAGTGTCCCGGTCAGGTCTCGCGAGACCTGAAGCAGCGTTTCCAGCTCTCGCGTTCGTTCCGCAACACGCTGTTCTAAGAACAACTGCGCTTGCGATAACGCCTCAAATTGCGATTCAACGGTCTGGGACAAGCGGGCTTGACGACTAATCACCAGGTAAGCTAACACGCTCCCCAGGCCAACAACCACCAGTCCCGTGCTTTGCAGCGCCCAGATGGACCGCTCAACCACCACCAACTGCCCGCGGGCTTCGGCCAACAGGCTGGCTTCAAACCAGCGATGCGCTACCCACCAGCCGCCCAATAGTACCACCAGCGTGATTACTGCTCCCAGCAGGCCTTGCTGGTGCGGCCCCCCCTTGAACAACCAGCCTCCCTGTTTCATCGTGGTCTTGGTGGCCTTACTCCGACACTAACCCCAACTTGACCGCTTGTAACGCGGCCTGGGTTCGGCTCAGAACCCCCAGTTTGCTGAGGATAGCGCTGACGTGGCTTTTGACCGTCTTCTCGCCTATACTCAGTTCCCGGGCAATCTCTTTGTTAGACAGGCCGTGGCCGATGAGGCGCAATACCTCGGTCTCCCGTTCGGTCAGGCTCTCCGGGCTGTCCGGCAGCTTGACCTCTCGCATCAGTCGGGCTGCGGCCTCCGGCGAGAGCTGGACTTGCCCAGCGGCGGCGGCCTTGATGGCCCAGCACAGATTCTCGGCTTTGGTGTCTTTGAGCAGATAGCCCATCGCCCCGGCCTTGACCGCCCCCACCACCGAGGCGTCTTCCAGCACGCTGGTCAGGGCGATGACCTCGACCTCCGGGTGACTGTGGTGCAGCCGGCTGATGGCCGTGATGCCATCCATTTTTGGCATCACCAGGTCCATCAAGACTACCTCCGGCTGAAGATCCGCCACCAGTTGTAGCGCCTCCTCGCCGTTTTCCGCCTCGCCGATGACCTCGATCTCCGGGTCAAGGCTGAGGAACATTTGCAGGCCTTGCCGCACCACACTATGGTCATCGACAATAAGCACCCGAATGGTCATAAAGTATCTCCTCCCCTTATCAATCACTTGTTGTCAGTCGTCAGTGGCTGATTACCGGTTACTATGACCGACGACTGAACCTCTCCGCCTAAAGTCTGAGATGCAGCCACGCCCTTTGCCCGATGCGCGGGAAGGCCGGAGCGAGTATGCTCATCATAAGCCGTGGCGCATAACCTGGGATTATAGTTCAAACGATAGCGTTGCCGAAATCGAGCTAAAAGTCAATGACGAGCGCTACGCCACCTGCGCCAGGAAAAGGACCTCGCTATGATCACAATTTTATTGGTCGATGACGAACCGGACGTACTCCTGGGCTGGCGGATGCGGCTCGGATTGGAACCGGACTTGAACATTGTCGGCGCGGCTGACCGGGCTGCCCCGGCGCTGGCTCTGGCTGCGGCGGCCCAACCGCAAGTGATCCTGCTCGATTTGAGACTACACGGCCAGGACAGCATTGATCTCATTCGCCGGTTTCAGGCTGCTGCGCCCGGCAGTCGGGTGATTGTGGTCACCATCTACGATGATGCCCGACATCGACGCGAGGTTTTGGCCGCCGGGGCCACCGATTTTGTAGCCAAACAAGAATCCGTGGAGCAGCTGTTAACCGCCATCCGGGCCGCAGCCCCAAAGGGGGTCTGATGAAGGCCAAAAAGAACACCCCCAGCTCCACTAACACTAACCTAATTCCCGTCCCAAGACCGAAGTTGGCTAATCCGGCTGCCGCCTTTGACGCGGCAGCCCAGCAAACCCCAACCGGCGAAATCGAGACCAAGCCACCGGTCTGGCGGCTCAGTGTCTCGGCCTGGCTGGCCCTATTCGGTTTGGGTCTGGCGCTCTGGCTGACCATCAGCTACAGCACGCTGCTAATTAACATTGGCGCTATCCTGTTTGCGGCCTTTCTGCTTAGCCTGGCCATCCGGCCGCTGGCCAACCGCTTAGTCGCCTGGCGCGTCCCGCGTGGGCTAACCGTCTTGGGCGTCTATCTGGCTCTGCTCGGCTTGTTGAGTGGGTTGGGCACCCTTTTAGTGCCGGTCATTAGCGCCGAAATCGACTTGGTGCGATCCACCGGTCCGGCTTTAATACAGCAGGCCATCGACCAATTGAGTAGCTTGCCGCTATTCAGCCAATGGGCTGCCTCCTTGACCGAACTGACCCAAAACCTGACCCAATACACCGGTGCGCTGGCTTCGGCGGTTTTGAGTACTGTGGCCGGCGCGGGCGAGTTGACTCTTGACTTGCTGGTGGTGCTGGTGTTAACTTACTTCTTTGCCGCCGACGGCACACTCGGCGAGCAATTGGTGTGTGGCTTGACCCCGGTCTGCCACCAAGCCCGGGTCAGGCTGGTGTTGGCGCGGCTACATCAGCGACTTAGTCGTTGGGTCTGGGCTCAGTTAGCTGTGGCCCTCTATTTCGCCGTGGCTTTTGGGCTGGGCCTAATGATCTTGGGTGTCCCTTTCGCCCC
This sequence comes from uncultured Chloroflexota bacterium, assembly GCA_937864185.1. Taxonomy (GTDB): domain Bacteria; phylum Chloroflexota; class Anaerolineae; order 4572-78; family J111; genus JAGRBY01. The sequence goes on from CALMIS010000255.1 coordinate 14,460, forward strand.
AACGATTGCCCTGGTCGGTGGCGTGATTGAGGTTGTCCCTTACGTGGGCGGGGCGATCGCGCTCTTGATTGGGTTCATGAGCGGGCTGACGGTTAGCCCCTGGCTGGCCTTATGGGTTTTGGGCTGGTACACGGTCGTGGCGCAGGTACAATCGCACATCATTGCCCCCGCTTTTTATGGTCGAGCCATCCATCTGCATCCGGCGGCGGTGCTGGTGACGCTCTTGATTGGGGCCAAAGCCGGTGGGATTGGCGGTGTCTTTTTTGCCGTGCCACTGGCCGTCGTATTGGTCACCTTGCTGCAAGAAATTCGGCAGTCGGCATAACCTGCCCTACTTCAACTCCAACATTTCGCTTTACTTGTTGGGGATTGTTTTGATGGCTGGCAAATTTTTTCGAAAGGATCAAAGAGTGAGTAGCAATAACTTTGCGCCCAATCGGCTGCAGTTTCCCAGTCCCTTCAAACACCGGCACCCAGTGATACAAAACGTCAATGACGTTTTTCAAGAACAACTGACGACCGGCCAACGCACCGCCGACAGTGTAGCCAGGATTATGGGCTCCTGGAACTTTATTATTATCCAGTCCGTTTTCTTCTTTTTTTGGATTGTCCTGAACGTGACCGGCTGGATCTACGAGTGGGATCCCTATCCCTTCATTCTCATGAACCTGGCCCTTTCCTTGCAAGCCGCCTATGCTGCGCCGATTATTATGATGAGCCAAAACCGCCAGGCGACCAGAGACCGGCTGGAAGCCCACAACGACTTTCTGATCAACCAAAAAGCCGAAGAAGAAATCCGAGCTATTCTCAATCACCTTGCCGCCCAAGACCTGGCCCTGGCCGAAATTCACCAACTGCTGTTTGACTGGCAGAATTCACCGCCACCAGATGAGGATAGTTCAACAAAACAAAATATTTGACCATATGTTGGATTTATCTTCAGCCTTCCGTTTGGACCGCTAGGGGCGCTCATCACCATGTTAGGCGGCAGCGCCTTGGGAGCCTCGATCGGCCCTATGGCCGGCGCTTCGCCGATTACGGGACCGATGGGGGTGTCAAGTTTGGCCGATAAGCGCCGTCAATCCGGATGATAAACTGTTCTATCGAGCGTTCAAAAAGCTAAGGAGCCCTCTTGATGATACGACGCTGGCTGCTGTGGCTGTTTATCCTTGCCTTCGGCTGGCTTGTCATCGCCAAATTCACCGAAATTCAACGGCTGGTCGATATCCTGAGTCAGGGACGTTGGCAGTGGATTATGGCGGCAGTAGCGCTACAGACGCTTTATTTTGGCGTCTTTACCGGGCTGTACCGGTCAGCCTTTGCCGCCGTGGAGGTGCAGAGTCGGTGGCGGGATTTACTGCCGGTTACCTTTGCCTCCTTCTTTGTAGGGCTGGTTACGCCAGGGATGGGCGCGGGTGGCGCAGCCCTGTTTGTAGACGATGCCGTTCAACGGGGGCAATCCGCGGCGCGGGCGGCGGCGGGCACCCTTTTGGTCTACATCTTTGATTTTGTCGCCTTTACCCTGGTGCTGCTGGTCGGCATAGTTTATCTTTTTCTACAGCACAATTTACATCTGTACGAGCTGCTGGGCGCCACGGTGTTGCTGCTGTTGACCGGAGGGATGACCGGGGTCTTAATCCTGGGACTGTGGCAACCGGAGCTGCTCCGCCGGATTTTATTGTGGCTGCAAAGCGCCGTCAACCGGCTGGGCGGCTACTTCAAAAGACCGGTGTTGCTTAGCCAAGACTGGAGTACGCGCAATGCCGCCGAGTTCACCGAGGCCGCTCAACTGCTAGCCCGCCATCCTTCAGGTCTATTTCGCAGTCTCGGTATAGCCCTGGCCGGGCACGCCGTCAATTTGGCCTGTTTCTACACTTTGTTTTTGGCCTTCAACCAATCGATCCACTTCGGTCCGCTGGTGGCCGGCTATGCCATGATGATCCTGTTTCTGATCGTCTCACCCACACCCCATGGGGTTGGCTTTGTGGAGACGATTACGCCCCTGGTGCTGATTTCGCTCGACATTCCGGCTGCAGTCGCCGCCGTGGTGGTTCTGGCTTTCCGCGGCCTCAGCTTCTGGCTACCGGTGCTGATTGGCTTTGCCCTATTGCACCGGCTTAGAACCTTCACCCCGGCCGAACGTGCCCCGGTGCGGGGCTGGAGTGTAAAGATTGTAGCGGTTTTAACCGGGCTGATGGGCGTCATCAATGTTTTGTCGGCTATGACGCCCTCGCTGGCCGAGCGGGTCGACTTCATCAGACCGGTCACTCCGCTGCTCATCCGGCAAGGTGGCCATCTGACCGCCACCCTGGCCGGCCTAGCTCTGTTAGCACTCGGTTTCGGTTTGTGGCGACATAAACAAGCGGCCTGGTTGTTGACGCTGGCGGCTCTGACAGTCTCGATCATCAGTCACCTGGTCAAAGGGCTGGACTACGAAGAGGCGCTGCTGGCAGCCTTACTGGCCGGCTGGCTGCTCTACCTGCGGCCCCATTTCCATGCCCTGTCCGACACCCCTTCGCTGCGACGCGGACTGCTGACTCTGGCCAGAGTGCTGCTCTTGACCCTGGCTTACGGTACGGCCGGCTTCTACCTACTCGACCGGCACTTCAGCGTCAACTTCAGCGTTCCGACGGCGCTGCATCAAACCATCCTTATGTTCACCCAGTTCTACGACCCCGGCCTGGAGCCGACCACTGGTTTCGGCCGCTACTTTGCCGACTCGATTTATGCGGTTGGTGCGGCCAGCCTCGGCTATGCGCTGTTTGCCTTGCTACAGCCCGTCATCCAGCGCCACCCCGCTACCCCGGACGAACGGGCACAGGCACGGACCATCATTGAAGCTTATGGTCGCTCCGGTCTGGCCCGGATGAACCTCTTGCCGGACAAAACCTATTGGTTTAGTCCCGGCGGCTCGGTGGTGGCTTATGCCGCCAAGGGTAGCTTTGCTATCGCCTTGGGCGACCCCATCGGCCCGGTTGAGGATGCGGCCGCGGCCATTGCCGGCTTCAAAGCTTTCTGCGCGCGTCAGGGCTGGCAAGCCGCTTTCTATCAAACCTTGCCCGATTATCTGGATCATTATCGCGCGGCTGGTTTCGATAGTCTGCACATTGGCGATGATGGGCTGGTCGACCTGGCCGGCTTTAGTCTGGCCGGGGGGCATAACAAAAGCCTGCGCTCGACGCTCAATCGGCTGACCAAGACCGGCTTCCGAGCCAAGGTCCACCAGCCACCGCTGTCCGACCTCTTACTCGAAGAACTGCGCGAGGTCAGCGACGAATGGCTGACCCTGATGCACGGGCGAGAAAAACGCTTCTCCTTGGGTTGGTTTGATGACGACTACATCCGCACCGGGCCGATCATCGCCGTTTATACTCCGACTGGGCTGATCAGCGCCTTCGCCAACATTGTCCCGGAGTACCAACGTAACGAGGCTACCATCGACTTGATGCGCCGCCGGGCGGAGATTGAAAATGGGACAATGGATTTCCTGTTCATCTCGCTCATTGAGTGGGCCAGAGGCCAGAACTACGCCAGTCTCAATCTGGGATTGAGTGCCCTGTCCGGCGTCGGTGATCAGCCGGACGATCCTCAACTCGAGCGGGCCCTGCATTTCATTTATGAGCACGTCAACCAGTTCTATAACTTCAAGGGGCTACACGAGTTTAAAGAAAAATTTCATCCTACTTGGCAACCGCGTTACTTTGTGCTGCCCGACCTGGCCAGCTTGCCGGCCGCAGGCGTGGCCTTAACCCGAGCCTCCTCCGGCGATGATTTTGTGGTCAACATGATGAGTGATTGGTTGAAGAAACGAAAAGAGGGTGACTAAAAAAGGTCTTTGTCAAGACCGGCTTTCCCCAAGAAATAGTGACCGTGCTCGCTTCTGGCATTGAGGGCCAAGATTGCCTTGGCATACTGGATCGATCGAGGCGGATCCCGCGCCCTGCGGGGCCAAGAATTTTCCTCTGACTACCCACCAGCCTGGTTGCCTTGGCTGCTTTGGGCGCCACGAATCGAGGGTACCAGCCCTCAGATCGGGGTTGTTTCTTTAACTTGTTTTTCAGCAATCGCTTGCCACACTCTTTCCGGAGTCAGCGGCAGCTCACGGATTGTCACCCCGGCCGCCTCGTTGATGGCGGCACCAACGGCCGGCGCGACGGCCAAAATCCCACTTTCGCCCACCCCTTTCGCGCCAAAGGGGCCCGGTCCGTCTTCATTTTCAATGGACAAAGAGTGCAACTCCAGCGGAATATCCTGGGTCGTGGGGATCCGGTAATCGAGGGCTCCCAGATTCAGGACCCGGCCCGAGCCGTCTAAAATCAAGTGTTCCATCAAGGTATGCCCCAGCCCCATAACCGTTGCCCCTTCATCCTGCATCTCAACGTGCTGAGGATTGAGAGCTTTGCCGACATCCCCCACCACCACCAGTTTTGTGATCAAAACGGCCCCGGTCTCGACATCCACCTCTACCTCGGCGGCGGTACAGGCCACTTCATAGAAAGCCGCCTTCCCGCCCAGCGGGTGACCCGGGACAAAATCACCCCGGGCTGAGCCAACCGCGATCACTTCCCCTCTGACCGAACCAAAGTACTCCCGCAAAAATTCAGCATACGATAGAGAGCGATCCGGTAGATGGATAACACCGGGTTCCACCCTGACGGCGGCCTCCGGCAGGCAGAAGGCTTCGACGGCAAATTTTTTGAGCTGACTTTTGATATCGCGACAGGCATTTTGCACGGCCCTGCCCATAAAGACCGTTGAGCGGCTGGCCGAGGTTGAGAGATCGTAGGGCACGATGGCGGTATCCCCCATCACCACGGTCGTTCGCTCGGGGGGCAGATCCAGTTCTTGGGCTATAATCTGGCAGAATATCGTACGGGCGCCCTGCCCCATATCCGACGTCCCGGCGATAAGTGAGGCGCTGCCGTCATAATGGAGCCGCAGAATCGAATATGACGCGGCCACGGTGGCCGACACTTTTAGGCCGATGGCCAGCCCTCGGCCACGTCCCTTGGCCAGGGGTTGGCCCCAGCCGATCGCGGTCGCGGCTTTTTGCACCGCTTCGGCCCAATTTCCATCGGTCAATGTATCGTCCAGGACGACAGGCTCGCCTTTTTTTAGCAGATTGCGGAGCCGGATTTCAACGCGGTCGAGGCCTAACTGCCTGGCCGCTTCATCCATTTGGGATTCGATGGCCCAGGCGTATTGAGGTATGCCAAAGCCGCGAAACGCGGTACTGGGCGTGGTATGGGAGAACAGGGCCCGGCCGACAATTCTAGCGTGCGGCGTCCGGTAAGGGCCACAGGCCACATAACTGGCCTTGTCAACCACTCGGGCCGCAATATCCACATAGGCTCCAATCAAAAAGTTCCCTTCCACATCGCGGAAAACTATCTCGCCGCTCGACGTAAATCCCGTGCGCATGCGGACCTGGGCGGAAGCCCGCCGGACGGCCTGAAACGATTCCTCCAGGGTGAGCGCCAAGCGAACCGGCCGGCCGGTTTTTAAGGCTAAAAAGGCTAACAGCGGTTCGAATTTGGGATAGCCCTTGCCGCCAAAACCGCCCCCGGGATCGGGCGCGATGACCCGCACTTTAGCGACCGGCAGATTGAGCAGGACGGCGATGGTTCGCTGGAGCTCATAGGGATGCTGGATGGCGCTCCAGATGGCCACGCCGTCTTGCTCCGGCGCCGCCAGGAAAGCATGCGGCTCGATGGCAAAATGGGTGATCATCGGAAAGGTGTAGATATTCTCGATAACGCAGTCGGCCTGGCAGTCCGCCACGTTACCCCAACCGTAGGTCCATTCGCCCATAATATTGGTTTGATTGAGAGGGCTGTTGGGCCGGAGGTCAGGCGCTTGAACCAGCGGCGAAGCCGGATCCAAGGCGGCCTCAATGGTAAAAACGCCGGGCAGGTCCTCATAGTCCGCCCGCACCAGCGCGGCGGCGGCAGCGGCGGCATCTTCGCTCTCGGCGACGACGGCGGCGACAGGTTCGCCGTAGAAATTAACCTGGTCTACCGCCAACACCGGCCGGTCTCGAAACGTTGGCCCAAAACGGGGCACGGGCTGAGGTAAATCGGCCGCGGTCAGGATGCAGTGAACCCCTGGAACCTGCTGCGCGGCTTGAGAGTCAATGGCTTTAACTCTGGCGTGAGCGCAGTCAAGATGGACCAGCTTAACATGCAGCAACTCTTCCAGGCGGAGGTCGCCGACATAGCGCTGCAGCCCGGTGACCCGCTCATAGCCCCCCATCCTCCGCACCGATTGTCCAATCGTTTGAGCCATCAGTTCTGCTCCTTGGCCGCTGCCAGGACGGCCTCAATGATCCGGCTGTAGCCGGCGCAGCGGCACAAGTTGCCGGCCAGCCCTTCCCTGACTTCGGCCTCGCTGGGTTGGGGGTTTTGCTGTAGCAGGTAATGCGCGGATATAATCATGCCCGGCGTGCAGAAGCCACACTGCACCGCTCCTTTTTCTAGAAAGGCCGCCTGCAGGGGGCTAAGTTGGCCCCCCACCGCCAACCCTTCAATGGTAGTAATCTCAGACCCATCCGCTTCCAGGGCCAGCATGAGACATGAATTTATAGCCCGGCCATTGACCAGGATCGTGCAGGCGCCGCACTCCCCTTCGGCGCAGCATTCCTTGGTGCCGGTTAAAGCCAACGCTTTACGCAAAACATCGAGCAGCGTATGATGAGGCGCTACCTCCAGCGCGTGTTGTTGGCCATTGACGGTTAAGGTCATTGGTACTTTGGCTGTTTGCATCGAGGTCAAGCTCCTTGTTTCAATTCAGAAGTTAGTTGATAATCGAGCCAGAGCGGCCCGGAGGGCGCGCCGGCTTAAAACCGCCAGCATGGCCTGGCGATACTCCCGGCTGGCGCGCACATCAGAGATCGGACTGGCTTGAGCCGCCAGTTGCTTGATAACCTGATCAATTTGCCGGTCATCCGCCGTCGGGTCAGCCAGGCAACCGCTGTCGTCGACCACCAGAAACGGACGCGGTCCGACGGCGCCATAGGCAAACTGGGTGACGCCGGCCGCGTTGACCAGACAGGCGACGTTGATCGTGGCCAGGTCCACCCCGCGCCGCCGCGTCAGCCTCACAAACGAAGCTCCTACCGGCTGCCGCGGCAGCGGCACTTCCAGTGAGGTCACAATTTCGGCCTGTTGCAGAACCGTTTGCCCCGGCCCCACAAAGAACTCGCTCAAGGGGACCTGCCGGCTCTGGGCCGGTGCCATCAAATTGACCCTGGCGCCATAGACCAACAGAGCCGGGGCCGTATCAGCGGCCGGTGAGGCGTTGCAGATATTGCCGGCCAAGGTGGCCCGGTTGCGAATTTGAACCGAACCAACGGTTTGGGCGGCTTCAACGAGAGCCGGACAATAGCGCCGGATTCGTTCATCCGCGCTAACATCCGACAAAACCGCTAAAGCCCCAATCTGAAGCGCCTCGCCGGCCAGGCTAATCCCGGCCGGCAAGTCAGCCACGCGCTTCAGGTCAATCACCAGTCGAGGTTTGAACTTGCCGGTTCGAAGGCCGACGACTAAGTCGGTCCCCCCTGTCAGCAGCTTGGCTTCAGCTCCGTATTCATTCAGCAAAGCTAGGGTGTCGGCCACGGTTTCTGGCCGGGCATACTGAAATGTGTTCATCTCTCCAAAAGCATCCTTTCGCGACGAAGGGCAGAAACAATTCTTGACAGGCCTGACGAACCAATATATAATCGATTATCGATTATATATTAACATGATCGAATCCTGCTGTCAATAACAATTATACGGGCGTTAGCGTGTCTTTACTCAATCGCCCGATTGAGCTCAATCGCCCGATTGAGACCCACAAACCGACAGGCGGATAAAAATAATCGGGAGGCACATCGATGTTACTCAACGATAAAATTGCTCTGGTTACGGGCGGCGGGCGGGGGCTGGGCCAGACTCTCTCTCTGGCCTTGGCCCGCGCCGGCGCCGATGTTGTCCTGACGGGCCGCTCGCTTGAACCTTTAGAAAAGACCAAAGCCGAGGTGGAGGCGCTGGGCCGGCGGGCTATGGCGGTTTCGATGGACATAGCGGACGCCCAAAGCGTGCAACAAGGGGCCGAACAGATTCTGTCACAGGTTGGCCGGGTGGATATTCTGGTCAACAATGCCGCTATTGGCGGGCCGTCCGGGCCGTTGTGGGCGCTTGATCCGGCCGAGTGGCAAGAGACGATTGACACCAACCTCACCGGCGTCTTTCTGTGCTGTCGCGTCTTTCTGCCGGCCATGCTTGAGCGAAAGTCAGGCTCCATCATCATAATTGGTTCCATGACCGGCAAACGCCCCTTACTCAACCGTACTCCCTACGCGGCCTCTAAGATAGCGCTGGTGGGTCTGGCCCGTACCCTGGCCTGGGAGACCGGGCCTTACGGCATTCGGGTTAATGTCATTTCGCCCGGACCGATGGAGGGCGATCGCCTCAAATGGGTATTTGAAACCCAGGCCAAGGAACAAGGCCTTACCGTTGAGGCCGCTCGACAACGAATGGCGAGCGCGTCGCCGCTCAATCAATTTGTCTCGACCGAGCACGTCGCCCAAACCGCCATTTTTCTGGCCAGCGATCTGGCCGGCTCCATCACCGGCGAGGACATCAACGTCTCGGCCGGGATTGCGATGTACTGAAACTCACGCTCTGTAAGCAGCTAAGGAAAAAACCATGACCAATCTAACCGCTGGATCTGCCCGGCAGCCGGCTCCAACCCCGGAGGACCCGGAACAGTGGCTGCAGATGTACCAGCAAATGTTCAAGATCCGGGCTTTTGAAGAGCAAGCCAACGAGCTGTACTTAAGCGCCAAAATGCCCGGGCTCACTCACCTGTACATCGGGGAAGAAGCCGTGGCCGTGGGCGTGTGCGAAGCGCTGCGGCAGGACGATTACATCACCAGTACGCATCGCGGCCATGGCCACTGTTTGGCCAAAGGGGCGGCGGTTGACCGCATGTTTGCCGAACTGTTGGGCAAAGAGGCCGGCTACTGCCGGGGCAAAGGCGGCTCCATGCATATCGCCGATCCGGACAGCGGCAATTTAGGCGCCAACGCCATTGTCGGCGGCAGCGCTGGCATTGCCACCGGCGCGGCTTTATCGATCAAAATGCGGGGCACCGATCAGGTAGCCGTCTGCTTTTTTGGCGAGGGCGCTCTGGGTGAAGGGCTGCTCTATGAAGTTATGAACATGGCCCAACTGTGGACTCTGCCGGTTATTTATGTGTGTGAGAACAACCTGTACAACGAATACACCCACCACACTGAAACCACCGCCGGCAGCATGCTCGCCAGGCCTCAAGCCTTCGGGCTACACACTGTCGAGGTGGACGGGCAAGAGGTGCGCGCCGTTTATCAAACGATGACCGGGCTGGTGGCCCGAGCCCGGGCCGGCGGCGGGCCGGCTTTTATGCTGGCTCACACCTACCGGTTTCACGGTCACCACGTCGGCGATATCGACCGCGGCTACTACCGCTCCAAACAGGAAGAGACATACTGGAAAAGCGAGCGCGATCCGCTCAAGCTTTTGGCCGCGTGGCTCACTGAGCAAGAGCTGGCCCAAGCGCCGGTCCTTGAGCAGATTGAAACAGAGATAAGCGCAGAGATCCAAGCAGCCGTTCAATTTGCGCTTCATGCCCCCTTTCCCGACAAAAGCGAGGTGGATCACCATGTCTATGCCTGAGCCAGTCCGAGAAATCACCTTTGGCCAAGCGATCAACGAAGCCATTGCCGAAGAGATGCGCCGCGACCCGCGTGTCTTCATCATCGGGGAAGATGTGGCCGAGGCAGGCACCACCTTTAAGGTCTTAAAAGGCCTGGTGGAAGAGTTTGGCCCGGCCCGCATCATCGACTCGCCCATCTCCGAGGCAGGCATTGCCGGCCTGGGCGTTGGCGCGGCCATAACCGGGATGCGCCCGATCGTCGATATTATGTTCGGTGATTTTATGACCTTGACCATGGATCAAATGGTCAACCAGGCGGCCAAAACCCATTATATGTCGGGCGGAAAACTCAAGGTCCCGATGGTCTTCCGGACCACGCTGGGCGCCAGCCGGCGTTCAGCCGCCCAACATTCCCAATCGCTGCATGCCTGGGTCAGCCATATTCCCGGCTTAAAAGTGGCGATCCCCTCGACGCCCTATGATGCCAAAGGTTTGATGAAAACAGCCATTCGGGATGAGAGTCCGGTCGTCACCTTTGAAGATAAAATGATGTTCCAGCTCAAGGGGCCGGTGCCCGCCGAAGAATACACCATTCCCTTTGGCCAGGCCGACATCAAGCGCTCCGGGACAGACATCACCCTGGTGGGTACCAGCAGCATGGTCCAGGTGGCCCTGGAAGCGGCCGGCATGCTGGCCGAAATCGGCTTGAGCGCCGAAGTGGTTGACCCACGGACCTTAACACCGCTGGACACCAAAACCCTGATCGAGTCGGCTAAAAAGACCAGCCGGGCCATTGTCATCGATGAGGGGCATTACAGTTTTGGCGCCACGGCTGAGTTGGCTTCGGTCATCGCCGATGGCGCCTTTTATTATCTGGACGCGCCGGTCAAACGGCTAGGGGCCATGGACGTGCCCATTCCGTTTTCACCCGTCTTGGAAGATCTGACCATCCCCACGGCTGCCGCCGTAACGGAGATGGCCAAGCTGCTATGCGGCCGGCTCTAAAGGCGCTTAGGAAGGAGATTCATCGTGGCCAAGGAAGTGATTATGCCGGCCCTGGGGATGGCTCAAGAAACCGGGGTCTTGGTGACCTGGTTCAAAGCTGAAGGCGATCAAGTAGCCAAAGGCGAAGTGCTAATGGAGGTGGAAACGGACAAAGCCACCGTGGAGGTCGAGGCCGCCGCTTCCGGTACCCTGATTAGTGTCACCGCCCGACCCGGCGATAGCATCCCGGTCGGCCAGGTCATCGCCCTGATCTTGGCCCCCGGCGAGTCAGCCCCGGCCACCGCCCCTAACTCTACTCAAACCCACCTGAGCCCAGCCGGCAGCCTGCCGGCCCCGGCCGGCCCGGTTGAAGACCGGCCCCGGCGGGTCAGCCCGGTCGCCGCCCGCATTGCCGCCGATCACCAGCTCGATCTGGCTCAAGTCAAGCCGGCCGGCCCCCGGATTCAGAAGGACGACGTGCTGGCCCATTTACCGGTCCAAGCCTCAGACTCCACCACTCCGGCCGATGGTCGCACCCTGGCCTCGCCAAAAGCCCGCCGCCTGGCTCGCGAGCGCGGTCTCGACCTGGCCGGGATTACCGGCAGCGGGCCGGAGGGGGCCGTCTTAGCCGCCGACGTGCTGGAAGCGGCCGGCCGGGCCTCGCTCCCGGAGGCCGGCCCGGCGCCCGTCTTGGAACCTGTCCCGATGAGCCGGATGTGGCAGGTGATGGCCCAGCGCCTGACCGAAAGCTGGCAAACTATCCCTCACTTTTTTTTAGAGGCGGAAGCTAACGCCACCCGTTTGCGGCTGTGGCAGGCGCAAGCGCAGCAGCGTCTGGCGGAAAAGCTAACGATGACGGATTTACTGCTGAAGTTAGTGGCCACGGCGCTGCGCCACCATCCCCGGCTCAACGCCAAATGGGTCAGGGGCGCCATCGTGGCCAATCCCGAGATCAACCTGGGGCTGGCGGTGGCGGTGGAAGAGGGCTTGCTCGTGCCCGTTATTCAGCAGGCCGACAGGCTGGGGCTAAAGGAGATTGCGGCTTGCCGCCAAGCGCTGGTGGCTCGCGCCCAGGCCAACAAGTTATCGCCGGCGGACATAAGCGACGGGACCTTTACTTTGAGCAACTTAGGGATGTACGGGGTTGATAGCTTTAAGGCCATCGTCAATCCACCCCAGGCGGCTATTCTGGCTTTAGGCCGGATTGCCGATAAGGTGGTGCCGCTTAACGGCCAGGCTTCGATCCAGCCGATGCTGAAGTTAAGCCTGTCTTGCGACCACCGGATAGTGGATGGAGCCAGAGGCGCACAGTTCTTGCAGACCCTGGTCGGTTTTATCGAAGAGCCGCTGGCGATACTGGACTAAAGCAAAACCAAAGGAGAATAGTGGATGACTACTCAATTTGAACCCCAAAGGGTACCAGCCGGACCTCAATTGGGCGAGTATGGCGCGTTGGTGGAGGGGCGCTGGCTCAAAACCGGCGATACGCTTGAAGGGTACAGCCCCTATGACCACTCGCTGGTTTCAGTGGTCCACCGGGCTGGCCCACAGGAAATTGAGCAGGCAATCGCGGCGGCGGAGAGGGCCTTTGAGGCGACGCGCCAGATGCCGTCCTGGCAGCGGGCTGAAATCTTGGAGCAGATTAGCGCCAAAATCATCGAGCGGCGCGAAGAGTTGGCCCGGACGGTGGCGCTTGAAGCGGGCAAGCCGATCCGAACCGCCCGGACCGAGATTGAGCGGGCCGCCTTTACCTTCAAGGTGGCGGCCGAGGAGGCCAAGCGCATTTATGGCGAAATTGTGCCGCTGGATTGGCTACCCGGCACCGAAAACCGCCTGGCGCATGTGAGACGGGTGCCGCTGGGGCCGGTGGCCGGTATTTCACCCTTTAATTTTCCGCTGAACCTGGTGGCCCACAAAGTAGCTCCGGCGTTCGCCGCGGGTTGTCCAATTATCATCCGGCCGGCCTCGCAAACGCCGGTGACTGCCCTTAAACTGGGCGAGATTATTTTGGAGACCGCCTGGCCGAGCGGTGGTTTCGCCGTTGTGCCGAGCTCAACGCCAAACGCGGCGCCTTTAATTAAAGATGAGCGGCTTAAAAAGCTAACCTTTACCGGCAGTCCCCAAGTCGGCTGGGCTCTGAAGGCCCAAGCCGGCCGCAAGAAAGTGACCCTGGAACTCGGCGGCAACGCCGGTAATATTGTCCACGCTGACGCCGACATCGGCTACGCGGTTGAGCGGCTCCTGCTGGGCGCCTTCTCCTATGCCGGTCAATCCTGCATCTCGGTGCAGCGGCTTTATCTCCATACCGAGGTGTACGATCAGTTCACCGCTGCGTTCGTTTCCAAGGTCAAGGCCCTCAAAGTCGGGGACCCTTTGGACGAAGAAACCGATGTGGGCCCCATGGTCAGTAAAGGCGAGGCTGACCGGATTGGACACTGGATTAAAGAGGCGATAGACGGAGGGGCTGTCTTGCTCACCGGGGGTGAGCGTAATGGCAATCTGTGGCAACCAACGGTCCTGGCCAATATCACCGAAGAGATGCGGGTTTCGTGTCAGGAAGCGTTTGCTCCGATTGTGGGGTTGTATCGCTACACCAACGTGATGAAGGCGATTGAAGCCGTTGGCGCCAGTGACTTTGGCCTGCAAGCCGGCCTCTTTACCAACGACCTGCGCATCATCAACGCCGCTTTCGACAAAATTGAGGTGGGTGGCCTGATGATCAACGATGCCTCTGCCTTCCGGATCGACCATATGCCCTATGGTGGGGTCAAGGATTCGGGCTTTGGCCGCGAAGGGCTGCGGTACGCTATCGAAGAGATGACCGAGATGAAGCTGCTAACCTTTAATCCGCGGGGCTGATAAGTTTGCGTGGTGGAGTAAGGCAACCACACACGGTTCCTTAAAAATATTTTGCGATTTAATTTTAAGATACCAATGGAGGGTTTAATCAATGGCTGATGCAAATGAAGTGTTGGGGACATTCTTTGGCGACGAGAGTTTTCCAATCGAGTGGGCTAATGATGCCGAAAAGGAGCTGTTCTGGTTTGTGGATGATAACCATGTCCCCCGGCCCATTACTCCGATGTACTGGAGCCTGAACGGCTGGTGGGGGCCAACCCTGGATTATATGTACCGGCGTTTTGGTTTTCCCTTGGGCCAGGCCTGGATTGGCAAACGGGTGAACGGGTACCTGTACAGCGCCATTGTCCCGCGAGAGGCTGAGTCGGCCGGGATGCTTGGCCCTTATTATGGCTGGATCATGTCTACCTATGCCACCAATTTTTTGGAGTGGTGGACCACGCGTTACCTGCCTGAAATCCAGCGCAATTTCGAGTACCTGGATACGTTTCCCACCGAGCGCGCCTCTCTTAAGGAGTTGATGGTCTTTTTAGAGGAAGCGATCGATATTCAGGAACGCCACTTCCGGCTCCACTGGATCTTGAACCTGGCCCAGTTCCAATCCTCGATGGACCTGCAGGCCGCGGTGGGCGAGGTCATCGGCCAGGTCGACCCCAGTCTGGTCGGCCGCATCCTCATCTCGATTAAGGACCGCAACTGGGACAGCCTGGAAGCGCTCTGGCAGCTTAAAGAGAAGGTCAAAGCCGACCCGGCCCTCAAGGCTGTTTTTGAGGCCGGTGAGACGGCCACGGCGATCATACCTGAACTGGCCACGAGTGACAAAGGCCAGGCCTTTTTGGCCGATGTGGAAGCCTACTGCCAAGAGTACGGGGTTAAGCCGACGATGTACTCTCACGAATACATTTACAAACTGTGGGTTGAAGATCCCACGCCGGCGATTGAGACCATCAAGGGCTATCTAACCGCCGACTATGATTTCCCCACCGAATACCAGCGCATGGTCGACGATCACCACGCGGCCATTGCCGAGCTTAAGGCCCTGATCCCCGAGACGGCCAGCCCCGAGCAACGAGAAAAATTAAACACCGCAGTTGACCTGGCCACTCGCATGATGCCGCTTACCCCTGACCATCACTTTTATATGGATCAGGGGACCTTCGCCCGGACCCGTTTGGTGCTGATGGCGGTGGGCCGGAAGATGGTTCAGGAAGGCCTGCTGCGCGATCCGGAGGATATTATGTTCCTGGAGTATGACCAGCTCCGGGCTTACGTGGCCAACCCCAAATCCGAAAGCAACCCGGCCGGTTACGACGGGCTGGCCATCATCAAGCAGACCCGGCGCGACTACGAAAAAGCCCACCAGCTCCGCCCCCGGGAGTGGCTGGGCACCGCCACGCACTGGTCAATGTATGTGGAGCCTTACCACACCCTGTGGGGCTGGCCCGAACGCTGGGAACGCGCCCAAAAAGAGGAAGCGGCGGTGGAAGGGGTCGTGCGCGGTTTGCCCGCGGCGGCCGGCACGGTCGAGGGCCTTGCCCGGGTGGTGACCGGCTCCGAGGAATTTGACCAGCTCGCCAGCGGCGAAATCCTGGTCTGCATTATGACTAACCCGGCCTGGGTGGTGCTCTTTAGCAAGATCAAGGGCGTCATCACCGATGCCGGCGGCGTCTTGTCTCACACGGCCGTGGTCGCCCGGGAGTTTGGGATCCCGGCGGTGGTCGGCACCGGCGACGCCACCGCCCGGATTAAGAGCGGCGATCGGGTCCGGCTTAACGGCAGCACCGGCCTGGTCGAGATCTTAAAATAAATAGTAGGCCGAGGTGACAGCCACCGCTGGCTGTCACCTCCCCTCTTTGAAATAAAAAGGATATAGGTACCCAATGACCAAACTAATTGACCTCAGCATGGAAGTTAGCGGCGATATGATGGTCTTTCCCCGGGTGGCTCGCCCCGTGTTGGCGATGCTGGAGAGCTGGGAGGAATTTGCCACCAATATCGGCGCCGCCCAATATGGCACCACCTGGTTGACCGCTCATTACGTCGCCGTCCTGGGTGACCATGTCGGCACGCACGTGGACTCGCTTCGCCACATGCGCAAAGATGCGCCCGGCCCGGAGGGCATTCCCCTGGAGTACTGCTATGGTGATGGGGTCGTGCTTGATTTTTCCGATAAGCCGGTCGGCTACGGGATCACCGTGGCAGATCTGCAGAGCGCGCTCCAAAAGATTGACTATACTTTGAAGCCGCTTGACATTGTCCTCATCCAAACCGGCGCGTCACGCTATAACACCGAAATGCGTTACTTGACCGACCACTGTGGCATGACCGGGCCGGCCACTCACTGGCTGCTTGACCAGGGCATCAAGATGGCCGGTATCGACGCCCCCACCTTCGACCGCCCGGTGAAGTCGATGTTTGAGACCAAGGAGTTTTGGCCCGCCCATCAGGTCATGATCGAGCGCGAGTATTACCACCTGGAAAATATGATTAACTTCGATGCATTGCCCGGTCCCGTTGGCTTTAAGGTCGCCGTTTTTCCGATCAAATGGAAAGGGACGACCGCGGCCCCGGTTCGAGCCGTGGCCCTAATCGAGGCCTGATCATGGCCGAAAAACTATGCGCCTGGTTGAGTGAGATCTCGCGCCACGATGTCCCACTGGTCGGGGGCAAAGGGGCGAATCTGGGCGATATGGCCCGGGCGAGTCTCCCTATTCCGCCCGGTTTTGTCGTCACGGCTCCGGCCTATCGGCAGATGATCGAAAAAACGGGCTTGGGGCCCAAAATCGAGGCTCAACTGGCCGGCTTGGATCGAGAGGTTAACCAACAGTTGCAGCAGGTGGAAGCTCAAATTCGCCACCTGTTTGAACAAGTACCTGTCTTTGGTGAACTGTCGGAAACCATTGTGGCCTGTTATCGCCAGTTGGGCCATAACGTTCCGGTCGCCGTCCGCTCCAGCGCCACCGCCGAGGATCTGGCCGGCGCCAGCTTCGCCGGGCAGCAGGAGACTTTTTTAAACGTGGTCGGCGAGGCGGCGCTGCTAGAGGCGGTCCGCCGCTGTTGGGCTTCGCTCTTTACCGCGCAGGCGATCTTTTATCGCTCCCAGCGGGGCTTTATCGATACCCAAGTGGCTATGGCCGTAGTCGTGCAGCGCATGATTAATGCCGAGAAGTCCGGCGTTTGCTTCACCGTTGATCCGGTCATGCGCAACTATTACCAAATGGTCATAGAAGGGGTGTGGGGGTTGGGTGAAGGCATTGTCTCCGGAGCCATCACCCCGGACCACTACAAGATCGATCGCGAAACGTATGAGATTATTTACGAATTTGTCCCGGATAAGAAGATGATGTACTGCCGGGCCGGCGAGGCGGGTGTCCGCGTTGAACCGGTGCCGCCCGAGAAGGTCTCGGCCCGGATTTTGACCGAATCTGAACTTCGCCACTTGGTCGATCTGGGTCGCCACATTGAAGCCCACTTTGGTTGCCCGCAAGATATCGAGTGGGGCACCGAAGAAGATCGGCTCTATCTCTTGCAGAGCCGGCCCATTACGAACTTATGAGGAGTGATAACCCTATGTTACAACTTTCTGAAGAGTTTTCAGCCGGCAACGCCCGGCTGCGAATAGACATTTACGGCTCTAGACCGCTAGCGCACGTCCTCGATGAAATGACCTTCCTGAACTACCGCCTGGCCGAGGTGCAGATTAGCTTCCAGGTGACCCAGCCAGCGCCGGATGTGATTTGGGATCAGGATCGGACGAGTAAAAGTGTCCGTTATGAAGATAGGGTCCTTATTTTGGAGGGAGATTGGTTTCAGGGCGAACTTCAAAAAGCGCTGGTTTCAATGTTGGCCTTAAAGATGGAGTTGAGTGGCCTGCACGCGTTCCATGCCTCGGCGGTCCGTTATCACGGGCAAACAATTATGTTTCTGGGTGGCGAGGCCAACCACGGCAAAACGATGTCGCAAATTGAAGGCTGCCGCCGAGGCGGCCTGGTGGTCTCCACCGAAACAACGGTGACCGATGAGCAGGGGGTAGCGGTGATGGGCTCCAAGAATGTTTTCTTGCGGCTGCGGGCCAAAGGCACCGAGCGGGCCGATTTACCCAACCAGGATCAGGGGGTGGCCAAATTTTTTGATAAAACGCCTGAATTCAACCGCTACGATGACCCCAGCAACGTCGATCTGGTGATTCTGCCGGCTATCGATGGGCATTATGATACCAAGGTGACAGAACTTATTCCCTTTGAACGGGAGTATCAAACCTACCACTCCTTGATGAACTATTTCGGCTTAAACCAACTTCTGGCCCAAGGCCTGCCGATGCCAATTATTGATACTGATGAGCTGCGTCTCAACCGGGCCAACTTTTGCCAGCGCTTTTGCCAGCGCCGGTACTACTTAATCCGGGCCAAAACGCCTCAAATCATTTGGGACGAGGTCGAAAAATTTTTATAATCGTTAATCGATGTTATCATAATTTTAGGGTAGACCGAGACCCGACAAATTGACACTAAAGCTAAGCAAAAATAATGGTTTCAGATCTTAAACACGATGAAGCAATTATAGAGATTCCGCCTCGGGTGGTGCTCAGCCAGCATATCAAAGAGTATATTATTGAAGCGATTCTGAATGGGAAACTCAACCCTGGCGATAGAATTGTGGAAACCGCCCTGGCCCGCCAGCTTCAGGTCAGCCAAGCGCCGGTGCGGGAAGCCGTGCGAGATTTGGTTCTGCTCGGATTTCTTGAATCGGAACCTTACAAGGGAACTTCGGTTCGATCCTTTGCTCCGGAAGAACTGTATGAAGTCTATCTGGTCCGAGCCGCCCTGGAGTCGCTGGCGGCTCGGATGGCTGCTTCACGCCTGACCGAAGCGGACGTCCAAACCTTGCGCGAAGTTCTGGATGAGATGATCGAGGCCGCCCAAAAAAATGATGCCCAGCGGATGGTTCGGTTGGATAACGACTTCCACGAAACCATTCTCCAGATTTCCGGCAACAGGCTGCTGTATCAACTGTGGAAAACCCTGCAGTTTGGGTTTTGGACAATTGTCACCACCCGGATTTCTAACTACGATTTGGAATATCTGGCCCGGCGACACGAGGAATTGATTGAAGCGTTGATGACGCGTGAACCTGACCGGGCGGCCCAAGCGATGCAGCGCCACATTGAGGATCTGGGCAAGCCCCCTGAAACCGGATGACACAGCCAGCATAAAAATATGGCAGCCTGGTTAGGGCCGCACACCAGACTGGCCGGCCTAGTCAAACTGGTCTCCTTTGGCCGTTGGAAATGAACCGGAGGCGGACTCGAAATCAGTTGGACCCTTGCTCTCACTCGCAGAAATAGTTCCGGCTTTAAAGGTTATGATGATCTAACACGGCTCTGACTTTAGCTGCC
>CALMIS010000256.1 GCA_937864185.1 uncultured Chloroflexota bacterium
CCTACGAAATTTTGTCGGCGGCCTGGTTTGACCCTGACCATCTTAACCAGGCTTTGCCTGCGCTTCAACGTACCGCTATTGCCCTCGGTAAGCTTGAGTTTCACAAAGAAGAGGCCCTGAGAAAGCTTTCTACAGCTTAACAAGAGGTTACTTCACCGTTCTATAACCTCTACACCGGGTGGAATCCGGCTAAGTAGCGGGGCGGTGAAGGTAAAGGCGCTGCCCTGGCCATATCTGCTCTCAACAATTAACTTCCCCCCATGGTTTTCTATCATCCGTTTCGTGATTGCTAGGCCCAAGCCTGTGCCCGGTTCATTTCGAATCTCCTGATTGCTCGATCGGAAGAAATTGGTGAATAAGTTGGCTTGGTCTTCCTCAGAAATACCATAACCGGTGTCTCTAACGGTCACCACCACGCCCTGGACCTCGCTGCTGTCCCCTCCGTCGTGGCAGTAGGGCTGGGCGCTGACGCTAATTTTACCCCCTTCCGGGGTGTACTTGTAGGCATTGCTCACTAAATTGGTCATGATTTGGACCATACGGTTATAGTCAGCCCGGATTCTTGGCAGGTTAGCAGCCATTTCGATCGTCAACTGCTGCTTCTTGGCCTCGACCTGAGTTCGTACCGACTCGACAACCTCGCGGATAACCTCACTTATTTGCACATCGCTGATATCCAACCGAATCCGTCCCGTCTCGATGCGGCTAACGTCCAACAGGTTTGAAACCAAGCGGTCCATGCGATCGACGTTGTTGGTGATAATGTTCAAAAATTCTTGTTGTTTCTCCGTCATCGCCCCAACTGCCCCCATCTGGAGCAGTTTGGCATACCCCTTAATGCTGGTCATGGGGATTTTTAGCTCGTGGGAAGCGGTACTCATAAACTCGGATTTGGAGTCGTTGGCTTGCTTAACCTGCTCGAACAGTTGCGCATTGCTCATGGCGATAGCGGCGTGACTAATTAACACTGACAGAAACAAAACGTCATCGTTAGTGAAATAGTCAAAGTTTGGACTTTCTAAATCAAGGACACCTACCACTTTATCATCGCGTGGTATGGGGACCACCAGCACGGATTTGGTCCGTTGCGCTTTAGTAACGTAGTCTGGCGCATCATCAACGTTGTTGATCAGAACCGGCAGCCCGGTGCGAATGACCTGGCCAATTAAACCTTTGTCTAAGGGCCAGGGCATTTCTTCTTTGTAGCGACTCATTTCAACCGGCATGCCACGCTGCGAGAGTAAGTACAGGCCGGTTCGCCCCCCTCGTTCCTGCATAATGCCCAGCAAACCGACTGACACCCCCAGCGCGTCCATGGCGTGGGTCAGAATAATATCGAGAACCGGCTTGAGCTCTAGCGAGGTCTGAAGTTCCTGATCAAACGCGTGCAGGGTCTGCAGCTCTTGCACGCGCACCGCTAAAGCCTGATCGGTGCGGGTGAACTGCTGGGCATTTTGGATAGCAATAGCCGCCTGCCCGGCAAAAGAGAGTAGCAGATTACAATCCTCTTCAGAAAAGCCGGTGCCGTCTTGCTTGTTAACCAGTTCAATAACGCCGATGACGGTGTGCCGGACCGACATGGGGACACACAATAGATCACGGGTTTTAAACTGGGTTGCCTTATCAAAATCAACGTCCCAACGCGGATCGCCGGCCACATCATTGATGATCAGCGGTTCACCCGTCTGGGCCACGGTCCCGACAATGCCCTTCCCTACCTGGGTGGATTTACCCAGCAGTTCCTGACCGGTGGGACCGAGCACCACCTCGAAGGTAAGGTCTTGATCCTGATGACTCATCAACAGCAACGATCCGGCCTCGGCCCCGAGCAGTTCGACCGCATAGCTCATAATGCGATTGAGGACCGTATGCAGATCGAGTGTGGAACTGATGGCACTGCTAATCTCGCTCAATGTTGATAACTGGTGGGCCTTCTTGCGCGCTTCTTGTAGCAGTTGAGACTTTTCCAGGGCGATAGCCGATTGAGTGGCAAAAAGTTCGATCAGCCAAATGTCACTTTCACTGAATTTTTGTCCATTAGGGCCATGCACCAGGCACAGGACCCCCTGAACTTTGCCGCCCCAGCGAAGGGGAGCGCCCAGGACAGCACCAAGCCGGGCATGTTCAAACTGCTTTGATCGGCCGGAGAACTTGTGGTAATCATCCACGGCTACCGACTCGCCTAGAGCCAGAACCCGGCCAGCGACGCCCTCGCCGTATTTAAGGGTGTAGCCGGTGTAGTCTTGGTCTAAATCATGGCTAACCAGACAGCGCAGTGTCCGGCCATCCGGTTCGAGCAGGTAGACCAACCCTCCTTCGGCATTGAGCAGCTTCATGGCCTGTTCGACCACAAATTTGAGCAGCTTATCCGGTTCGGCCTCGGCCTGAATATCGGCCGAGATCTTTTGCAGTGCTTCCAATTCGGCGGCCCGCCGGTTGGCCGCTTCAAGGAGCTGAGCATTTTCAAGCGCAATAGTAGTTTGACTGGCCAGGGTACTGAGGAAAACAAGATCATCGGCGGTATAGGCGTGACCATCGGCCCGGGAGCCGAGAGCCAGCCAGCCTAACAAGTGTTCGGAGCCGGGCAGGGGAATACAGAGGGCCAGACCTAGAGCCTTGAGTTGGTCCAACTCTTCATCCGCCAGGAAGAGATCACTCGGTGACCAGCCTTCTTCATCGAGTTGAAGAATATCGCCTGTGTCGGCCAGCCACTTGGCCAGATCGTTGCTTAAACCAAAGCGGTTGTGGTCTTCGGAGACAAACTCTTCCGGCCAGGTTTGGACAACCGTAAACGCTCCGATCGTTGGATTGCGTAAAAAAACGAGCGCTTTTTCCGGGGTTAAGGCCTGGCTGGACTGCTTGAGCAGCATGTCTAAAATGCTAGCTGTATTGAGAGGCGTCGTAATCAGGGCCCGACTATAGCTTTGTAAACGTCGTTTATGGCTCAGGGTATCCGTCATAGGGCGGTTCAATCATATCATCGGTAGATATGATGCTCCGGGGGAAACCAATTATGAAAAGTTTAACACGCGCCAAAACGCAAGTCAAGCAGTTAGCTGGTACTTTTTGGGGTATAAGTTTTTCTTGTTGGCCTGGTGCCGGGGGAGGTTCAGTAGAGAAACATCGGTTTGGCGTTGACATGCCTCACCTTGGGACGGTAAGCCTCCACATCGTACAGCTCATCGACATCGACTCGTTTGATACCTTCGGATAAGATGGTGATCGGCACGGTGGCGTATTTACCGTCTCGGACGGCGACCATTTGGCCCAGCCGGTTTTCTTGGATCAGGTCCATGGCCATATTGGCAAAGTTGAACCCCACCATCAGATCGATCGAGTCGGGGGCGCCGGAGCGAGTCAGGTAGGCCACATCCTGGTACAGGATCTTTTCGCCGGTAATTTGCTTAAGGGCTTCACCCGTGACCGCGCCGATATTTTTAGCCGGATCGACTTGCCCGTAGTTGCCGCTTCTGCCGCCAATCATCGAGGCGCCTTCGGAAATGGTCAGCATGGCATAGTTGCTGGGGTTGCGCTGCTTATCCTTGAGAATAAATGCGGCCAGTTTCTCCGGATCGAAGGGTACTTCGGAAATGATCGCCCGATCCACGTCGGCCAAATAGGCGGCAATCAGGGAAATCTCGCCGGAATGTTTGCCAAAGAGCTCAATAATGCCCAGCCGTTCGTGCGAGCCGATGGTCGTCCGCAGGCTGTGAATAAAGTTAATGCTACGGGTCACGGCCGTGGAAAAGCCGATGCAGTAGTCCGTGCCGTAGACATCGTTATCCATCGTCTTGGGGATCGCCAAAATCGGCACCCCCTCGCGGTGGAGCTGATGGCTATAGTTTAGCGTATCATCCCCGCCGATCGAGATAATCAAATCCAGCTTCAACTGTTCGATGTTGTTTAAGATGTGGGCGGTAAAATCATGCAGTTCAGAAGAGCCGGGGGTCCAGGTGGGTTCGCGCAGGAAAGGGGGGATCTCGTTAGCCGGGACTCGGCTGGGGATCAGGCGTGAGGTGTGCAAAAAGGTGCCGCCGGTCCGATCGACGGTTCGGACGGCGCGTTTGTCCAGAGGCATGAGCCAGCGCTGAGCGCTCTCCTCGTTTTGAGGGTTATAGTTGAGGAGTCCCCCCCAACCCCGCCGAATACCGAGCACGCTGTGACCATCATCCACCGCGCGATAAACGACCGCTTTGATGCATGGGTTAAGCCCCGGCACATCCCCCCCGCCGGTTAAGATGCCAATCTTCATGCCGCTCTATCTTTCCTTCCTACCGGTTCTGCGCAAAAAACAGGGGCCAAAAAGGTGGCCCCTGCTCTCATAGGCTGCTGAGTAGTGTCTGATTTTGCTGTTGGGTAGGCCTTGGCTGCAGATTAGGCCAAGTATACCTAAAGTTGGGCGGATGTCAAAGCAGATTTGTTATCCTACTCCACCTTTACCGACTTCGCCCCCAGAATCTGCACCAATTTCTGCTCCAAATGGGCCGTGTAGTGGGTGGTCTGGTTAGGGAACGAGATGCGGACCTCTTTGGGGCCGTTGGGAATGCAGATGATGAAGGCATCGTTGCCCGGCTTTTCGGTGAGGAGATGGTAAATCTGGCGCAGACGGTGCTTATCGTTGGCTGGATTGCCGGTAGGAGTGATGGTGATGCGCAGTCGATGCGTCTCCGCGGCGCGATCGAGCGGGACATCGGCAGGCACGGCCTCGGTGGGTGAGGGTGCGACCGGTTGGGCTAAACCGTTAGCATGGTGACCGTTGCGGACTTTGGCATGGCCGTTAGCAGCGGGCCCGTCCGGTCCGCGAAAAGCAACCGGCTCGGCGGCCTCCTCGGCTAACCGGCCGAGCGGCTCCGGTTCAAGCGGCGGCTCCAGCAAAGCTTCAGCCGGCGCGGCGGGATAGGCGACCGGTGCTTCCCGTATAAAGAGTTCGTCCGGGGCAGGCTCGGGTTCCGGCGGCGGGTACCCGAACGGCGCGGCTGGCTGAGCGCCTGCGGCGGCGTGATAGCTGGTCAGCTCGGTGGTGATGTGGTCGGCGATGATCTTGGGCGCGGCGCCTTGGCCATCGACTTTGCCTTTGACCACAATCAGCGTCCCGGGCTGCAATAAAGCCTTGTGGGCTTCCCAGGTCCGGGGAAAGACAACCACCTCGCGAATGGCCTGAATATCCTCCAACTCCACAAAGGCCATGGGTTGGCCTTTTTTGGTTTGGTGCGGCCGCAGCGAGTTGACCAGCCCGGCCACCGTGATCTGCTGACCGTTCATCGTCTCGTCGATCTCGCCCAGCAGGGTGGTGTTGGCGGCTTTAATCTCCTTCATATAGCGCTGAATCGGATGGTCGGACAGGTAGCTGCCGGCCAGCTCTTTTTCCCAGGCCAAAACTTCGCGCAGCGGGAGCGGTTTTATGTCCTCCGGCTCGGGATAAAGGACCGAGCCGAGCTGCGGCGCATCAAAATCGCCCAAGTCGAACATACTCATCTGGCCGACCGAACTGGCTTTGTGGGTAGAACTGGAGAGATTGACCATCCGGTCGATGATGGCCAGCAAGTGATGGCGCGGGGCAAAGTCATCCAGGGCGCCGACCTTAATCAGATTCTCCAGGGTGCGGCGGCCCACTTTCCGCAGATCGACCCGGCTGCAGAAGTCGTCGATGTCCTTGAACGGTCCGCCGTCTTCGCGAGCGTCGATGATGTCTTGCAGCGCGCCTTCGCCCACGTTTTTGACCGCGCTCATGCAGAACCGGATCGCCGGCCGTTTCTGCCCGTCTCTCACCGCCTCGTCAATCGCAAACTCGCTGATCAGACTCTTGTTGACACTGGGCGGCAGCACGTCGATGCCCATGGCCCGGCATTCGGCCATGAGCATGCCGATCTTATCAGTGTTGCCCCGTTCGACCGTGAGCAGGGCGGTCATATACTCGAGCGGGAAGTGGGCTTTGAGGTAGGCGGTCTGGCAGGTGACCAGGGCATAGTCGGCGGCGTGGGCTTTGTTGAAGCCGTAGCGGGCAAAGAACTCGATATCGCCATAGATGGCCTCGGCGGTGGCCTGGGGAATCCCCTGCCCGACCGCGCCCTGGACGAACTTGGCCCGGTGCTCATCGATCTTGGCCTTGATCTTCTTACCGACCGCCTTGCGGATCTGATCGGCGTCGCCGGGGGCGTAGCCAGCCAACTCGGCGGCGATGCGGATGATCTGCTCCTGGTAAACGATAATGCCGTAGGTTTCGGCCAGAATGGGCTCCAGGCGCGGGTGCTTGAACTCGACCGGCTCCCGGCCGTGCATGCGGGCGATGTAGGTGGGGATATATTCCAGCGGGCCGGGCCGGAAGAGCGAGATGGCGGCCACAATGTGCTCGAAGCGGGTCGGCTTCATCTCGGTCAGGACGCGGCGCATGCCCGAACCTTCGACCTGGAAGACGCCGGTCACGTCGCCGGAGGCCAGCAGCTCGAACGCTTTTTCGGCGGGCGGGTAGTCAGGATACTGGGCAAACGCCTCGGGGTTATCCATCGGCAGGTTGGTCAGGTTGAACTCCAGACCGTGCCGGGCTTTAATCAACTCGGCCGCTCGGCGCATGACGGTCAGGGTCGACAAGCCGAGAAAATCGACCTTGAGCAGCCCAATCGACTCGCAGACCGGGAACTCGAACTGGGTGACCGACTTGGTGATGACCGATCCCTGGGCCCGCATGACGGGCACGTACTCGGTCAGCGGCCGGTCGGTCACAATGACGGCCGCGGCGTGGACCGAGGAGTGGCGGGCTACCCCTTCCAGGCTGCGGGCCGAGTCGACCAACTCCTTAACCCGGGGATCGCTTTCATAACGTTCTTTTAACTCGGGCGCGAAGAACTCGTGCTCCGGATCGAGCGTGTTGGCGATGGTGGCCGGTTTACCGGGAATGGCGGCGATGTACTTGGCGATGGTATCGACCTCGGAGAGCGGAATGTCCATCGCCCGGCCCACGTCGCGGATGGCAGCCCGAGCTTTCATCCGACCGAACGAGACGATCTGGGCCACGTTGTCATCGCCGTAGCGCTGGCGGGTGTATTCGATCATGCGCTCGCGCTGATCATCCGGGTAGTCCAGGTCAAAGTCGGGCATCGAGATCCGGCCGGGGTTGAGGAAGCGCTCGAAGATGAGGTTGTGTAACAGCGGGTCGATCAGGGTGATGCCGCAGGCATAGGCCACAATCGAGCCGGCCCCGGAGCCGCGCACGTTCCACCAGATATTCTGCTCGCGGGCAAAGCGACACAAGTCCCAGACAATCAGGTAGTAGATGGCAAAGCCCATTTTGTTGATGATGTTGAGCTCGTGTTCCATGCGCTGCTGCACTTCCGGCGAGTTGGCCCGCTCGCCGTAACGCTCTTTGACGCCTTGCTCGGTCAGATAGCGCAGGAAGCCGGGGTAGTCTTTCTCGTCCTGAAAATGCTGGGGCATGATCTCGATCGGCTGGGGCGGCAGATTGGGCAGGTGAAAGCTCTCATCCTCCAGATCGACCTCGCACATTTCGGCAATTCTGAGCGAGTTGGTAAAGGCGCTCTCCGGCAGGTCGGCCAGCGGGCGAAAGATATCGCGCATCTCTTGCTCGCTCTTGAGATAGTAGCCGGTATCGGACAGCTTCATGCGGTTCTGCTGGGCAATTAAGGCCGAGGTCTGGACACAGAGCAGGGTATCGTGCGATTTGGCATCCTCGGCGGTCACGTAGTGGACGTCGTTGGTGACCAGGAATTGCAAATCATACTTCTTGCCCCACTCAAACAGAGTTTTGTTGATTTCGGTCAAGGCGGGAATGTTGTGCTCTTGCAACTCGATGAAGAAGCGCTCGCGGCCAAAGACCTCGAGGTACCAGTGCAGCCGTTCCAAGGCCTTTTTGGGCTGCGGTGGGCGGCCATCTTCCGGGTTGAGCAGGTAGGGGATTTCGGCGGCCATGCAGCCGCTGGTGCAAACCAGGCCGTCGGCATATTTGGCCAGGATTTCGGCATCGACGCGGGGGCGGTAGTAGTAGCCGTCCAGTTGGGCCTCGCTGACCAGCTTGAGCAGGTTCTTGTAGCCGGTCATATTTTGGGCCAGCAGCAGCAGGTGGTGGCGAACCTTGTCCTTGTTGGGATCGCGGTCTTGCCGCGAGCGGCCGAAGGGCGTCATATAGGCTTCCACCCCGATGATCGGTTTGACGCCCTGCTTCTTGCAGTTGCGGAAAAACTCGATGGCGCCATGCATCACCCCGTGGTCGGTCAAGGCCAGGGCCGGCTGGCCCAGGCGGGCGGCCTCCTTGGCTAGATCGGCGGTGCGGCCTAGCCCATCGAGGAGGGAATATTCGCTATGGCAGTGAAGGTGGCAAAAGTTTGACATTGAGTTTACCCTGTATCGTAAAAAGCAAAGTATAAATGATGGTAACGAGATTAAACCCGTCACCATCATTTAAGTCGTCACTTGAGGCTATGAGTTAGATAACAAGATATAGTAGGCCATCCAGTTGTGCCAACTAAATGTGGGGAGTAGTCGGTAGAACAAATGTTTTTAAGCCTGTTTCTTATTATACCACAACTTTGAATTTCGCGAGGGTGATTTGAGGGGTAGAGAGGGAGATAGAAGAAATTTTAAGGTGATGTCTTATCTTATTTGAAGCAATCTATGTTAATGTTTGACGATGATGAAGCCAAAAGCCCGTGGCCGTAGACAAGGAGATGTGTAGAAGGCAAATCGATTATGATCCCCAGGCTGACGCGCTTTACATTCAGTTTCGACCCGGTGAAGTTAATGATACCCTTGAGGCTGGGAAGTATGTTTTTGTTGACGTTGATAAGATGGGAGTGCCGCTCGGCTTGGAGATACTGTTTGCGGAGAAGACGCTAAAAACCGAGGATGTGACTAGTGTCACGGTGAATATTCGGCGGTCGGCCTCGGTTTCGCCGTGATCTTAAAAATAACCCAAATTGCGCCCTTTGCCACAGCGATGGTTATTTTTCCGAACTTTCAAACGGATATGGCTGACTTGGTTGCTGATTTATCAGGCTTGATTCGTTTCGGAGCAAAGGTTACTTTTCGATGCTCACTTTGCTGCTCGGCTTTCTTCAAGTCAAGATAAATTGCCTTCAGATCAAAGTTGTATTGGGCTGCATGCGCTTCCCTCAGCCGCCTCACCTCTCCCACTATCGGATCTTGCCACATCTTCTATTCCTCCATCAATTCTTGGGGGGTACAGATTTAAACTCAGCTTTTATCGCCATTTGACCGCAGCCACGTCAGCCAAATCGCCCCGCCGATCAGGACCACGGCGGCGATGGCCCACAGGCCGGCCCAAATAATCGCCGGGATAAAGGTCAACTCGGCCATCGAGACCGCATCGGTGCGGGGGCCGCCGCTAAACGGCACCGACATGCCCAGCACGGCGATGATGTCCGAGAAGGCGGTCAGTCCGGCCTGAATGGCGACGACATGCAGCAGAAACACAACCGCGCCCGGCGTGGCTCGCAAGGCCACCACCAAAAAGACTAAGCCAAAGCCAACGCCGCTGATCACCGCGACCAGACCTCCCAAGAAGTCGCCGCTAAAGATGCTGGGTACCCCATACCGCAGCGAGAAGACGACCATGGCTAAGCCAAGCCCGCCCATCGCCAGGCTGGCCCCGCGATGACTGCGGCCCAGCATAATGAGCACCCCCCCGAACAAGGCCACTCCCAAATAACCGGCCGGAATGACGATCATGCGCCAGCCGCCGCTGGTGTAGGCCAGGCCGGAGCCATCCGTATTGACAATGAAGCGAACAAAGTCGCCGCCGGTCAGAATGGCGGCCAGACCGTGGCCCAACTCGTGAACCAGGGTGATCAGCAGCCGGAACGGATAGTTCAGGAGGTCGAGGCCGGGCACGACCGCCAATAGCAGCGTCGTCAGCCCGGCCAGCGCGATCAGGCTTAACGTTTGCTGATTCGATAGCTCAGCCTTGACGCTTGGTTTGGCTAATCGGTCATCCACCCATGCGGTTCGTCTTGTCATGGTTCTCCCTCTTTGAGCTATAGTTTATTTTATCACGTTCCCCGGCCTTTGTCTCGCTGATGGGCTAGCGGAGAACATCCGGATTGAGGTCCTTCTCAAAATATACGTTTCTTTGGCCAAAAGGTCTCAACGTTCGGCTCAATGATCGCTCAATGCCCGGCGTTGGTGAGGGAGATTGGCCGCAACCAGATTGTCTTCTGACCGCAATCCCGTTAAGATAGAAGAGAATTGAGTTTTAGCTTAGGAAGAGAGGTGAAGTATGGCTTTGCATTTAGTGACCGGGGGCGCCGGTTTTATCGGCTCCCACTTAGTCGAGGCCCTGGTGGAGCGGGGTGACCAGGTGCGCGTGTTGGACAACCTGTCGACCGGCTATCGAGCCAACCTGGCCAACGTCGCCGATCACATCGAGTTTATCGAAGGCGACCTGCGTGATAGTGACAGCCTGGCGGCCACCGTGGCCGGGGTAGACACCATCTTTCATCTGGGGGCGATGGTCTCGGTGCCGGAGTCGATGGCCAAGCCGGTTGAGGCTGAACTGATCAACGCGGTTGGAACCCTAAACCTGCTCCAAGCGGCCCGGGCAGCCGGCGCACGCCGCCTGGTTCTCAGCTCTACCTGCGCGGTCTATGGCGATGAGCCAACCCTGCCCAAGCGGGAGTCGATGCAGCCCTGGCCCAAATCGCCCTATGCCATCAGCAAGCTCGCCGCCGAGCAGTACTGCCGGCTCTTTAACGACTCTTTGGGCTTTGAAACGGTCGGGCTGCGCTATTTCAATGTCTTCGGGCCGCGCCAGGATCCGTCCTCGGCCTATTCCGGCGTGATCTCTATTTTCACAAACCGTCTGGCCCAAAATGTAGCGCCCTTCATCTTCGGCGATGGAGACCAAACCCGCGATTTTGTCTTTGTCAAGGACGTGGTGCAGGCCAATCTCCGCGCGGCGTCAGTTCCTGCCGCGGCCGGGCAAGTCTTCAATGTTGGTACCGGGCGGCAGGTGAGCATCAATCATCTCTTTCAGACGTTGGCTCGCATTTATGGTCTGGATCTGGCCCCCCACTATCAACCGGAACGCGCCGGCGACATTCGCTACTCCTACGGGGAGACCAGCCTGGCCAGAGAGGTGCTAGACTGGTTACCTCAGGTTGAGTTGGAAGATGGACTGCGCCAAACCGTGGCTAGCCTGCGATAGCTTGGGCATAACTCCGGAAGAAATGATCGTTCATGAAACAAAAGTACACTCACGGAACCGTAGCCCTGTGGATAACTAGGCCTGTTTCTGTGGATAACTGCGCCAGGCCTGTGCATAAGGAGAGATGATGTCGCTTTCGATTGCGGTGATAGGACTGGGTTTGATGGGCCGACCGCTAGCCCGCCGCCTGCTCGCCGCCGGCTGGCGAGTTACCGGCTGGAACCGATCAATGCTGCCTGAAGACCTGATCGAGGGTATTCCGATTTGTCCCCACCTGAAAGATGCGGCGGCCGCCGATGTCTGCCTGCTGATGCTCAAGGATTCTAAAGCCACCAATTCCGTACTCTCCCGGCTGGAACCTCATCTCTCCGCCGGCCAAATCGTCCTAGATATGGGCAGTTCCGACCCCGAGCAGTCAGTGGCGCATGCCAAACGGTTGACTTTGCTCCATATCGGCTGGGTGGATGCTCCGGTCTCCGGTGGGCCGGAGGGCGCGATGGCCGGCACACTGGCAATCATGGTTGGCGCAACCGAGGCCGACTTTGCTCGGGTAGAACCTATCCTGCAGACCTTAGGCAGCAACGTGGTTCGAGTCGGTCAGGCAGGTGCCGGTCATACCGTCAAGGTCATCAACCAACTGATCGTGGGCTTAACCATCGAAGCCGTGGCCGAGGGGTTGATTCTGGCCGAAAAATCGGGGATTGACCCGCGGTTGGTCCAGCAGGCCTTACGCGGCGGTTTTGCCGACTCAAAGATTTTGCAACTGCATGGCAGCCGCATGGTTGAGCGGCGCTACGAGCCCGGGGCCCGGGTCGAGACGCAGCTCAAAGATCTCAAGTTGGCCATGAAGTTGGCGGAAAGTGTGGGGTTATATCTTCCTCACTTGACCAGCGCGGTCGATCTGTATGAGCGGCTGGTGGCTCAAGGTGACAGTGGTCTAGATCACTCGGCGCCGCACAAACTGCTATGGAAATAATAGAAAGGTGATCATCGTCATCTAAGACCCTGCCCGTCTAAATTTAAGGTGTAAACTAGCCCAAAAGTCCTAGTCTTTTAGAACACAAGTTCTTGTTTTGTGGTATACTGTGGGTTGCGTTCTAACTTTTCAGGCGACTGGGAGGTAGCCGTGACCAAGCGTAGGCGCAAGCGCAAAACGTTGTCCTCAACCCACGCGTCGAGCATGCCTGA
>CALMIS010000257.1 GCA_937864185.1 uncultured Chloroflexota bacterium
CTCGTAATGAGCAGGTCATCGGTTCGAATCCGATGGGTGGCTTTCAGACTTTTTTTGTTGGCGGCAAGTCTAAGCTAAAACCAGGTTTTATGGCCGTTTCCCGGCCATGCGCTTAAGCCCCACCCAGTTCGGTAGGGCTTTTTTGTTTATTTGGCTCTTACCCAGTGATCGTCCTTCAGGCGGATGAATTCCGGCGATGGAGCTGCTATACTTTTTGGAGAAAGTTATTTTCAGCGCCGGGGACAAAGGAGACAGGAGAGTCAAGTTTAAGCATCAGCCCTTGCTCCCCGGCGCACGCGTAGCTGCTCTGTAAAGGAGGCCGATTGTGTTACTTAGACCCCGGTGGCGTAAGGTTATCCGCGATTTGTGGCTGAATAAAAGCCGTACCACCCTGGTGGTCCTCTCTATTGCTGTGGGCGTTTTCGCCGTAGGGACGATTCTTAACGCGCGAACCTCCCTGTCCGAGAGCGTGGCTCAAACCTATGCTGCCACCAACCCGGCCCACGCCGTTATCCTCACCTTGAACCAATTTGATGAAGATCTATTGCGAACCATCCGCAATATGAGCGAGATCGAAGACGCCGACGCCCGGCGTAGTGTGACAGTACGCCTGCAAACCGGTCCCAACGAATGGCTTAACACCCAGCTTGTGGCTATCCCTGATTATGATGATATGCGAGTCTCTATCGTCAAGCCGGAAAGCGGAGCCTGGCCGCCCGACAAACACGAGATCTTGCTTGAACGTTCGGCGTTGGGGATGCTCAAAACCAAGGTGGGCGATGTTGTGACCATTAAAACGCCTAGCGGCAAAAATAGGCAAGTCAAAGTGGCTGGACTAACCCACGATATGCAAGGTTCGCTTTATGTCTTGGGCGGGTTTGGTTACGGCCACATCACGATGGATATGCTGGAATGGCTGGACGAACCGCGCAACTTTAATGAATTGCATATCCGAGTGGCCGGAGACCCGTACGACCCGGCACATGTCAAAATCGTCACCGATGAAGTGCAGGATAAAATCGAAAAAAGTGGCCGCACCGTGCTCTACACTCTGACCCAGGATCCTGACCAGCCGCCGGTTAACTACGTCATCCAGGCTATTTTGGCCATTTTGGGCGCCGTCGGGCTACTGTCGCTCGTTTTAAGCGGTTTTTTGGTGATCAATACCATCTCGGCCATTTTAACTCAACAAGTGACCCAAATTGGGGTGATGAAAACCCTTGGCGCTCGGACCAGCCACATTATGCGCATGTATATGGCGATGGTCTTTGCCTTTGGCGTGTTAGCTCTGCTTATTGCCTTGCCGCTGGGGGGTATAACGGCTTATTATATTAGCCAATTTATTGCCGGGTTGCTCAATTTTGACATTGTGAACTTCCAAATACCGCGCTCGGCCTTGTATGTCCAAGTGGCTATTGCCCTCCTGGTGCCGCTGGTGGCCGGCTTCTTCCCGGTATTGAGCGGAACGCGCATCACCGTGCGTGAAGCCATTAGCAGCCAGGGTTTGGGCAAGGGTCAGTTTGGCACCAGCCGCCTGGACCGCTGGCTGACTGCTCGGCTGTTGTTGCGCTGGTTTACTCGCCCGACGCTAATTTCTTTGCGCAACACCTTTCGGCGCAAAAAGCGTTTGCTGCTAACCTTGGGCACGCTCATTATCGGTAGTGCCGTCTTTATCACCCTGGCCAGCCTGCAGAGTTCGCTGCGGAGTACTTTGAACAACATGCTGGCCTATTATCAGTATGATGTGGCGGTGCAGTTTAGCCGGGCCTACCGGGTTAAGGAAGTATCCCGCGCCCTGGCCCGGGTGCCGGGTGTGATCGATACAGAAGGGCTTAGTTTTTACACCACCCGTATGGTAAAACCTGACGGCACCAACAGCGCCAACATCATCCTGTTTGCCCCTAGACCCGATACCAGGGTAATTAAGCCTACCTTGGTTGCAGGTCGCTGGCTGCAAGCCGGCGATGAAAATGCCGTGGTGCTAGATACCCTGGCCCTGCGAGATGATCCCACCCTAAAGATTGGCAGCGAGATTAATCTCAAGATAGAAGGAAAAGAGCGCCTATTTCAGGTGGTTGGCATGACCCAGGCCGCCAACGTTACCCCCATGGCTTTTGTCAACTACGAGGCGCTTTCAAGAATGTTAGGCCAAACCGGCCAGGCAGAGTACGTTATGGTTGTGACTGAAGAACACGGGGGTGTGTACCAAACCGAAATGAGTCACATCATCGAAGATCATCTTAGCCAGGCCGGTTTTCGGGTAGCCCTGGTGGCCCCGGCTGAGTTGGACAAGCAGAACATTGAAGGTGTTTTCTATATCGTCTCGGCCTTACTCGTTATTGTGGCCATCGTGCTGGCCGCTGTGGGCGGCTTGGGCTTAATGGGCACGATGAGCATTAACGTCCTGGAGCGCACCCGCGAGATTGGCGTGATGCGGGCTGTGGGCGCGGCCACCCGAACCATTCTCAAAATCATTTTGTTCGAAGGTGTCTTCATCGGGGCGATAAGTTGGTTGGTGGGGACGCTCATTGCTCTGCCCTTAAGCAAGCTGATTAGTGATGCGGTGGGCCAACTCCTCTTCAGCTCGCCCTTGGGTTACACCTTTTCGACCGGAGGGACGCTGTTATGGTTGATTATGGTTATAGTTTTGGGGGCGGTGGCCAGCTTGCTGCCGGCTCTTAATGCGGCCCGGTTGACCGTCCGGGAGGTGTTAGCCTATGAGTAGCTTGCTGCTCTGTGTTTTTTGGCTAGTGGCCCGCCTTACCGCCGCATCGCTTGCGAGGTAAAAATAAGCGAGGAAACGAGCAGCAGCACGAGTAGCATCGCCAGCCGGAGGGTGGTGGCCTCGGCCAGCAGCCCGATGGCCGGCGGTCCGGCCAAGAAGCCGGCATAGCCGATGGTGGCGACCCCGGCAATGCCCGCTCCGGAAGGTAAGCCGGGCACGTTGCCCGCCGCACTGAAGGCCAAGGGCACGATAATCGACAGACCCGCGCCCACGGCGGCGAAGCCCAGCAGCACCGGGGCCATCTGGGGCAGCAAAATGACCAGCAGGAGGCCCGCGGCCGCGCACACGCCGCCGGCTCGCACCAGGTTGGCCGCGCCAAAGCGCATCGCCAGGCCATCGCCCAGTAGCCGCCCGCCGGTCATGGTGATGGAAAAGGCGGCAAAGCCAAACGCAGCCACACTGTCAGTGGTACCCACGATGCTTTTTAGATACACGGCGCTCCAGTCAGCCATGGCTCCTTCACCGATGGAGGAGCAAAAGGCCACCGCGCCCAGCGGCCAGAGCACTCGTGCCGGAAGCCGGAATACCGGCTCGACTACCCCCGGCTCGGTCTCGGGCGGAACAGGCAGTAAGCGCGGCGCCGCCAGCAAAGTCAAAAGCAAAAAAATTATGCCGGCCAGCAAAA
Organism: uncultured Chloroflexota bacterium; assembly: GCA_937864185.1. Lineage (GTDB taxonomy): Bacteria > Chloroflexota > Anaerolineae > 4572-78 > J111 > JAGRBY01. Next base: position 3,411 of record CALMIS010000257.1, read on the forward strand.
AGTGCCATGCCGGTCCCAAGCCCAAGAAAGCCATCCCCGCCCCGAGAGCCGCTCCCGCAAAGCCGCCGATACTAAACGAGGCATGAAACGAAGACATCACCGAGCGCTTCAGCGCCCGCTCAACATCGACGCCTTGGGCGTTCATAGCGACATCCATGGTACTCATGGCCGCGCCAAACAAAAACAGGTTGAACCACAGAGCAATGGGGTTGGGCATCAGCGCCAGAAAAGGCAGCAGGAGACACAGCAATACGCCGCCGGCAGCGGTTACGGTACGGCTACCAAACCGGGCGATCAGACCGCCGGCCATGGTCAGCGCGGTTAGCACGCCTACGGCCAGGCCCATCAGGGCTAGGCCCAATTCACCTTCGCTCATGGCCAGACTGGCCTGAATTTGGGGAATGCGGGCCAACCAGCTAGCTAAGACCGCGCCGTTAGCAAAAAACATCGCCAGCACGGCCCAGCGGGCCATTTTAAGAGAGGTGGTTTGAGTCCGCATTCCGGGTATCCTTTGGGACAAACATATAAACGGCACAAACTTCGGTATGAGCTTCCTATTCCGGTCCGACCCACAGATAACGAGCAAAATCGATCCGGCCTTGCGGGTCGAACTTAATCCCTTCGGCTTCTAAAATCTGCCGCTGTAAAGCGCTGCCGCTGCCGCCGCTGCGGGGGCTGATCTTGCCCTGGCTGTTGATGACGCGCTGCCAGGGGACATCTGTGTCATAAGCGAGAGCGGACAAGGCATAACCGACCATGCGGGCGGTGCAACCGCCCACCAGTTCGGCAATTTGGCCGTAGGTGGCCACTTGCCCGGGTGGGATTTGGCGAACAAGGTGATAAATCCGCTCGTAGAGCGGAACCTCAGCCGAGAAGTCGTTCATCAGGGTCGCTACTCAGGTTGAAGCTCTTCGAGCAGGATCTCCTCCGGGGAGAGGAAGGTGAAACTGCGGAGCATGGGATTAAACCACTCTAGAGAGGCCTCGTAAATATTGGCGGGAGCAGCAAAGACGATTTTTAACATTTGTCCTTTGTGAACGGCAGTCACTACGGAGCCGGCAGTTTTAGTGCCATCCGTGGCGGTGTAGAGAAAGTCAATCGTGGTTCCCGGCTCGCCGGCCAGAGGAAAGGGTTGGGGCGGTAAGTGCTCCAGGTCGGGATTGGCCTCGGCCAAGGTTTGAACTGCTTCGAGCGCGGCCTTTTCCGGGGCTTTAGGGTCGATGGCCGCGTTGGGCCAGCTAAACTGACTGGCAGTGAAGGCCATACCGGTCTCTTCGTGCTCCACGGAGACGAGATCCTCTTCCAGGCGTCTGATCTCCCAGTCGCTGGCGCGGAAAAAGGCAAACGCTTTGCTATCAGGACCGACCAGGACCCAGATCGGTGCTGCGGGGTCTTCGGCTGAACCTTTGGTATAAGAGGCGGTATTTTCGGGGGTAAAGGTGTTGGCCAGCTCGCGCAGCCGGTCGCCGGAGATGGGCCACTGCTCGGTTGTAGCGTTCATCAGCACCAAATAGACGATGGTATCCTGCTGCAGGACGCGCAGTTCGTTGATGATTTCGTTCCCCGCCTCGTTTATGGTTGAAAATTGGGCTATGACGACCTGGTCGGATCGGATATCCTGGCTGATCGGCTTGAAATTGGTCTCTTTGTTGAGGAAGTTACGCAGGATGTAGTTGGTTAAGTAGAGATTTAAATCGTCGGTAGAATAAGTTTCCTGGACATCATCAAAAAAGACGCTCAAACCGGCGTGGTCGCCCGGTTCAACGAAGATAACCCCCTCTTCTGACTCAAAACTTTGCCAGGTTTCAGGATATTGGATCCTGAAGCGGTTAGAGTCATGGACAAACGTCTGGAGGGACACCTCAGCCGGGATGACCGGCGTCGGGGTGACGGCCTGAGGGCTGGCGGGCGCAGCCGGTGAACCGGTTACTTGGGGCAGAACGGCTGGCCCGGCCGGGGTAGAGGGCGTACAGGCGATCAATAACCAGGCCAGCGCCACCATCCAGCCGGCCGAGCAGGCTAAAGCTTTAGCCAAGCGAACAGTCATCATAAATCAGTCAGGCGTGGGCATGAAGCAGTAACCGACGCCGCGAACCGTAACCAGATACCTGGGTTTGCTAGGATTCTCTTCGATTTTTTCCCGCAACCAGCGAATATGAACGTCAAGGGTGCGGGTATCGCCCATATATTCTGTATCCCAGACCGCTTTCATGATTGTCTTGCGCATAATGATTTGATTTTGATGGGTTACTAGCAGATCAAGTAACTTAAACAGCTTGGGCGTGAAGGTAAAGCTCTGTCCCCGGCAGAGTACGGTCTGCCGATGATAATCGATGGTCAGATCAGGTAACCGCAAAAATCGGTTTTTTTGGGAGGCGACCAATTTGCTGATACTTCGACTTACATCTGCTGGTTTTATGGGATCGACAAAGGCGACATTATTGCCGGAGGTGGACGGCGTATCGGATTTTTTACCAATAATAATGAATGGAATGGCTAGCTCTGTTTGGTCTAACGTTTTTTTTAACTCAGCGACCACAAGAGTTCTAGCCGGTTTAACCACCACACAATTAGGCCAGTAAGCGTTAATCTCACGAGAAAAGTCGCTTAGATTGTGCGCTAAAGTAACGCGAAACCCCCCGTGTTCCAGGGTAGCGCGTAGAGATGTGGCTTGGTCAATGTTGCTCTGTTCAACAAGTAAAGCCTCCATAGTACTCCCCCCTTAGAGTAACATATCCGTCTCTCTCTAAGCGCGAAAGTGCATTATACCTCATTCTAACCCGTCTGGCAATGTAAAATCAGGGGCATTAGGGGCAGGTTAGCGCACTTTGCTAAATTTGAAGTGGACAATTTGGCGCGACTCCGGGCCGACTCTGGCCGGTTCGGCGAGACGGTAGCCACAAACCCACAAAATTTGAGGGCCGGACACCAGGAGCGGGATGCGGTTACGTTGGGCCGCCGGAATCTTTTGATCAATCATAAAGGCTTTGACCTTCTTCAGCCCTGACATCCCAAACGGTTGAAAACGATCGCCGGTCTGGCGGGGGCGAAGGTAACTCTCCGGACCCAAGCTGGCCGCGTCGAGATAAGCCTCCCACCCTTGCGCTTGAGTCAGACTCCGGTTCGGCACCCGCTCCCGAGGCAGAAGTTCGGCCACAAGCTGCCAGCCATCGTGGGGCAAGATAGTCTGACCGGGGATGGTAAGGGGGACACGCTCGCGTTCGTCCAGCCAGGGAGTCTCTGGAGGTTGGACTCGCTGAGCGTGGGCCTGTTCCAGGCTAAAGGTGTCATAAGCCAGTTGGATCAGGAGTCCGCCCGGTAACGTTACCCGAGCCCTGACCTGGCCCCCGGCAATTACCTCGAGCGCAGCTTCGATGTGCTCAAAGCCAAGATCGAGAGTGTCTCCTTGCAGTCGTTCTACGGCGCGCCGGAGAGCCGCCCGCTTGAGCGCCAGCGGCAGGGCTAACCAGGTCGAGCGGTGAAACTCAAGACGCTGGGGTGATTCAGCCCAGAGGAGGCCTGACCAGAGCCGATCAAGCTGCTGCTCCACGACCTCAACTTCTGCCGCAATGAGCTTGGCCGTCCGGCTGAGCGCTTGGTCCAGATTCGGGTTGTAGTTTCGCAGGAAAGGCAGCACCTCGTGCCGGAGGCGATTGCGAAAGTAGTCCGTCTGCTGGTTTGTGGCATCTTGACGAGTCGGCAGCCGATGAATCTGGCAGTAGCGCTTAATCTCCTGGCGGGTTAGCTCTAGCATCGGCCGGATCAAGCGGGGAGCCGAGTCAGGCCTAAGTTCGACGGTCTGGGCGAAGGGGAGAGGCAAATCAGCCAAGCTAAGGCTAGGCAGCATCCCCCGCAAACCCTTGAGACCGGTGCCGCGCAGAAAGTGCATGAGCACCGTTTCCGCCTGATCATCGGCTTGGTGACCGACAGCAACTTTGTTGGCCCCCACGCTTCGGGCTGCTCGCCAGAAAAATAGGTAGCGCGCCTGCCGGCCCGCCGCCTCGATCGAGAGCTGCTGCTCCAAGGCCAGTTGAGCCACATCTTGGCTTTCAACAATCGCGCGCAGACCCCAGGCTTGGGCTAAACTCTGGACAAAGGCCGCGTCGGCGCGGGCCACTTCACCGCGGAGTTGGTGATCCAGGTGGGCCACCACTGGCGCGGGCAGGTCGTACGCTTGACCATAGCGGCTGAGCAGATGCAGCAAACAAATGGAGTCTGGCCCGCCGGATACACCGACCAGGAGTTGGTCACCGGCGGCCAGCAACTGGTGTTCTTGAATGAATCGGCTGAAGCCGGGTAGTAAATCAAAGACTTTGTTCGGCATCGGGGATGCCCTGCTTCTCAAGAAATGGATCTGTTGAGATAAATCGTCTGGATTCTAGCCGGCGACAGCCGCGGCGATTTGGCGCAAGCGTTGAACGTGGGCGTGGTTGAGGAAAGTCTCGGGTGAGACGTCGGAGGGGAGAGTTGACAAAAGCTTTTGTTGAAGACTCTGGGCTTCTATCACTGCTTCTTGGGCAGCGGTAGGATTACCGATTTGCCGGTAGGTCTCGGCTTCCTGAATATAGATTGAGAACAGGGTCAAGCGACTGCTGCTACGCTGGGCCATATCAGCGGCCTGAGCTAGGGTGGTAAGGGCGACGTCGTGGCGTTGATAGTGACTGTCTAACACCGCCTGTAGCCACAGGCCTCGAGCTTCAAACTCACCCATCCGGCTGGTTTGTGCGAGCCGGAGAAGATTTTGCAGGCCGGCCTCGGCTTTGTCCCAGGCGGCGGTATCGATGTAGGCGCGGGTCAATTGATAGAGGATCATCACTTCATCGGCGACAAAATCCATGTTGTGGGCATTGATCTGGACATTCTCTAGTTCAGTGACCGCCTCGTTAAGCCGGTTAAGATGGCGATAGGCGGTGCCCAACACCGACTGCGCTTTCATTACATATAAGGGTGAGCCAAGCTCCTGGGCTACCTTGACGCTTTGCTCAGCTTCGCTTAGCCCTCTGTCGGTGGCGCCCATCGTCAAGTAACTGTAGCCTAGCCAGGCATGGCCCAGCGCCAGAGATGATTTCTGGGCTTGTTCTTTGGCCAGTTCTAGCCCTTCCTTTAACGCTTGCTGCGCCTGCGCCAGTTGACCCTGGTAGAGCTGGCCCACCGCCTGGTAGTACTTAATGAGCGGCACCCGGTAAAAATCGCCAAACTTGTTGTGCAGCTCAAGTAGCTCCTCGGCGGTTTCGTGGGCATAGTTGTAATCGGCGGTGTAGATTTGGCCTACCAGCATCGAGTAGAGGGCGCTCATCAACCCGCTGCGATAACCTAATCTGCGGCAAGCGGGGATGATGGCTTGTTGGGACTGGGTGAGGCTACTTTGAGTCTGGCCTCGTTCCAACATAATCTTGACCAGCCCGTCCTCGGACATAATCCGAGCCAGATCGATATCCGACTCGGCGCTGTGCTCGCTGGCCTCCTCAAAACATTTCGTCGCAATATCCAGCTCGCCCAAGGTATAGTAAAAGCTGCCCAACTGGTTAAGGGTATCGGCGATCCCGCGCGAGTCCCCCATCCGCCGGGCTACGCCGAGTGCTTTCTGGAAGTAATCCGAGGCCAGGGTAATATTTTGCAGCGCGGCCTGAAGAGTCCCGCTCCCGTTGTAAGCCCGCATTTGAGCGCCGTCATTGCCTAACTCCTTGGCAATAGCCAACATCGACTCATAGTCATCCAAGGCCTCTTGCAGTTCGCCCAGGCGGGTATTAATTTTGGCCCGGCCTTCGTAGATGGTCAAAATGGTCGGCTGGTCAGCTTGGGAGCCAATAATGTCGGCCACTTCCAAGGCGCGGGTATAGTAATTGACGGCCTCCTGGTTGGCGAAGGACTGAATGGCGGCCTCGGCAGCGCGCTGAAGGTAGCGTAGGGCGCGATCCCAGGTCTCACTCTTTTCGTAGTGATGAGCCACAATCGGGGCGTATTCTTCACCCAAGAGCCAGTACTGGCGCGACATATAATCGCCGATCTGTTTGTGGATGAGCTGCCGCTGTTGGTGCAGCAGGCTGTGGTAGGCAGTCTCGTAGGTCAGAACATGTTTGAAAAGGTACTCAGGGTCTGGATCCCGGGTCTTGACTTCGATCAGGTCGGCTGCTTCAAGCTGCTCCAGGGCGCGCTCAAGCACGGTCGAGTCGTTGACAATCGGGCCCAGGATGAATTGCGGAAAGACGCGCCCAATGACAGCGGCAATTTGTAGGACCCGTTTAACCGGCTCTTCCAGCCGGTCAATCCGGGCGGTCAGAACGCCTTGGAGGGTATTGGGAATATCAATAGCCGTGATCGGGCTGGTAATGCGCCACTGATCTTCAACCCGCTCAATGACGCCTTCTTCAACCAGGCTGCGGACCACCTCCTCCAGGAAGAGGGGATTGCCTTCGGCGCGGCTGAGGAGAAGATCTTCCAGAGCCTTTGGCATGGAATCGATGTCAAGCAGATGCTTGATCACGTGCCGGCTCTCTTGATTGGTCAGCGGCCAGAGGATCAGTTCTTGATAGCTCTCGCCATAGACGGCCGCGCTTTCCTGCTTGACCTGCCAAAAAGTGGTATCACGCTCCAGACGCGTGGCACAGATCATCAGAATGGGGTTATGCAAGGTCAAGGCAAAAAGAAACTCGATCAACTGGACCGAGCTGGGATCGGCCCAATGCAAATCTTCAAAGACCAGAACCAGGGGCTGCTTGGCGGCCAGGGCTTCGACCCATTCACCCATCGCAATGAAGATGCGCTTTTGGAGGACCTGCGGATCACTTTGGGACAGGGTACCGTTCGAGGTATTCTCCAAATTAACGCCCAGCATCGCGGCCAGGTAAGGGGTAACTTCGTCCTTGCGGGCGCTAAAAAGGTCGCTGCCCATTGCCTCAAGCTTAACTTTAACCTGGCTGGGATCGGCATTTTCGGGCAACTGGAGGTAGCTGTAGAGGATATCGACAAAGAGGCGGTTGGCAAAAGACTGCCGGTAGGCCAATCCCCGGCCAAAAAGCCAGAGTGACTCCGGCAGTTTACCCCCATCCAGGCGATCAAGGTAGCGTTTAGCTTCGGCAAAGAGCCAGAGCGACTCCAATCGACCCTCGACTTCCGCCCGGCGAACCTCGTGCATCACTTCGGCGATCAGGCGAGATTTACCCAGCCCGGCGTCCCCGGTGACGGCTACAATGCCGCCCTTGCCTTGGTAGAGCCGCCGGTAAGCGGCCAGCATCACTTCGACCTCGTGCTCGCGGCCAATGAGCGGTGCTTCCATATCGGTTAGGCCGCGCTGGATTTGATTAAGATCACGAGCGCCCTTGAGTTGGTAGATCTTAAGCGGCTCGGCCTTGCCTTTGACTTTGAGGGGGTCACGTTCTTCAAATACGAAGAGGCGGTGGGTTAGATTATAAGTATCCTCATTGACCAGGATTTCGCCGGTCAAGGAAGCGGCCTCCAACCGGGCGGCGATATTGACCGCGTCACCCATCACCGTGTACGAGCGTTTGCGTTCGGTGCCCACCATCCCGGCGATCACGGTTCCGGTGTTGATACCCATATGAATGCCAAGCGGTTTGGGGAGGGGAATGGGCGGATTTTGGTTGAATTTTTCCAGCCGCTGCATCATGGACAGGGCGGCGCGCAGGGCCAATTCAGGATCGTTCTCGTGGGCGGTTGGCGCGCCGAAGAGGGCCATGATTTCGTCGCCTACGTATTTATCGATGTAACCGTCAAATTCGTAGATGGCCTCGCTTAGTTCGCTGAGCAGCATGTTGACCAACCGGACAACCTGTTCGACCTGAGCCGGGGTCTTAGCGGCGTCGTTCAAGGCGGTAAAGCCCGAGATGTCGGCAAAGATAACGGTTACCTGGCGGCGGTCACCTTGCAGCGGCGCCTCGATGATCGACGTGGCGCGTCGACTGGCGCCTGGTAGCTCACTCCCGCAACCGGCACAGTAGTTATAGGTCGGCTGGTTACTGAAGCTGCAGACCTCGCATTTTACTTTGGTCATAAGCCGGGACTCGTCCTCTCGCTTGGCGTTGGCACGCCTACAAGTTTATTATAAAGCGCTTTGGTTAATTATGCTAGAAAACCGGGTTTCTGGCTCTGTTGGCTGGACCGTAGGCTAACCATTGGCCGCTCACCGGCTGGTTGTGGGCTAATGCGTCCTCGCGGTTTGTTGTCAGGCGGCATAATTGTGGTATAATTTCGGGACGAGGCAGGCTAAAAACCTTGACAGCCTGCCTATTCTTATGGGGAGACGTAACCTACGTGGCAGGTCCATTAGACGCACTTCTCGGCCTCTTCTCGCTCGACGTCGGCATTGATTTGGGAACAGCCAACACGCTGGTTTATGTGCGTGGCAAGGGCATTGTCATCAATGAGCCATCGGTCGTAGCCATTGACAAACGTACTAAAAAGCCGCTCGCTATCGGGGTTGATGCTAAGGAGATGGTGGGCCGAACCCCGGCCAATATTGTCGCTATCCGGCCTCTCCGTGACGGCGTAATTTCTGAATTTGAAATTACCGAGGCGATGCTGCGTTACTTCATCAAGAAAGTCCACGAGCAAACAATTATCCCGACTCCTTTTTATGCCCCGCGAGTCGTGATCGGGATTCCCAGCGGTGTAACTCAGGTCGAGAAGCGAGCTGTTTACGACGCCGCCCGCAGCGCTCGGGCCCGCGATGCCCAGATTATCGATGAGCCGGTGGCCGCCGCCATTGGGGTAGGCTTACCCATTACCGAGCCGTTGGGCAGTATGGTTATCGACATTGGCGGGGGTACAACCGAAGTCGCTGTCTTCTCGTTGGGCGGCATTGTGGTTAGTCGCTCAATCCGGGTGGCCGGCGATGAGATGGACGAGGCTATCATCAATTATGCCCGTCAAAAATATAACCTGCTCATTGGCCAGCGTATGGCCGAGCGGGCCAAAATCACCATCGGCTCGGCCTATCCGCTGCCGGAAGAGCAGACTATTGCTCTGCGGGGCCGCAATTTGATCACCGGCCTGCCCGACTCCGTGGAGGTCTCCAGTGTGGAGGTTCGGGAAGCTTTAGCTGACTCGGTGCAGGTGATTGTCGATGCGGTCAAAGATACCCTGGATGAGACCCCGCCGGAACTGATCGCCGATTTGATGGAGAGCGGCATTGCGCTGGCCGGTGGCGGCGGTCTGCTACAAGGGCTGTCTGAGCGCCTGTCCGAAGAAACCAAAATGCGCGTCTACATTGCCGATGATCCGCTCACATGCGTGGCTCGTGGAGCTGGTAAAGTCTTGGAAAGTTATGACAAATATGCAAAGGTGCTAAATTCGCTCGATCGAAGCTATAATCATCGCTAGCCGCAAGTTTGTCTTTTAACCCATGATGGTTGCAACCCGCAATAGACCCCTTTACATTCTGGTGTTGGTCTTGGCCCTGCTGGTGCTGGGGCTGGCGCTGGATCGCCTGGGATACATGTCAACTGTTCGAACGCTCTTCCAGACCGCGTTCGCCCCGCTCGAAACCCAAATTACCACCGTTGCCCAGATCTTCAATTATCAGATTGAAGTTGCCGCCAATGTTCAAGAGCTGCAAAACAGAAGCGCAGAGCTTGAAGCTTTGGCCAACAACTTGATGGTTGAGAATGTGCGGCTCAAGGATCTGGAGCGAGAGAATCAGGTCCTACGCCAGTTGCTTAACTACACCCGCAACAACCCTGAGTTTACCTACGAAACGAGTGGTATTATTGGCGATAGCATTGGCCGGGCTCCCGGCAACCTGGTCTATTACATCTACTTAGATATTGGCACGCGAGAAGGTATCGCCGAGCGGATGCCGGTTATTACCGATCGGGGCTTGGTGGGCCGGGTGGTTAGAGTAGGGCCCAACGTAGCTCAAGTGCTGCTGCTGATCGACCCGTCGAGTTCGGTGAATGCCATTATTCAAAATAGCCGGGTAACCGGCATTGTCAAAGGCAGTCTCGACGGCTCTTTAATTATGGAGCAGATTCCGCCAGGCGAGGAAGTTGTGCCCGGCGATATTGTGCTCACCTCCGGCTTGGGCGGCAACTTCCCGGATAAACTGGTCATCGGCCAGATTGTCCAGGTTTCAGAGCGAGACCAGGATATGTTTCAAACCGCCCGCATCCGGCCGACCGTAGACTTTGGCAAGCTGCAAACGATGCTGGTCCTGACTTCCTTTGAACCGATTGACTTTGAGTCGGAGTTGGAGTTGGAGGAGTAGCCGGTGCGTTACCTGATTGCCTGCGGCGTTTTGGGCAGCGCCGCCCTGGCTCAAGTTTCTCTGTGGGATTATCTGACTCTTTACGGCGTACACCTTGACCTGGTGCTGGTGTTGGTGCTCGCCTGGACCATGGTCCGAAATCTGGAAGAGGGAATTATCTGGGCCCTGATCGGTGGTTTGTGTCTCGATTTGTTATCCGGCACCCCGTTTGGGGTTTTCTCAATAGCCTTAGTCGTGGTGATGGCCTTGGCTACGCTGGTCCAGACTCGAGTTTTCGGAGGCGGTTTGGTACTACCTATCATTTTTACCTTTCCCCTAAGTCTGATATTTAACGGCCTGGCCCTGCTGCTGCTTAATTTGTTGGGGCGGCCGACCGTCTGGATTAGTGCTTTTGAGCAGATCCTGCTGCCAGTGGCCGGGCTCAATACCGGGGCGATGGCGGTTTTGTTTCCGCTAGTTTATCTCCTTAACCGCCGGTTGAACCCTCAGCCGCTGACTTTTTAGATTATGACCGAAGATCAAGTCAAAATTCGGAGTTTTGTTTTTCGCCTCGCTGCCGCCCTGGCGTTTTTGGTTTTGGCGGCGCAGTTGTGGCGATTGCAGGTCCTGGAAGGGGAGCGCTTTCGGGAGTTGGCAGACGCCAACCGTTTCCGTATTGATCAGGTTGATGCTTCCCGGGGCGTGATCTACGACCGTAATGACGAACTGCTGGTCCGCAACCGGCCTGTCTACAACGTGGTCATTATTCCGGCCTACCTACCCGAGGAAGCCACTGCCGAAGCGCAAGTTTTCTCGCGCCTGTCTGAGTTGCTGAGCTTGCCTATCACCACTCGGGTCGATCCGATCAATGGCCAGCGCAACGGATACTTTCAAGCCATCAACCATCACCAATTTACGCGCCAACCCAAGCGGCAGATTATCAATCCGCGCAGCCGCCAGTATATCAACCAACCTCAAGGAATCCGCGATGCAGCCAACGCTAATCGTTTCTTCGCGCCTTTTACTCCAGTCACCATTGCCGAAGATGTCGATCCGGTGATCGTGGCCAAAATTGAAGAAGAGCGCCTGACTCTACGGGGCGTCCAAATCGAAATTTCGCCGAGCCGGGAATATATCCACGCAAATTTGATCAGTCACCTGCTGGGCTATATCGGCCCTATTCCTTCGGAACTTTTTGATCAGTATGAAACCGATGGTTATGAACTGACGGACATCGTCGGGCTGGCCGGGCTGGAGATTGGGTACGAAGAGTGGTTGCGCGGGATCAAAGGTCTGGAAACGGTGGAAGTGGACGTGACCGGCCGGCGTGTTCGCTCGTTGAACCAGTTGGTCGAGACCCGACCCGGGTACAACCTGCGCTTGTCGCTTGATCTGGAATTACAACAAGCGGCGGCGATCGCCTTGCAGGAGGCGATGGATAAAGTCGACTCGAAGCAGGGAGTGGTGGTCGCCCTTAACCCGCAAAATGGCGAGGTTCTGGCTATGGTCTCGCTGCCCAGCTTTGACAATAATCTTTTTTCGCGCGGGATCACCCGCCGAGAGCTGACCCTGCTGAGCGAAGATCCACAGAAACCCCTCATCAATCACGCCATTGCCGGCTTGTACCCGCCCGGCTCTATTTTTAAGGTCATCCCGGCTTCCGGCGGCCTGCAGGAAGGCACCCTAACCGAGCAGACAACCTTCGTCGATCAGGGTGTGCTTTACCTGCCTAATATGTTTCAACCGGATAACCGAAACCTGGCCCAACCTTTCTTTTGCTGGCGGCGCGGTGGCCACGGACCGGTCAACGTGGTTTCGGCCCTGGCCTGGTCCTGCAACGTTTTCTTCTATCAAACCGGTGGCGGCTATCCGCCCGCTGAGTACGAGGGCTTGGGCTTAAGCCGGTTGGGGCGATACGCCCAGATGTACGGTCTTGGGGCCCAGACACGTGTGGATCTGCCCGGTGAGGCCGCGGGGTTGGTCCCGAATGAAAAGTGGAAGCGGGTCAATTACGCGGAGTCCTGGTTGACCGGCGATACCTACAATATGTCCATCGGTCAGGGGTTTGTGCTGGTCACACCGCTGCAAATGGTCAACGTCTATGCGGCCATTGCCAACGGCGGGACGCTCTACCGCCCGCATCTGGTTAAAGAGATCCTCGATGCTGATGGCAATCTGGTAGAGACGATCGAGCCGGAGGTGCTTGGGCGCATTGAGTTGAGCCGGGAAAATATGAATCTGGTGCGGACCGGCCTGTGGGGGGCGATCAACTGGCAAAATGGTACGGCGGCTAATTTTTTTGACGTGCCGGGTATCGATGCCTCCGGGAAAACGGGGACAGCCGAATTCTGTGATAACTATCCTTCTTGCCTTGACCGCGATGGCCGGGTGAAAACCAGCCACGCCTGGTTTGTAAGCTACGCGCCGACCAATAATCCGGAGATTGTAGTCATCGTGTTTGTGTACGGGGGTAAGCAAGGGACCGGGGTGGCGCTGCAAGGATCTGAGGTGGCGGTCCCGGTCGCCAGTAAGATCTTGCGTCACTACTTTAACATCCCTGATGAGGTTGAGGAAGAGGAAGCGGAGACGGAGACGGAAGAAGAGGGAGAAGAAGTAGTGGAAGAGGCCGTCACCGAACCCGATTTGGGCACCGGCTTTGACTCGCGCCTCTTGGGGACTGACTTCTGGCTGCAAGCCGGGGCTAATGTATCCGGTTTTGTGTTTGACACCAAAGGGCAGGGGGTCGAAAATGTGCGGGTCGAGATCCTGGTGGGTGACCAGCCTTTAACTGTAGTCAGTTCCGGCGAGACCGGCCAATTTGATTATACCAAGCCGGACACCGTTGAACCGGAAGTCTGGCAGCTTCGTCTGGCCGACTTTCCCGAGGCGCCGGTGATTACCTTGGATGTGATTAAAGGGCAACGCTATCTGGTCGAGTTTGAGGCCCAGCCTCCCAAAGAGACCGCGAGCGTGAATTAGGACTCTACGCGATGGACCGACGGATTTGGCGCCAATTTGATCTGGTGTTAATTGGCCTTATAGCCTTATTGATTGGCTATGGGGTGATTATGATTTATAGCGCCAACCAAAACCAGGACGACTTACGTGACCTGTGGTGGACGCAGTTGACGCGGGTGGCCGTTGGTTTGGCAGCTCTGTTGGTTGTGGCTGCGGTTGATTATCGCTACTATGCTTTGCTATACCGGCTTTTATACATCACCATCTTGGCCCTTTTAGGGGCAGTCTTTGTGGTGGGTCAGTTGACCGCCGGCACCTTGCGTTGGCTCGACTTTTCGCTCTTTCCGGTCCAGCCCAGTGAATTGGCCAAGATTGTTCTCATTGTCGTCCTGGCCAAGGTTCTGGCCGATCGGGATGGCGAAATGAACCGGCTGCGCAACCTGTTCATCGCGGCCCTGGTTGCTGTCCCGCCGATGGCTTTGGTCTACGCCCAACCCGATCTGGGGACGACCATTATCATCGGCACCGTGTGGTTGTTTATGGTGCTCATGGCCGGCGCGAACCTGTTTCACATCGGGTTGTTTGGGTTGGGGTCGCTGCTGGTTATTCCCGTTGTTTGGTTCACGCCCGGCCTGTTGGCTGACTATCAGCGCGAGCGGGTGCTGTTGTTCCTTTATCCGGACCAGACCGACCCGGGTTATTTCAACATCCAGCAGGCGCTAATCAGCATCGGCTCCGGTGGCGTGCTAGGGAAGGGGTTCAGTATTGGCACACAGAACCAGCTTCACTTTCTGCGGGTGCGCCACACGGACTTCATTTTTTCAGTTATTGCCGAGGAGATGGGGATGCTGGGTTCGATGATCTTGTTCTTGTTGATCCTGACCGTCATCTGGCGGATCATGCGGGCCGCCGATCTAACACCCGACCCCTTTGGCCGGCTAATTTGCATTGGGGTGGCATCCCTGATATTGTTCCAGTCGTTTGTCAATTTGGGCGTCAATTTAGGGATGCTGCCGGTTACCGGTACGCCGTTGCCTTTTGTCAGTTACGGTGGAAGTTCGCTCATCGCCTTTTTGATTGCGTTGGGTCTGGTGCAGAGCGTCCTTATGCGCCACAAAGCCCTAGATTTTGAAGAGACTTAAGTGAAAATAGGCCTCACCTCGACGTGGGTGATTCGGCTGGTTGCTCTTTGGGCCCTAGTTTTGGCCATGCTGTCCATCGCTTACTTGTTGGTGCTGTCCAACTCGGCCGATTTTGTGACGAATCTGTACGGCACTCAAGCCCAAGTTTGGGCCATTTTTGGCTTGAATCTCATATTTGCGGTAGGGTTTGCCAGTAGTAGCTATGGCCTGTGGACCCACCAAAACTGGGGCCGGGTTATTTTTCTGTGGACGATTAGCCTGTGGGCCGGCTTTAACCTGCTGGGTCTGTTTGCCTCTAATCTCTGGTGGGGCGTTGAACGAGACGATAGCCTGGTTTCAATGGCGGTCAGCGGCTTGCGCTACGCCGCGACACTCGCCTTGCCGTTGTGGTACCTTAACCTGCCTCGCATCAAAGCCCGATTTAATGCTGCAAAGTTTGACGATACTTTTTTTGAAAGTGACGAAGCATGACTCAAAAACCTGCTCGGGTTCGCTACGCGCCGAGCCCCACCGGCTTCCTACATGTGGGTGGCGCCCGGACCGCCTTATTCGATTATTTGCTGGCTCGCCAATCCGGCGGTAGCTTTATTTTGCGGATTGAAGACACCGATCAAAAGCGTTACAATCCGGAGTCCGTCACCGATCTCCTTAATGGCCTGCGCTATTTGGGCCTAGATTGGGACGAAGGGCCGGGCGTGGGCGGCGAATATGGCCCTTACACCCAAACCGAGCGGCTGGACCTCTATCAAAAGTACGTTCAAGTTTTGCTCGCTCAAGGCTTGGCTTATCGCTGCTTTGCCACCCCGGCCGAGCTCGAGGAGATGAATGAGGCTCGCCGCCTGGCCGGTTTGTCGCCCGGCTATGACCGCCGCTACCGGGCTCTCGATCCGGCCGAGGCCGAGCGCCGGGCCGCCGCTGGTGAACCGCACGCGATCCGGATCAAGCTGCCGCTCGACGGCTCGATTACGGTCCACGACGCCATCCGCGGCGAAATTACCTTCGATAACAAAGAGCTGCAAGATGCGGTGCTGATCAAGTCCGACGGGATTCCTACCTATCATTTCGCCGTGGTCGTGGATGATCACTTGATGGAAATTACTCACGTTTTGCGCGGCGAAGAGTGGCTCAGTAGCTACCCGTTGCACGCCCACCTCTACCACTATTTTGGCTGGGAGATGCCGATCTTTGCCCACCTGCCGGTGATTCTCAACCCCAGCGGCAAGGGCAAGATGAGCAAGCGCGAAAGTCGGGCCCCGGACGGTAAAATCTATCCGGTCTTTGTCCATACTTTTCAGCAGTTGGGCTATCTCCCGGAAGCGTTGTTCAATTATCTAGCCCTGGTCGGCTGGAGCTACGATGGCCAAACCGAGATCATGAGCCGCCAAGAGCTGATCGAGCGCTTCAGTTTGGCGCGGGTTAACAACTCGCCCGCCTCCTGGGATTATGAAAAGCTGGATCATTTCAATGGGCTTTACATCCGCAGCCTTGACCCGGCGGATCTGACCGACCGGCTGATGCCTTTTCTGACCGCCGCCGGCCTCGCGGCCGACCGCCCAACGATGCTCAAAATAACCCCAACCATCCAGGAGCGGCTGACTCTGCTCAGCGATGCCGCCGAGTGGGTGGACTTTTTCTTTGTCGAGGCGCTGCCCGACTTTGATCTGGACCTGCTGCTTCCCAAGAAGATGACCCTGGCCGATCTGCCGCCCATCTTGCGCGCTGCCCGGGATATCCTGGCTGAGGTCGATGATTTTAGTCACGATCGTCTGGATGCGGCCTTGCGGGCAGGGGCCGATCAACTCGGGGTTAAGGTTGGCCAACTGTTCCAACCGATTCGGGTAGCAGTCTGCGGTAAGCTGGTTGCCCCGCCGTTGCTCAACACGCTCGAAATTTTAGGCCGCGATCGGGTCTTAAGCCGGCTCGATCGGGTTTTAGAGCGTTTAAGTAATTTAAGGTTGCAATAACCGCGTTGGTCAGGTAGGATCTCCCGGGGCCAAGCTCGTAAAACGCAAAACGTAATGGTTAAGATTACGTTTTACGTTTCACGCCATTAGCTTTACCCCAGCCAAAGCCAAAATAAATACTATTTTAGTCTAAAAGGAGTGAAACAATGGCAGCAACCCCCTCAAATATGCTCCCGCTGGGCACGCCGGCGCCGGCCTTTAACCTGCTCGATACCGTGAGCGGTCAAACGGTCAGTTTGACGGATCGTAAATCGGACAAAGCCAATGTGGTCATGTTCATTTGTAATCACTGTCCTTATGTTAAGCACATCAACCCCGAGTTGGTGAAAGTGGGTAACGACTTCCAGCCCAAAGGCGTGGCTTTCTTTGCCATCAGCGCCAACGACGCGGTCCAGTACCCCGATGATGGACCGGACCAGATGAAAGAGACGGCCGAGGCGCTAGGCTATCCCTTCCCCTATCTTTACGACGAGAGCCAAGAAGTGGCCCAGGCCTACCGGGCCGCCTGCACCCCTGACTTTTATGTTTTCGACGGCGATCTGAAGTTGGTCTATCGGGGTCAGTTTGACGACTCCCGGCCTCGCAACGACGTGCCGGTCACCGGCGCCGACTTGCGCGCCGCGATCGAAGCCGTCTTGGCCGGCGACTCGCCGAGTCCCAGCCAAAAGCCGAGTCTCGGCTGTAACATCAAGTGGAAGGCCTAGGCAAATCCGTTGCGTTTACGTCAGCAG
>CALMIS010000258.1 GCA_937864185.1 uncultured Chloroflexota bacterium
GGTGGGTCTGCCGCAATTGTGCAATCGTGTTGGTCACTGACGTAATTTCCCTCCTTGGACCTCTTGCGAGCTGAAAACAATCAGTAACACTGCAACCCGATCAAGGCGCGGAGAGGGCGCAGCGGAAACCAATATCGTCGGATTGATTGGTCGGAGGGTTGATGCGCCGGTATGACGCCCGGACAAAGCCATCAGGATTACTCCAGGAACCGCCCCGGAGAACTTTGGAAGACCCCTCGCTTGGTCCCAACGGGTTCTGGGTTGGAGCGTTGGCATAATAGTTGGGATCATACCAATCAGCGACCCACTCCCGCAGATTGCCGGTTAGGTCATAAATGCCATATGGGCTGACCCCGGCCGGATAAGCGCCTACCGGGGAAGTGTCTCCCACACAGCCTTCGCTGTCTCTGGGGCCTAGATAATTTGCCACCCGGCAAGTAATAATTTCACCCCACGGGTAGGTACGACCATCATCGCCACGGGCAGCCTTCTCCCACTCGGCCTCGGTCGGTAGTCTGGCGTGGCGCCACTTGCAGTAGGCCTCGGCTTGGTACCAGCTAACCCCATTGACGGGATGGTCATCGTACTGCGGAGCGCCGTAGTGGCTGTTTTTTTCTTTGGACGGAGGCTCACAGGCGCTATCGGCCACACAGTTGGCATATTGACCATTGGTCACCTCGTGTGGGTCCAGATAAAAAGCAGACAAGGTCACCGAATGAACCGGCCGTTCATCGGGATCGCCGTTGTAGCTGCCCATATTAAAAGAGCCACTCGGTACCAGCACCATTGTCATTCCATTGGGTATCGTAATTGGCGTCGGAGTAGGTGTTAAGATGAGATCAGCTCGCTTGGTCTCCTCATTCAGATGGCTGTATTTAGAGATCGACTTGTGCCAGACGCGTCCCAACTCGGGATTAAGGCGGATCAAGCGCCGGACTGCCTGGTGCATCTGCGTCACGGTAGAAAAGTCAGATCTGACTTCGACGGCATCGGAGATGGCTATGGTCGGTTCACCGGTCAGGCTGATCAGATGATCAAGCCCGGTTAAAGCGGCCTGGTAGTTCCCCAGGTTAACCAAGATGTAAGCTCGCTCATATTGGGTCGCCGGATTGCGAGAGTTTAGGGCGATAATCTCGTCATATTTTTGTAGAGCCGCCTCGTATCTACCGGCTTTAAGTAGTTTTCTGGCTTCGTCCCACCCGGCAAGTTCTCGTTTTAGCGGTTCGATTTCTTCGGACTGGGGCAGGCTTTCAAGAACCTCAACCATAACCGGCAGAAGCTCATCTGTGTAACCGGTTTGGTTGACATCGGCCAGACTGGAAGCTAATCCCTTGATTACCACCGGCAGTTTCTCATCTTGAAGCGTGAATAGTTCCAGTTGCTCCTGCTGTGATAGTTGCCAAAACTGCTTCCGAGCCTCGATACCGCGCACCTCAAATAACCTGGCCAGGTTTACCAGTCGTACTTGAGGATCGATGGTTTGAGTGAAATTCAGTTCAGCTTCGGCGGCCCTAAGTTGTTGGGCGACTTCCCTGTTAGCCTCCCGAGCGTCTTGCCACTGCAGCAAGCTAAAACCGGCCAGCAGGGCCATCACCACCGCGGCCACAAGGGCTCCGGAGAAAATCAGCGGCTGCCGTTTCTGCCGGCTTTGCTGCTGGGCCAGGCCGGCCCGGATGTAAGCCTGCTCGACCGGGCTCAAATCGGCCGGGCGAGCGACCAGCCAGGCCGCGGCTTCAGTCAGGCTGGTGCCGCGCAGCAGCGCCTCCGTATCCCGGCCGGCTTGCCAGGGCTTAAGGGCAAAGCGCAGCCGTTCTTGCCAGGCCCGAAAGGCCCGGTCCTCGGCCATCCAGCGCTGTAGTTGGGCCCAGTGACGGATCAGGGCTTCGTGCACCACTTCGACCGTGTCCTGGCTGTCTTCGGCCTGGTTGGTGACCACCAGCCGCTCGTCGGCCAGCCGGGCGACCAGGGGCCAGTGGTCGGCCAGCTCGGTCCGGCTGGCCTGGCGGCGGGTATCCTCGGTGCCGGCGCCGGGGTTGACCAACTGAACAAAGACCCGCCGGGCCTGGGCTTTGTCCGCGGCGGAGAGGTCGGCGTAAGCCCGGTCGGCGTGGCGACTGAGAGCGCCTTTGACCCCGCCGATTTCGTCATAGGCGACGTGGGTCAGGCGGTCCTGCTGCCGGCGCTGCCACAGCTCGCTTAAGGCAAACTCAAAGAGCGGTAAACTGCCTTCGGCCTGGCCGACATCGTTAAGCAGGCGGTCGACCAGCTTGGCCTCAAAGGTGACGCCCCGGCTCGCGGCCGGCTGCTCGATGGCCCGGGTTAGCTCGGCCCGGGTCATCGGCCCGAGCTTGACATCGGCGTCTTGCAGAGCCTCGGCCAGGGGCCGGTAGGACAGAGCATAGCCCATAAAGTCAGCCCGGAGGGTCAAGATCAGGGTCAGGGGCGATGGGTGGCTTGAGAAGGAGGCCGGGCTGGGCTGAAGAGGCGCCAGAAGCAGGTCGAGGAAGGCGTGGCGGGTGTCTGGGTCGCGGCAGAGGGTGTAGAGCTCCTCGAACTGGTCGGCGATGAGTAGCAAACGCCGGCGGGGCTGGCCTGCGGCGATCTTGGCGCAGACATCGCTGAGGGGTAGGGTCCGCTCCCGCAGGTAGGTAGCCAGCTTGCGAGCCTGGGCCAACTGGTCGGTGGCGTCCAGGTCCGGGGTGTACAGCGGGGTCAGGGCG
>CALMIS010000259.1 GCA_937864185.1 uncultured Chloroflexota bacterium
CCAACGCCTCCTTCAACCGCGCTGTCCCGGTAATCAGCGACAGCCGCATCCAGCCCTCGCCGTTGCGGCCGTAGATGTGGCCGGGGGTCAGGGCGACGTGGGCGGTGTCCAGCAGGTGGCCGGCGAAGGCCTCGGAACTCTGGCCGGGCGGGGTGCGGAACCAGATGTAGAGGCCGCCTTTGGGCACCGTTGTCTCCAGCCCCAGCTTGCGGATTGTGTCGAGGCACAGATCGCGCCGCTCCTGGTAGATGGCGTTGCGCGGCCCCAGCCAGCTTTGATCGCCGGTCAGGGCGTCGGCGGCCATGGCCTGGATCGGCTTGGCCAGGCCGGAGTCGAACTGAGTTTTGATTTTGGCCAGGGCCTGGACCGCCACCGCATTGCCGACCGCCATGCCCACCCGCCAGCCGGCCAGACTGTAAGTCTTGGACAGCGAGTTGAACTCGATCGCGACCGCCTTGGCCCCCGGCGCTTGCAGCACACTCGGGGCAATGTGGCCATCAAAGGTCACGTCGGCGTAGGGGGCGTCGTGACAGAGCAAGATATCAAACTGGCGGCAGAAGTCAACCGCCTCGGCAAAGAACTGGATCGTGGCCACGCCGCCGGTTGGGTTGTTGGGATAGTTGAGCCACAGCAGCCGGGCCGCCCGGGCGCTCTCGGTGGGGATGTCGGCGAAGTTGGGCCGCCAGCCGCGCTCCGGCAGGAGATCAAAGCGCTCGATCCGGCCGCCGGCCAGCAGCGGGGCCGACTCGTAGCTGGAGTAGCCGGGATCGGGTATCAAGGCCAGGTCGCCCGGATCGAGCCAGGCCAGGTGGATGTTGGCGATGCCTTCCTTGGAGCCAAGCAGCGGCTGTATTTCGGCGTTGTCCAACTCCACCCCAAAGCGGCGGCCGTAATAATCGCTGATAGCCTGGCGCAGGTAGGGCAGCCCGGCGTAGCCGCCGTAGCCGTGCTGGGTCGGGTCGCCGGCCTGGCGCTGCAGCTCCGCCACGATGCGCGGGTCCGGCGGCAAGTCCGGGCTGCCGGCATCGAGCCGGATGATGTCCGCGCCCTCGGCAGTCAAGGCGGCAATCCGCCGGTTGAGATCGGCGAAAAAAAGGGTGGGTAGGTTTTGGACTCGATTGGCGGGTTGCATAAGAAAAGTATTCCTCTATCAAATAAGAAACGCTATGCCTTCACGCTCTGGTTCTCAATTCTTTTAACCTGCACTTCCGCCGGCGGCGCGGCGATGACCGGCAGGGTCACGGTGAAGGTACTGCCGGGACAGTTCTTGACGTCGAAGCCGGGGCTGTCGCAGGTGATTTGGCCGCCGTGGGCCTGGACCAAACCTTTGGTGATGGCCAAGCCCAGGCCCGGCCCGGCGCCCATAAATTTGGTCTGGTGGGTCGAGTGCAGCGACGAACTGCCGACGCGGTAGAACTTCTCAAAGATCTTAGCCCGGTCCTCGGGCGCAATGCCGACACCGTTATCTTTGACGCTGATTTGGACCCGATCGGGGGCATTGGCCGCGGCGGGCAGCAGTTTGCCGCTCACCGCAATGTGTCCACCGTCAGGCGTATATTTGATGGCGTTGCCGATCAGTTGGCGAAAAACTTGGTGCAGGCGGCGTCGATCGGCTTCGACCGGCGGCAGCGCGAGGAGTTCCTGGCATTCGATCGTTTGGCGGCGCTCGATCAGGGCCGCTTGTAACTGGCTAAGCACCAGGTCCACGGCTTTGCCGAGATTGATCGGCTCCAGCACCAACCCCAGCCTTTTCAAATCCATCGCCGAGAGATCGAGCATATCCTCGATGATGCTGTTCATCCGCTGCGCCCCTCGCTCGATGCCTTCGATGATGCCATCCATGAGGCCCTCCTGATTGGGCGCGCTTGGCGAGCTGGTCCCGCTCTCGCGCAGGATATTGATGTAGCCCTGAATCAGAGTCAGCGGGGTCTTGAGTTCGTGGGCGGCGATGCTGATGAAGTCGGTCTTGGCCTGTTCCAGCCGCGATAGCTCCCGGTTGGCCCGGGCCATTTCGGTGGCAAACTTGAGCACCTTTTGTTCGGAGTCGGTGTAGAGGCGGGCAATCTCGGCCGCCCGAGCGGCGTGGGCCAGCTTGGTGGCGGTCAGATACTCGTCGATGGTGACTTTGATGATGTGAACGAAAATCGTATCGACCGCCGAAAACATGGCATAGGCCGGCTCCGGGTCGATCTCCTCGCCGATGCGCCGCCAGATGCGCTCCCGCATCAGTTCCGGCACGGTCAGCAGATCGGTCAGGTTGCGATTGGTGGCGACGGCGTAAGCGGCGGTGCTCTCCAGCATCGACTCGACCATGCGGGTGTCGCCGTGCAGGGCCATATCGATAATGCTCTCGTAGAGCGCCGTGTGAAAGGTTTGATCCTGTTCGCGCTGGGTGGTGCCCAGCATCTCGAGATGGTCTTGCAGCCACTGAGCCAGTCGTTTGTTTTGCATAGTCCGAAGAGCAGCCCCGGTTCTGTCGGTCTCCTCTGAAAATAGGAGGGCAAACCTTGGTTTGCTAGCAGAGCAAGCTCTGCACTCCATTTTGTTCACTCGGTGTCGTCCCGCCAGGGACTGTCGCCCTCGTGTGAAAATAAGGTGTTGGACAGGAGTCCCAAAGCTAGCTTTGGGACTCCTCCGGATTTTCATTCTCGGTGCCGGGCCGCAGGCTGAGTCCGTCTCCCTTCCCACTGCTGCTCACGAAGTCGTGAAAGCCTCGCGCGTCGGCGTCTCCAACTCAAACTCGGCGATTACCTGCTCCAAATCCTGTAGGGCCCGTTCGGCATAGGCTTCGTAGCGAGCCCGCTTGTTCCGAATTTTCTGGGCCAAGGGCGGCATCAGGCCGAAGTTGGCCTTCATCGGCTGGAAATCTTTAGGGTCGGCGTGGGTGACGTAGTGGCACAGCGCCCCGAGCATCGTGGTTGGCGGCAGGCTGACCGGGGCCTGACCGCGTAACAGCCGGGCGGCGTTGAGGCCGGCCAGCAAGCCGGTGGCCGCGTTGCCAACGTAGCCTTCGACGCCGGTAATCTGGCCGGCGAAGAAGAGGTCAGCCCGGTTGTGCCACTGCATCGTCGGGCGGAGCAGCATGGGGGCGTTGATGTAGGTGTTGCGGTGCATCATCCCGTAGCGCATAAACTCGGCCTTTTCCAGGCCGGGGATCATCCGGAAGACCCGCTTCTGCTCGCCCCAGCGTAGATTGGTCTGGAAGCCGACCAGGTTGTAAAGCGTCCCGGCCAGATTGTCTTGCCGGAGTTGGATGGCGGCGTAAGGCCGGCGGCCAGTGCGGGGATCGATCAGGCCGACCGGCCGCATAGGACCAAAGGCCAGAGCCTGATCGCCGCGGCGGGCCAGCTCTTCGACCGGCAGGCACATCTCGAAGAAGTAAGGGTCTTCTTGCTCAAACTGTTTGAGCTGGATCTTCTCCGCGCTGCGGAGGGCCTCGACAAAGGCCCGGTACTCCGCCTCGGTGAAGGGGCAGTTGAGATAGTCGCCCTCGTCCAACTCGCCCCGCTCATAGCGGCTGGCCCGGAAAGCGACGTCCAGATTAATCGACTCGGCTTCAACGATAGGCGAGACCGCATCGTAAAAGTAAAGATATTCCTTGCCCGACAGCGCGGCCAGCTCTTGGGCTAGGGCCTCGGAGGTGAGCGGGCCGGTGGCGACAATGGTGGGCGTGTCCGGGATCCGGGTTACTTCCTCGCGGCGCAGCTCGATGAGCGGCTGGGTTTCGATGCGGCGGGTGACGATCTCGGCAAAGCGCTCGCGATCGACCGCCAGGGCGCCGCCGGCCGGTACTGCCGCCTCGGCCGCGGCCTGCAAAATCAACGAGTCGAGCCGCCGGATTTCGCTTTTGAGCAGGCCCGGGGCCCGGTCCGGTAGATCGCTGCCCAGGGAATTGCTGCAGACCAGTTCGGCCAGGCGATCGCTAACGTGAGCCGGGGTCGAGCGCACCGGACGCATCTCGTAAAGGCAAACCTTAAGGCCGCGTCGAGCCGCTTGCCAGGCCGCTTCGGTGCCGGCCAATCCGCCCCCGATGATGGTCAGTTCTGCCTGCATACTGTCACACACCTGTCAGTAATCTTTCGTCTTTTACGCGCCACGTCCCATGTTCCACGCGCCACGTCCCATGTTCCACGCGCCACGTCCCACGCTTGTTATAGTTCAACTCAACCGAGTTGTCAATCCACTAGTCGCAAACTGACAAAAGTAGTATAATACAGCATAACCCCTAATGACCGCAGTGAACCTTAGAATCCCTGACCGGCCATAGGACGATGCTGTGAGTTTGGATTGGATCATTTTTGGTCTACGCCTGCTGTCAACTGCGATTCTTTACGGCTTTTTAGGTATTGCCTTCTATATTGTCTGGCGTGATCTGAAAGCCACCGAAAGCCTGGCCGCGGCTGAAAACCAACCGAAATTCTATCTACGCGTTGAGGCCGCGGCTGACAACGAACTACCGGTTGTCGGGGAGATGGTGTCCCTGCAACCGGTCACCAGCCTGGGGCGCGACCTCGACAATACTATCGTGCTGACGGATGAAGCCGCCGCCGGGCGGCACGCTCGCATTTACCGCCAGAACGGCACCTGGTGGCTAGAGGATCTGGGCAGCACCACCGGCACCACCCTTAACGAGCAACCGGTCTCCGAGCCGACCTTATTGAATGAAAGTGATTTGATTGGGATCGGGCCAGTCCGGTTTAGAGTAGAATCAAGCTAAAACGGCAAGGGAAGATGTTACTAGAACAACTCTCCAACGCTTTCGGCGTTTCCAGCGTCGAGGCCGAGGTTCGAAAAATTATTGTAGAGGCCGTCAAAGAAAGCGCGGATGAGTGGCGGATCGACGCCATGGGCAATCTGTTCGTCACTCGCCGTCGGCGAGTCGAGGGTGAGGGCCAGCCGCTGCGGGTTATGGTTAGCGCCCATATGGACGAGGTCGGCTTTATCATCACTGCCGTTAAAGACAACGGTCGCCTCAAATTCAAAGCGATTGGCGGCTTTGATCCGCGGGTGCTGTTGGGCAAGGCCGTGGTCGTTGGCTCGGATAAAGTGCCGGGCGTGATTGGGGTTAAACCGGTGCACTTAATCGATAGCAGCGAGCGGCATCAGGTGGGCGAGATCGACTCGATGTCGATCGATGTCGGCGCGGACAGCAAAAGCGATCAGATCAAGGCCGGCGATTTTGCCACTTTTGCGACCCAATTCGGCTATTTGGGTGACCGGGATGGTGAGCCCTCGCTTGAGCACGGTCGGGTCAAAGGCAAAGCCTTCGACAACCGGGCCGGCTGCGCCGTGCTGATCGAACTGCTCAAGCGCGATTATCCGGTCGATCTAATCGGTGTCTTCACGGTTCAGGAAGAAATCGGCATGCGTGGCGCTCAAGTGGCTGCCTATGCCGCCGAACCCGATCTGGCTTTCATCCTGGAATGCACCGCCGCCGATGATCTCCCGTCGCTCGAGGAAGACAGTGATGAAGGCTTCCCCCGGTTGGGGCAAGGACCGGCCATTACGGTCATGGATCGCAGCTTCATCGCCGATCGCGGCCTGGTCGATTTGCTGATTGAGACGGCCAAACAAGAAAACTTACCTTATCAATTCAAACGACCGGGTATTGGCGCCACGGATGCGGGCGCGGTGCATCTGGCGCGGAGCGGGATCCGCTCGGCGGTGATTAGCGTGCCGGCCCGGTACATTCATGCCCCGGCCGCCGTGCTCGATCTGGCCGATTTTTGGAACACGGTTCGGTTAATGCACTCGACTTTAAGGCGGCTAGGTAGTTGAGGGAGTGATATGAAAGACCTGATCAAACAATTGACTGAAGCCTATGGCCCGCCGGGTTACGAGCAAGTGGTGCGGGAGATTATTCAAGGAGCGGTGGCGGACTACGCCGACTCGCTCGAGACGGATACCCTGGGCAACCTTCACGCGGTCAAGCGAGGTCAAGGGACCGGCCTCAGGATCATGCTGGCGGCTCATATGGACGAGATCGGTTTGATGGTCTCCCATATCAACGACAAGGGCTTTGCCCGCTTTACACCCCTGGGCGGTGTCTCGCCGGAGACGATGGTCGGCAACCGGGCTTTGTTCACCAACGGGGCCTTGGGCGTGATTAACGTCGAGAATTGGCCGGTTAACGAGAAGCCGTCTCACCAGAATCTCTATCTCGACTTTGGGGCCAAGCACAAGGATGAAGTCCCGGTTCGGATCGGCGATGTGGCCGCCTTCGAGCGACCGTGCGTCGATCTTGGGGACCGGCTGGTGGCCAAGAGTCTGGACGACCGGATTGGCTGCGCTATTTTGATCGAGACCCTGCGCCGGCTGTCGGAGACCCCGCACGAGATCCATTTTGTCTTTACCACCCAGGAGGAAGTCGGCTCGCGGGGAGCCACGACCGCGGCGTACAAAGTTAATCCGGACGTCTCGATCGCGGTCGATGTGACCGACAGTGGTGACGTCCCGGAGCGCAAACACGTCGAGGTCAAGATGGGCCACGGCCCGGCGCTGACTGTCTTGGACCGGCGCATGCTGGCCCACCCTGGCTTGCGGCGCTGGTTGGTCGAGACGGCTAAGGCCCACGACATTCCGTATCAAATCGATATTCTGCTTGTCGGCAGCACCGACGCCGAGGTCATGCAGCGCACCCACGAGGGGAGCGCGGCCATTTCGCTCTCGATTCCGTGCCGCCACGTCCATACGCCTTCAGAGATGATCAGCATGGACGATGTGGAAAATGCGGTCAAGTTGTTGGTGGCCGCGCTGTCCGGCCCAGCTCAATTAGATGAGTGAACTTCCTAAGTATGAAAGAACCGAAAATTCTACCCACCCAGCCCCGCACCACCGCGCAGGTCAAGTTTAGCACTGGCCAGGTGTTGGAAGGCCCGCTGAATGCCACGGTGGAGCAATTTGTCGTCGCTGCCAACTTTCCGGCCAACCCTAAACCGGTCGCTTGCCTGGTTGAAGGCCTGCTGCGCGAGCTGACCTATCGGGTCGATCGGGATCTGAATGTCCAGGTCCTGACTCTGGCCGATAGCGACGGCATGCGGGTCTACCGGCGCTCGCTCTCCTTTCTGCTGGTCGTGGCCACGCACGAGCTGTTCCCGGAAGCCCGGATTCTCATCGACTATGGGCTTAATTTTGGGGCCCTTTACTGCGAGGTTGAGGGCCGGCCGATGTTCAGCGAAGTCGAACTCAAGCGCATCGAGGCTCGCATGCGTGAGCTAGTCGAAGCTAACCTGCCGATCGTGAAGAAGCGAATTTCGCTGGAAGAGGCGGAAGCCATCTTTACCAAGCGAAACGCCGCTGATCGTTTGGCCTTGCTCAAGGCTCGCCGTAAGCCCTACGTGACCACCTACACCCTCAATAGCTTTACCGGTTACATGCACGGCTACAAAGTGCCGTCCACCGGTTACCTCGATCTTTTCTCACTGGACCTTTACCATCGAGGCTTTGTCCTGCGCTATCCGCGCACCCATCTCCCAACTCAAATTCAGCCTCAAGTCAACTATCCTAAACTGGTCGGCGTCTTTGACGAGTATGGCGACTGGATGAAAAAACTCGGCATTCCCGATGTCGGTTCGCTCAACCGGGTCATCACCAAAGGCAACATCGTTGAGATGATGCTGGTGGCCGAAGCGCTGCAAGAGCAACGGATCGCCCAAATCGCCACGTTGTTGTCGTCAGTCCACGATCGGGTCCGGCTGGTGCTGATCTCCGGACCGTCTTCATCCGGCAAAACGACCTTTAGCAAGCGGCTGGCCATTCAGCTCTTGGCCCACGGAATTCGGCCGCTGGCCATCGGCCTGGATGACTTCATCGTTGATCGGGCTTACACGCCGCGCGATGAAGATGGCGATTTCGACTACGAAAGCCTGTATTCGCTCAATTTGGAGTTGTTTAACAAAACGCTTTTGCGGTTGATGCAGGGCGAAACGGTGATCCTGCCCCGCTACAACTTCTTCACCGGAAAAAGTGAAGCCGGCAAAGCGATCTCAATTAGTGCCGACCACATGATCTTGATTGAAGGGATCCACGGCATGAATCCTGATCTGGTGCCGAGCATTCCCGCCGAAAGTGTCTTTCGGGTCTACGTCTCGGCTTTAACCCAGCTCAATTTGGATCGCCACAACCGGATTCCAACCACCGATACTCGCCTCATCCGGCGCATTATCCGCGATAACAGCCACCGGGGCTACACGGCCAAAGACACGATCAGTCGCTGGCCCAAAGTACGGCGTGGGGAGTACACCTGGATCTTCCCCTATCAAGAAAATGCCAACATCATGTTTAACTCGGCGCTGGTCTATGAGCTGGCGGTCATGAAACCGCTCGTTGAGCCGCTGTTGCTGCAAATTAAACCGGGCAAGCCAGAATATATCGAGGCCAACCGCTTGTTGTCCTTCCTCGATTGGTTTGAACCATGTTCAACTGAACTGGTCCCCCGCAATTCCCTCCTCCGGGAGTTCATTGGCGACTCCATCTTGCACGACTACTCCGCCCACGGTTGAGCTAAAGCCTTTCCTGGTCGATCTAATAGGTGAAAAACTGAACAATGAGCCAGCCTGAAATCCCCCCACTTGTCTGATGCTCATGGGCGAATTCCGTATTACTATGAAAAGAGCCATAACTCACGATTGAGGAGAGGAAGCGATGTCAAATCCAGCCTTGAGCGCAGTCATGACGATCGGGGAAGTGATCGATGACTTTTTAGCGCAAAAGCGAATTGCCGTCGTCGGGGTGTCCCGGAATCCGGCTGATTTTTCCCGATCGTTGTTTCGCGAGCTTCACCAGCGCGGTTATGATCTGGTTCCCGTCAACCCGGAAGTAAGTTATATTGAAGATGAACTCTGTTTTGCCCGGGTGCAGGATATTCAGCCACCGGTTGAGGCCGCGTTGATTATGACCCCGCCGCAGGCGACGGAGAAGGTGGTACGAGACTGCGCCGCGGCTGGAATTAAGCGGGTGTGGCTCCATCGCGGAGCCGGTCAAGGCGCAGTTAGCCAGGAAGCTTTAGACTTCTGTCGTGAGCGCGATCTGCAAATAGTGCCCGGATATTGTCCGTTCATGTTTTTGCCCGACACCGGCTTCATTCACCGCGCCCACGGCCTGGTCTTAAAACTTATAGGTGCTTATCCCAGATGAGAGTCAATCAGAACCATGGATGCAACTTTAACCAATATGGAAAACTTGGGATACTTGCTGTTCACTCCTCCCCACGCCAGGAGTCCTGGTTTCACTAAGCTATGTCTGGCCATTCGACCTCGGCCAACCGAACGCCACTTCGATCCGGAGTCGATTCAACTGCCGCTTTGTCAAGCTGATGGTACGATTTCATTAGTCGAACTCGGCCCAAATCCCGATCTAGACTCACCAACCAGGCTAGGACCAGGCCGAATTATCGCTCATGACCGCTTCGACAAAGCTGTCGAGTTTTTTTCCTTTGGCGCCCAGTTGCAGATCACGGTCGCCGCTGAAGGAACATTCTACATCTTTAGCTCCCCGGCCCCGCTTCTCCAGCTTAACCGTGACTTGATGAGTCTGCCTGACCAGTTGGCCGCCGAAGCCGAGGCCCGGCTGGGTATGCTTCGCCCCCGCTGGGGTACCGACGATCGGGGCTTTATTGCTCAACTCGCGTCGGCCCCGCCTCTACCGCTCTATGCGGCTTTGTTGGCCGCTATCCTGGCTCGCTTTGAGCCGAGCCGGTCGCTGCGCACCAGTTTCTCCAGCTTCTATCACTTGTTACAGGAAGAAAGGGAGTGGCTGACCTCAATCGCGGCCTGGCCCGAGTCCCATTTTGAGCTGGAAAATCTGCTTCAGGCGCCCAGTGTGGCTCTGGTCAAATTTGTCAGTTCCTAAGCTGCCATCAACGTTTCTGGTCACTATTTGTCTGCTGCTTACCCTGGCCCCAAAGGGTTAAATACTGTTGACTCGGCCAGGTATAAATCTCGCTTTATGCCTAGCGTTTTTTGGCAAGACTTGAATTATAGTAAGAAGAGGGGCATACCCCCAGGGAGGCGGAGATGGCCGGTTTTACTCATGTCCTCGTCCCATTAGACGGATCGGCCTTGGCCGAGCAGGCCTTACCTTTGGCCTTGACGCTTGTCAAAGCCTTCAACAGCAAGCTTACCTTACTGCGCGCCACCGATTTTTTGCACCCCACCCTCTTAGCTCCTCATCTTTCTTCGGTTACCGCTGAGGCCATTGCCAACGCTTACGAGCATTGTGCGCTGGAGGCCAAACTATATTTGCACCAGGTCAGGAATGAACTTCACCAGCGCGGGGTGAAGGTCGAGATCTTGCTTGAAGATGCGCAGCCGGCTGAAGCCATTATTGACGCCGCGACCAGGCACGAGGTCGACTGTATTGTGATGTCAACCCACGGTCGAAGTGGGCTCGCACGATGGACCATGGGCAGTGTTGCCGATAAGGTGGTTCATCGCGCGCCCTGTCCGGTTTTGTTGGTGAGGCAGCATAACGAGACCGGCGAAGAGGCCTTGCCTCAGATGCTGGACAGATTATTGTCAGGTAAGGAGTAGCTCTTCCACGGGTCAAACAACGGCGTTTGGATTAAGTGTCGGAGGGCTTGATGTATAAGAAAATATTAGTACCGCTCGACGGCTCGGCGCGGGCAGAGGCAATTTTGCCCTACGTTGAAGACTTGGCTCGAGCCTATCGGGCCAACGTGCTTTTGCTCAGAGTCCTTGAACTCGAGCCTTTTTTGCTGGGATCGCCGGCGGCTTATTACCAGTTTGATCTCAAGCGATATCAATTGCGAGCAGAGGAAGCAGAAACCTACCTGGGAGACCTGTGCGCTAAACTGCGCCAAAGAGGCATTAAGGCCACCATGCAAATTGTGGATGGCACCCCAGTCCCCGAAATCCTGAATGTGGCCGCCCGAGAAGCGATCGATTTGATTGCCATGGCCAGCCATGGTCGCACCGGTCTGGATCGAGCTATTTACGGCAGTGTCGCGGCGGGAATTCTGCACGGCACCGATCGACCGCTTTTGATCATCCGTTCCGCTAAGGCTTGAGCCTCGCCGCACCGATTTTAGCAAATATGACAACTCCCTTCAGTTGATATAAAATGCATGCCCTGGGGCATTTCCTCAACTACTAACACCATCTCGTCAGGAATCAGCTTGCCGGTTACAATCGCCTTCCTTTTGCCGTCAATTACCTTTAGTTCGACCCGAATATTGAATCGATTCAGGATTGCCTGTTTGCTCTCAGTGTCCTGGCTGATAACGTCCCAATTAATCCGCATTGTGGCCGCAAACCTCAAGAGGCTTACCTCTTCTTCCGGCGTGACAGTCTTTTCTCCTAATTGCTCCGTTAATCGCTCGATTGTGGCCTGGATTCCGGTAGACTGCTGCTCCAGGATGGTCATATCACCCTCGATTCGCTTCTTTAGCCAATCGCTTCCGGTACTCTGGTAGTCCCGATACAGCCCCTCAAGCTGCTGCTCTATCTTTCGGGCCGTGGCTTTGGCTTGCTCCAACTCCTCCTCTATCGGCCCGGCCTGCTCCTGGTTAAACTCTCTGAAGCCTACCAAGCCCTCACGAATCGCTTCGCCGGTCTGATCGGTAAATAGTCCGGTCAGCCAGGCCCAAAGCACTCCATCCACCTTTTTCGTGTTGTAAACCTTGTTCTCGCAACTTCTGAAATCTTTTTTCCCCCTGGGTGGACAGCGGTAATAAGTATTTTTACCGGCTGCTCCGCCATGCATTTTGTAACCACAACAGCCGCATTTTACCCGCCCGGACAAAAGGTAGTTGGCTTCCTTAGCGTTGTTGCTTCGCCCCTGGACCTTTGACCTTGCCAGATCGAATAGCTCTTTGTTGATGATAGCCGGTACTTTAAGTAGTGGCTTATTGGCTTTGTTTTTCTTTTGACGCTTGCCGTATCGCCATTCTCCAATATAGACCCTGTTTTTGAGAATGCTTCCCACAGTTCCGTCGCTCCATTGGCCCCGGCCCATTTTCTTGTTGCCGTAAGCAGGGTCCTTGTCGGACTTTGTTAGTACGCCCATTGCGGTCAGTTTATCGGCAATAGTCGGTGTCCCTAACGGCTTGCCTGTTTCATCGCCGTTGATTGCCCAATGAAAAATTTTTCGCACTATCTCCGCCTCTTCTTCGTTGATAGCCAGCCGGTAAAAAGTCCGCTTGCCGTCCATTTCTTGAACCACGTCATATCCATATGGTGGTCGGCTGGAAACCATCACGCTGCCTTGGAGGACTCGCTCAATCCGCGCCCCGGCCAGCCGTCTGACTATCGCGCTTCGATCTTCCCCTGCCTGCCAGCCAAAGATGGACTGCATAAGTGCCTCAGCCGGGTTGTTTAAGTCAATATGCCGCCGTTGCTGACTGTAGTGAAGTTCAATGTCCAAGCTCTTAAGCTCTTGGAGTAACAGCATCAGGTTGATTCCCCACTCGCTCCGATCCAGCCGATCCGGTCTGTGGGCAATCAAGATGTCGGCTTGTCCGGTCCGAAGCATTGCCCTGACTTGTTTCAGGTCTGGTCTGTCCAAAGTGGTTCCGGTGTAGTCTTCACGGAATTGAGCCACAACAGTCGCTCCGATGGACTCGGCGTAGCTTAGGCTTTCCCTCTCTTGACCGTCCAGGCCGGTTCCTCGTTCGGCTTGATCGTCGGTACTAACCCGACTGTAAATGATGGCCCGCTTAAGTGTCGATAAATTCATTTTTGCTCTCCTGAGTAGCTACTCAAAAGTCTAGATCTAGACTTTTACTCATCGAACCCGGTGATCTCGAACTGCGCGTCGATGACATCGTTTGCCGGCAGCATCGGCAGCCCCATTGACGGCTGCTGCCCAATGAGTGCTCTGTTTTGC
>CALMIS010000260.1 GCA_937864185.1 uncultured Chloroflexota bacterium
TGACCGACTGGGAGGCGCCCAATTGGTCAGCTCAGATTACGGCTCATCACGCTCGCGCTTTCGTTTTTGCGCTTATTCCTCCTTCTTCTTTACCTGTCCGCCCCTGAACGGCATAACCATAGAGAAGCCACTCGTCAATGGAACCCGGCAGCCCAACGAGTAAAACCCAGCTAAATTATTGCCCTCTGTTATAGAAATTGGTTATGCTGGTGAAGCCACAGGGGCTTTGAAAGTGATTTTGCCGGCCCGTAGTTAACTGATTGGCGGGCGTTAGGGGGAGGTAAATATGGAGAAACACGGATATGGTCAGTGGAGGCCAAGGGATTTGCAGGATGGCTATGACCACGTAGCGGAAGATTATGCCCACCAGTTTTGGGATGAGCTGGCTAAGGGACAATACCAACCTCTTTTTGTTTAAATTTTTCTACCCACCACGCTTTAGTGGGGTGCTATCCCGTCGATTTTATCCAACACCTCTCGCACTTTTTTCAGTAGAGCGACGGGCGAAAATGGTTTCTGGATAAAATTTGTGTTTTCGTCCAGGACTCCATGATGTACTATGGCGTTATCCGTATAACCGGACATAAAGCAGATTTTTGTTTCCGGGTGGAGTTTCTTTATTTCTAAGGCTAATTCTTTTCCCGACAAATGTGGCATAACCACATCACTCAGCAGAAGATGAATCGTCTTTTTGAATTTCTTGGCTTTGTTTATTGCTTCGAGGCCGTCTCTGGCGGTTATCAAGTGATAGCCAAATTCTTCAAGCACCTGCTCGAGAAAGACGAGGACTGATTCTTCATCTTCAACAACCAAAATGGTTTCATTACCACTGAGTTTTTCCTGTATTTCAACTTTTTCTCTGGAAGCGATACCCGTCTCCATCACAGCCGGTAGGTAAAGTTTAAATACAGTCCCCTGGCCGGGTTCGCTATATACCCAGATATTGCCACCGCTCTGTTTGATGATACCGTACACGGTAGCTAATCCCAGCCCGGTGCCTTTATCCTTGCTTTTGGTGGTAAAAAACGGCTCAAAAATACGGTCCAACGTGGCTTTATCCATCCCAAGCCCGTTATCGCTGATGGTCATAAGTACATAATTGCCCGCTTTCGCCCCATGATGCTTTCTAATATACATTTCATCCAGATAGATATTGTCTGTTTCAATTGTCAGTTTACCGCCTTGGGGCATAGCATCTCGGGCATTGACAGCGAGATTAACAATAACCTGTTCAATTTGGCCCGGGTCGGCTTTAATCTGGGTCAGATCAGGGGCCAGATAAGTGGACAGATCGATATTTTCGCCGATGAGCCGGCCCAACATTTTTTCCAGGTTGGTGATCAAATCGTTCAGATTTATAATTTGTGGTTCTAAAATCTGCTTCCGGCTGAAGGCTAAAAGCTGGCGGGTTAGGGCCGCAGCTCGGTTGCCGGCATCTCTGATTTGCTGCAACTCCCGAAATTTGGGGTTATTTCGATCCAGGTCCGTAAGTAACATTTCACTATAACCGACGATGACGGTGAGTAAATTGTTGAAGTCGTGGGCCACTCCGCCAGCCAATTGGCCGATAGCCTCCATTTTTTGCGACTGGAGCAACTGCTCTTCCAACTCTTTGCGAACGGTAATATCCCTCAAAATACCCTGGATGGCATAATCCTGCTTATATTTGATAGACGAGACCGAGGCTTCCAGAATGGTTTTTTTGCCGTTCCTGGTCGTTACTGTGAATTCATAGGTCGACTCGGCTGTTTCGCCCTGGTCACCTTGCTTTAAACGTTGTTCAACGAGTGGTCTGCTTTCTCCCGCCACAAACTCCACCAAGTTGAAATTAGGGCTGGCGGCAGCCGCCGGGGTTGTGGAAAATAGGGAACAGAATTTTTGGTTGACGATTTCAAAACGGTTGTTATGAAACAGGTAAATGGCATCGGAAGATTGTTCGATCAGTTGCCGGTATTTTTCTTCGCTTTCCTGCAATTTTTTTGAAGTTTCAACCGCCTCCTCCATCATTTTCAAGGCCGTCCGTCGAGACTCCTCCAGGGCGCTGTTCGTTCTCTCAAGTTCCCTCGTTCGTTGTTCAACTTTCGCTTCAAGGTTTCGTTGATAATCCAGTAATTGCCGTTCCAAATTCTTTATGTCTGAAATGTCAGTGACGATCAAACTTCCAATTTTGGTTTCGACCGCGGTCAGAAATAATTCCTGGCCTGATTGATGCACAAACGGCGCCAGGGAAAAAAGGTAATGATTAACCGGTCGATTCGTATTTTGACTCGCCGGCAAAGTAAAACTTTGCTGGATATGTCTTGTTAATCCTGTCTGGAACAACTCATTAAACTGTTTCGTTTGCTCCGTATCCAGGAATTGAACCAATTTGCCGCCTACGACTGCTTCGATGGGTTCACCAATCATTTCAGCAAAGCGTTTATTGCAATAAAGAACAACTCCGGTTTCAGAAAGGATAGCCGCGCCTTCATTCATTTGCTCGATAAGAATCCGGTAGGTGGTTTCGGTGGAGGTCAGCGAGTATACCTTTTCACCTTCAGCCGTATCAACAATAAGCGCATCTACTTCACCACTCCGGATGGCCGCCAGGGTGTCCTCCAACTCCGTCACCCTGGCCCGCAAAGCTTCATTCGTACGGACGAGTTCTGCTAGTTCTGGTTGCAACATTTTTCCTTAATCCATCTGTTGGTGTAAATCCAGGCCGACTAGTAACTTTTCCAGATCCGACATATCCCCGATGATTTTGCGCAGGGGTTGGGGCAGCTTTTTTACCAGCGTTGGCACGGCGACGATCTGCTCGCCCTTGGCCAGGGTTGGGTTTTGATATAGGTCAATGACCTGCAACTCATACCGGCCTTTCAGGTGGGTTTCACAAATTTCTTTAATACTATAAATGGCCCGTTTAGATTTGGGCGACAAGCCGGCCACATACAACTTTAAAATGTACTTTGCCTCGTCTGCCTGGTCGAACAAAGTCTCAAATTCTTCATTGGGGTCTTCTTCTTTATCTTTCATACTAGCGCGTCCCCCTTTTTTCGGGTTGCAAATCCAGTCCCACCAGGACCCTTTCGGTGTTTGAAAGGTCACCAATTATTTTTTTGACCGGTTCGGGCAACTGCCGGATTAAGGTGGGGATAGCTAGAATTTGGTCTCCCTTGCCCAGTTGCGGATTCTCGAGCAAGTCAATAATCTTAATCTTGTATTTCCCCTCAAGGTGTTCCTCGCAGATTTTCTTTAAATTCTTAAACGCCGTAACCGATTTGGGAGATTGCCCGGCCACATATAATTTCAAAATCCAAATTTCATCATCCGAATTGTATGAGTCGTTCACCGCCATCGTGAGCCTCCCTCCTTTATTTTGTCCTGCTTTGGTAAATATCCTGGCGTCTGATTTCCATGGCTTGATGTTGCCGTTTCAATTCGTCGATTCTGTCCCGGATATCCATTTCATCGGTTTTCATTTGGATTTCAGATAGTTCGATCTGGACCTGCGTGGCTTTTTGTTTTCTGGTAAGCTCAATCTCTAAGCGCTTGATCCTTTCTTCCAGTTTCATCGCCTCTTGCTGATCAGACAATTCCTGCACAACGCGAGC
The DNA here is from genome assembly GCA_937864185.1 of uncultured Chloroflexota bacterium. Lineage (GTDB taxonomy): Bacteria > Chloroflexota > Anaerolineae > 4572-78 > J111 > JAGRBY01. The sequence goes on from CALMIS010000260.1 coordinate 3,594, forward strand.
TGACCCCGTCAGAACACCGGTGCTGCTCAAATAGACATCTTTTAATTCCACCCCCTGCGAGGTAATCAGGAATTCCCGAATTTGATTAGAATTGGCAATCCCCCGGGACTTCAAGACAAAAAGCCCCCGGTTTCGTTCGCCGTTCTCCTCGATATCCCGAATCAGCAGCCAGGAATCCATCAACGAGGAAATATTAAGATCAGTTGTTTCTTCTACGCTGGCGCCGGAGGTGAGCGTGGTAAAGAAGCCGGTAATATGGTTACTCTTAATGTAATCGATTAAACGAACGATCATGGATTTTGCTTCCAGGTGGTCATCGTTTGACAAATAGGCATTGAGTGGATCCAGAAGGATGACATCCGGTTGAAACGAGTTGATCAATTTATGAATCAGGGTCAGGTGCGCTTCCAGGCCATAAATTGAAACCCGCTCGGAATGAAACCGCAACAGACCCGCCTGCTCCCACTTTTCCAGATGGATGCCAATTGAACCAAGATTGCGAATGATTTGTTGGCTCGATTCTTCAAAACTTAAATAGAGGGCTTTTTCACCCCGCCGGCAGGCGGCATCGGCCATGTGACCGCACAGACTGGTTTTGCCCGTTCCGGCGGTTCCGGAGACAAGAATGCTGCTGCCCCGGTAAAAACCCTCACCACCCAGCATTTCGTCCAGGGCGGTTATGCCCGATGAAATCCGTTCGCTGGACACAGAATGGTCAAGGGAAAGCGAGGTTATCGGCAAAATGGAGATGCCGTCATCATCAATCAGAAAAGGAAAATCATTAGTTTCGTGTTTGGTGCCCCGGTATTTAACAATTCGCAGCCGCCGGGTATAGATATGATTCCTCTGCACGTGTTCCAACGAAATCACACAATCAGAAACGTACTCTTCCAACCCATGGCGGGTTAAGGTGTTTTCTCCTTGCTCGCCGGTAATGATGGCTGTGACGCCTTTATTTTTAAGCCATCGGAATAGCCGGCGTAACTCCGCCCGTAAGATACCGCTGTTTGCGAAGCCCGAAAATAGCACCTCCAAGGTATCCAACACAATCCGCTTGGCCCCTACCGTAGTAATGGCCTGGTCCAGCCGGATAAACAACCCTTCCAGGTCGTATTCGCCGGTTTCCTCTATCTCGCTTCGTTCAATATAAACATAGTCAATGTACAACTTTCTTTCTTTAATCAACTTCTTCAGGTCAAAGCCGAGCGAGGCCACATTTCTAATCAACTCCTCCTCGGTCTCTTCAAAAGCCATAAACACACCTGGTTCACCAAAAAGCGTGGCTCCCCTCACTAAAAATTCTAAAGCGATTAATGTTTTTCCGCTCCCGGGGCTGCCGCTCACCAGAGTTGGCCTGGCTTTTGGCAGACCACCGCCGGTTATATCGTCCAGCCCTTTGATGCCGGTACGAGATTTTGCCAGAGGCTCAAGGCCAATCTCACTTTTCTTTTCTTCCATAATTGGGTTATCCTTAAGTCATTTTTTTTAGTTGCCACGTGTCGTGTCCCGGTGCCTTCATCGACCAGCTTGTCAACTGCCCGCCGTCCGCGGTAAGTGCGTGACAACTGGTTATAGTATCTTACACCTCGTAACCGGGTGCCGTCAATTGTACCGAGAGGCAAGGCCTCTTCTTTAGGCGGCTATTAAATAGTCGCCGGCGCTGTTGGTGACCGGGTCTTCGCCAATGGGATCATAAGCGACTCGGTGTTAGAGCCTGGATAAATATTTTGCCTAATCTGCTCGACATCGTCGGCGTGGGTGCCCACGAGCAAATCCTGAAGTTTAACAACAGGAAAACGCCTGTTTTGAGGGACCGGTTCGCGAACCGGTCTTTTTGTTGGCTGGGGATTTTAGGGCGACAGAGGGTTGCTTATGCAATAGATGCGCTGGAGGCAACACCACTTTGATTGAGACGACTCGACGGGTGACAGATTGTGGTGATATACTCGAACTAAGGCAACACCAGGCGGTTGGTCAGCCCAGATTCCGGCGGCGGTATCCTGGGCGATTTTTTGCCGGGCCAGAAACTGATCCACGTATTTTACATCCGGCGGATAGGTGGCGACCTTTGCCAGGCCCAGGAGCAAGAGCTGCTCCTGGACCATCTGCCCCTGCTCGAGGTAAACGTACCGCAGTAGCCGGCCGTAGCGGTCCACGTCGCTCACGTCTTTTTCGAGCCAGACGGTTTTACCTTCGACCAAGGCCCGGTTGGCTTCAGTCGCTTCAGCTTCAAAGGGTTGGTCGCGTTCCGGGGTGTCAACCAAGATAGTGCATATGGCCAAGGGATGGAGTCGGGCGGCTCGTGGCCGAGACGGGGGCCGCTCTGCCCGCAGAGGGCTCACTGCCGTGGGCAGCAGCCGTATGACGCTAACGCTCTCGGCCGGGATGGGGGTTGGGGACTTAGACCCACGTTGCCATCGATCAGACACGCCACCTGACGTGAAGCGCCTGGGGCTTTCTAAAGACC
>CALMIS010000261.1 GCA_937864185.1 uncultured Chloroflexota bacterium
AATGCGTATCCTCTACCTCTCCCAATACTTTCCCCCCGAAGTGGGCGCCACTCAGACTCGAGCTTATGAGATGGCCCAAGGGCTAATCCGGGCCGGACATCAAGTGACCGTTATTACCGAAGTACCCAACCACCCCAGTGGCATCATTCCCCCTGAATACAAGGGCAAGTTATATGAACGGAGTGATCTGGACGGGATTGACGTGGTGCGGGTTTGGGTCAAAACCTCGCCGGTGAAGAATTTTCGCACCCGTATGGCTTTTTATCTCAGCTATATGGTGATGGCCGCCCTGGCCGGGTTGGTGCTGGCCAGAGGCCGGTATGATGCCATTTATGTCACTTCTCCGCCTTTGTTCGTGGGCGGAGCGGCTCTGATGGTCAGCTACCTGCGGCGGATCCCCATGGCTTTTGAAGTCCGCGATCTGTGGCCGGAGTCGGCCGTGGCCCTCGGCGAGTTGAATAATCCTCGAGCTATTGCCATGGCGGGCTGGCTTGAAAAACGATGCTATCAACGAGCGAGCGTGATTGTCGTAGTTACCCAGGGGATTTTTGACCGGCTTCAAGAACGAGGTTACCCGGCTGATAAACTCGCCTTGATTCTCAATGGGGCCAATACCGACCTTTTCACCGCCCAACCCGAGGCGGGCCAAGCCTGGTGTGAGGCCATGGGCCTTTCGGGAAAATTCGTCGTTATCTATGCCGGCATTCATGGTATTGCGCAAGGCTTGGATTCGGTCCTTGACGCGGCCGAACAGTTGGCGGGGCATGCGGATATTCATTTCTTATTCGTCGGGGAGGGACCGGTCAAGGCAGAAATTGTTGCTTTGGCCCACAAGAAAAATCTGCGGAATGTTACCTTTCAAGGTGAAGTCCCTCGCCAGCAAATGCCAAGTCTTCTCTCGGCCGCCAATGTGGCCTTGGTGCCGCTGCGTCGCTTGGAACTGTTCAAAGGGGCTCTACCCTCCAAAATGTTTGACGCCATGGCCTGTCAAAGGCCGGTGATCTTAAGCGCTGAAGGGGAGGCTGGCCAGGTCTTGGAGCAGGCCGGGGCCGGCGTGGTCATTCCACCGGAAGATCCGGCGGCCCTGGCGGCGACTATTCTGGAACTGCACCGTAACCCCGAACTTTGTCTCGAATACGGTCGGCGAGGGCGGGTCGCCGTGGAAAATTGCTTCTCCCGGCAAGCTCAAGCCCGGCAACTGGTGGACCTGTTAGAGACCCTTGGGTCACGTTGAATGCTTGGGAAGAGGCGTTGTGGTTAGAAAGCTCATCGGTTTGTGCTATAATGACAGGCGCTTTGCTGAAGATTTTTTCTCGAACTCACCGCACCGGGTTGAAATCGTATGAATACAAAGTTATCCGTTTTTTGCGACAAGGTTATAGAAGCCGGCTGGCTGGCGGCGATCGTGTCCGTCCCTCTCTTCTTCAACATCTACTCCGCTCGCACGTTCGAACCTGACAAAATCACCCTGCTGCGCTCGATTGTCAGCCTCATGGTGCTGGCCTGGATTGTGGCGGTCGTCGAGCGCGGTCGAGTCGGCGGGAGTGAGACGCAGTTGCCTTTGGCGGACCGGTGGCGAAATTGGCTAAAGGTCCCCCTGTTTTGGCCCACGGCCCTGTTGGTCTTGGTCTATCTGATCAGCACGCTTTTCTCTATTTCGCCCTGGGTTGGGCTGTGGGGCTCTTACCAGCGCATGCAAGGCACCTACTCGATGTTAACCTACATCGTTCTGTTTGCCCTCATCGCCGGAAATTTACGCACCCGCGAACAGGTGGACCGCCTGGTGACGACCCTCATTATCGCCAGTATCCCGGTCAGCCTCTACGGCATCATTCAACGCTACGGCCTCGACCCGCTGCCCTGGGCCGGGGATGTCACCGTCCGGGTGGCGTCGAACATGGGCAATGCTATCTTTGTGGCCTCCTATTTGATTATGGTTACGCCGCTAACTATCGCCCGCCTGATCGAGTCGATGACGGCCATTATTAAGGAAGAAAAAGCCTCCTGGGGGCACACGATCCTGGCGGCCATTTATATTTTTGCGATCGCCGTGCAGCTTATCACCGTGGTTTTCAGCCAGAGTCGGGGTCCCATGTTAGGCTTCCTAGGCACGGCTTTTGTGATGGGGCTGGTCGTTGTCCTCGCTCTGCGCCAACTGGATGAAAATAAGGCCACCCTCTCGCTGAGCGAAGTGGGCACGGGCTTGCTCTTCGTGGTGCCTTTAGGGATAGCGACGGGCCTGGGCGGGGCGCTCGGTTTTCTGGTCGGCTTCCTGCTTAATGGTTTATTGTCGACCCTAAATTATAACGCCACCCAGGTCCCGCTGCTGGCCGCCGTCATCGGGGCCGCTCTCGGCTTCTTTGGGGCGTACACTTACATGGCCGCGGCCGGCCGAGGCTGGCGCTGGCTCTGGCTGAGCTGGATCGGCGTGGCCGGCGCGGCGATTGTAGTCTTGCTCGCCCTCAATATCCGGGGTACGAGTCTGGATCCTTATCTGGATCCGGTGCGCCAGTTGCCGGGCCTGGATCGACTCTCTCTCGTCACCGAGACATCTCGAACCGGCCGGGTGCGAGTCCTGATCTGGGACGCGGCGATGGAGTTGTTGGCGCCCACGGCCCAGTTAGGCGTTCCCGGCGACCCTCTGGCCCCGCCGGATCGCTTCAGTGTTATGCGGCCGCTGATCGGCTACGGTCCGGAGTCGATGTTCAACGCCTTTGCCTACGTCTACCCGCCCGAACTGGCTCACGTCGAGCAGCGCGGCAGCTCGGCCGACCGCTCTCACAACGAGACGATGGATAGCCTGGTTATTACCGGCGTGCTGGGTTTCCTGGCCTTTTACGCGGTTATGGTCAGCGTCTTTTACTACAGCGCCGTCTGGCTGGGCTGGGCGATGACGCCGCTGGCCCGGCGGGGCTTACTGGCTTTGCTGATAGGCGGCGGGCTGCTCGGCGCGGGGGTGGCCTACGGGGCTCAGGGGGCTTTGACCTTTACGCCGCTGGGGCTGCCCTTTGGTTTAATCGCCGGCCTGGTGATCTATCTGATCTGGCGTGGCCTGGTCGATCGTTCCGGCTTGAATGATGGACGCCAATTTCATTTGAGCCATAATCTCCTGTTGATTGGCCTCCTCGGGGCCATCGTCGGCCACTTCATCGAGGTCCACTTCGTCTTTTCGATTGCCGCCACCTACACCTATTTCTGGGCTTATCTGGGGCTGATGTTTGCCGTGGCCAAGATCCGGGACGCCGAGCTACCCGAGCCCGTGGTTGAGCCCACCGAGGCCGAGCCCTCCCTCGAGCCGCAGGTCGAGCCTGAGGAGACCGCGGCCAAGCGATCGAAAAAGAGCCGCGCCCGGCGCGGTAAAACCGGCCGGGCGCTGGCGGCGCAGACTGCCGCCGGTCGCCTGCACCAGCCGCTTCGGCCGGAGAGTTGGGAGATCTGGGCTGGGAGTCTGGGGCTGGCCATGGCCATCATCCTGATCATTCTCACCTTCGACTTCGTCACGCCCAATTTTGAGTTTTCCTTCAGCAATGAGAGCAGCGCCAGCCTGATCTGGATGCTGGTCATTACCTGGCTGGTCGGTTTTGGGCTGAGTATCTCCACGGTGGCTGTGCGCAGCGGCGAGTGGTCGAAGCCGGTCAGTTGGGGCCGGGCTGTCGCGCTTTACGCGGTCACCTCTCTCAGCTATTTCGCCATCTACTGGCTGGCCCACCGAACGCAGCTCAGCCAGCGCGTGGCCGTCAGTTCGCTGGACGACATTGTCCGGGCCTCGAGCGTGGTGGCCAATGGCCTGGTCGTCTTTTACATTTTTCTGCTGGCCCTGACCCTGCTCATCGCCTTGACTCTGATTTGGGGCCGCACCGGCGCTCTGCCGGCCTGGCGCAAAGATAACTGGTGGCTCTACCCGCCGCTGGTGGCGGCTATGGTAACCGTGGTTTGGTTCAAGAACATCAACGTGGCCCGGGCGGATATTTTTCTGAAAGAAGGGGAGCGTTATCGCAACCAGCAGCAGTGGGACCAGGCGATCACGCTTCATGAAAAAGCCATCTCCCTGGACAGCGACGAGGATTTCTATTACTTGATGTTGGCCCTCGATTACCAGTTGATGGCCCAGGATAGCCGTATGGACCAGGCTCAACGACAAGCCGCCTGGGAACGCGGCGAGGAGATCGCCCTGCAAGCTAGGGCCATCAATCCCTATAACCCGGATAACACCGGCAACATGGGGCGCTACTACTTTACCCTGGGCCAGATCCTTAATCAAGACTACTTCCAAAAGGCCCTGGATTACTTTGAGCGGGCCACGGTGTTGGCGCCTTCCAACGTCATCTACCACAACCTGTGGGCTCAAACCTACTACATCCTGGGCAACTACGAGGCTGCCATCGACCGGCTGAAGATTTCGGCCTCGATCGATCCCAACTACTCGCCGACCTGGCTGCTGTTGGGAGACACTTACGCTGCCCAGGGTGAGGTTGAGGAGGCTTTAGCCGCCCACACGCGGGCCATTGGCTTAAACTCCGGCGGCAGCGGCGATGGCTTTGCCGGCTTTGCCGACCAATCGCTCGATCGACGCCTTAACTTCTACATCTCGGCCGGCCAGGGTGAGGCGATCATCAAGGCCATAGAGCAGGCCGGCCAAAATCGCCCGGCCGATGCCCGCATCCCGGCCACGGTGGGGCGGGCCTATAATCTGATGGGCCAGACCGATCAGGCTTTAGAATCCTTCGAGCAAGCCCGGCAGCAAGGGGATAACTCGGCCAGCGTTTTGCGCGAGACGGCCAATATTTACTTCAACCAGAAAAACTACGAGCAAGCCGTGCCTCTGTTCGAGCTGATTCTGGAGAGCAACCCGACCGACGTCGAAACGCACAGCGCCCTGGCCTTTATGTATGCCCAACAAGGCCGGCTGGACGATGCCATTGGCCATAACCAGCAGGTGCTCGAGCAACTGCCCAACGATTATGATACCTTAAAAAACCTAGCCTTGCTTTACCAACAGCAAGGCAATCTTCAAGCCGCGTTCGAGGCCGCCCAGCAAGCTCAAGCCGTCGCCCCCGAGGCGGAACAGGCCAGTTGGGAGCAGTTTATCGCCGATCTGGAAGCTAAGATTGCCGGCAGCAGTTGAAGAAATTTAACCAAGGACCTGGATCAATGTACAACCAACTTCTCACTAAAATTCAGAATAAGACCGCCCAAGTCGGGGTCATTGGCTTAGGTTACGTGGGCCTGCCGCTGGCCGTGGGCCTGGGCAAGGTCGGCTTTCGGGTCATCGGCGTGGACGCCAGTGCCTCGAAAGTTGAGCACCTCGGCCGGGGGATCAGCTACATCCCCGATGTTCCCACCGAGGAGGTCACCGCCCTGGTCGAGCGCGATCTGCTGAAAGCCACCACGGATTACCACCTGCTGCAACAGACTGAAGTCGTCTTCATCTGCGTCCCCACCCCCTTTGACTCGATGAAGGCGCCGGACTTGACCTTTGTCCGGCAGGCGGCCGCGGGCTTGACCCCGTTCTTGCATGCGGACCAGCTCGTGGTGCTGCAAAGTACCACCTACCCCGGCACCACCGAAGAGGTGGTCAAGCCCATTTTGGAACAGTCGGGCTTGGTGGCCGGGCGTGATTTCTTTCTGGCCTTCTCCCCGGAGCGGATCGATCCCGGGCGCACCGATTTTACCGTGGAGAATACGCCCAAGGTCATCGGTGGCATCAATCCGGAGTCGGCGGCGTTGGCCGGTCAACTACTGGCCCAACTGACGCCACACATTCATCTAGTCTCCACGCCCCGCGCGGCCGAGATGACCAAACTCCTGGAAAATATCTTTCGCAGTGTCAACATCGCCCTGGTCAACGAACTGGCCATCCTCTCGGAGCGGATGGGCATCGACTTTTGGGAAGTGATCGAGGCGGCCAAAACCAAGCCGTTCGGCTTTATGCCCTTTTATCCTAGCGCCGGCGTGGGCGGGCACTGTATCCCGGTTGACCCCTATTATCTCTCCTGGAAAGCCCGCGAGTACGACTTTTACACCCGCTTTATCGAACTGGCCGCCGAAGTCAACGGCGATATGCCCTATCACACCGTCGATCTGGTCCGGCGCGGCTTGAACCGCTTTGGCAAAAATCTGCGCGATGCCCGGCTGCTCATCTTGGGCGTTGCCTTCAAGCCCAACATCGATGATGCTCGCAACTCCCCGGCCGAGCGGGTAATCGAGCTGCTGCTCAAAGATGGCGCTCAAGTGGTTTATCACGATCCCTATGTGCCGACCTTCCGCATCGGTGGGGATGTGGTCATGCGCGAGGTCCAAACCATCGAGGGCGTACCGTTGGATGAACAGACTCTGGCCGGGATCGATTGCGCCATCATTGTCACCAACCACGCCAACATTGATTATGCCTGGGTGGTGGATAAATGCCCGCTGATTATCGACACCGTCAATGCGACTCGCCCATTTACGGCGCAGTCGGATAAGATTATCCGGCTAGGCACACCCAATTAATCCGCCAGCACTTCTGTCTAGTGTCAATCGGACCGACCCCGGTCTTGTTGGCAACGAGTTGCCTTAACTATGACCAAATCCGGTTCGCTTCAGATTATCGGCTTGTGCGCCGCCTGCCGCCACGTCCGGCCAATCAAGAGCTCTAGAGGCAGTGTCTTTGTGATGTGCGGCTTGGCTAAAACTAATCCCAACTTTCCCAAATATCCGCCCCTCCCGGTCATCAAGTGCGGCGGTTTTGAGCCGGTTGAGTCAGATGTTGCTGACCCTTAACTGTCACACCAAGGGGTTGGTGCTTTCTAGCCTCGCGAAGAAAGTTCTTGCCGCAAAATTAAGTCTTCATCATTCACCATTCATAATTCATAATTCTCAATTATTGCCCCCCCCTACCGGTCATGCTAAAATGCAAGGCTGATACTCTTTATTTCGAGAGTCTCACTATCTCTATGGAGACGATTTCGATTATAAAAATTACGGCTACCGGCTATCCGCTATCGGCTAGCGGCTATTCTTAGAGGAGGCCAACGTGAAAAATTTCTTCCAAGGCATGGTGACCAACACCGGTATTCTCGGTGAGGTCATGGTCTTTTTGTGGCAGCGCAAGCTGTGGTGGATGATCCCGATGATCACCGTCCTGCTGCTCTTTGGTCTGCTGCTGGTCTTTGCCAACACCTCGGGCGTGGCCCCGTTTATTTACACCCTGTTCTAAACCATGAAAATCATCACGCTTGGGATTGGTCTGCTCTTGCTGCTGCTGGGGGTGGGAAGTTACGTCCTCAGCGGTGGAGCCAGCGTCACGGCCTTGATTCCGGCCCTGTTTGGCTTAGGCATCGCCGGGTTGGGTGGGCTGGCTTTGGCCAGCCGGGAGCCGCACAGCCGGGCTCAGTTTGGGGCAGTCCTGCTGGCGATCTTAGGTCTGCTGGGTTCCCTCCGGGGCGTGGCGAGTCTGTTCACCCTGCTCACCGGCGGCCAGGTCGAGCGCCCCGGCGCGGTCGTGGCTCAAGCCTTGATGGCCGGCCTGTGCTTGCTTTTGATTGTCTTGGCAGTGTGGCTGATCAAAGATTTCTGGCAGGGTTGGAAAGCCTTTGGCCATTTCCTGGGTGACCTGTTGGCCCGGGTTGTCCTGACCATTTTCTATTTCACGGTTTTTGTCCCCTTTGCCATCGGGGTGCGCCTCTTCAGCGATCCGCTCCTCATCAAATCGTTGCCGGCTGAATTTTGGCGAGCCAGAACCACCGGCGATCGAAAGCTCGAAGAAGTGTTGAGGCAGTTCTAATGAATATTCTGGGTATCTCTTGCTATTATCACGATGCGGCTGCCGCCTTGTTGGTAAACGGTCAACTGGTCGCTGCCGCTGAAGAGGAGCGGTTTACCCGCAAAAAGCATGATCACAACTTCCCAACCAACGCCATCGATTTCTGCCTCAAAACCGCCAACCTGACCGCTCAAGAGCTCGATTACGTGGTTTTCTACGAAAAACCGCTGGTTAAATTTGAGCGCATTTTGCAGACAGCGCTCAGCACTTTCCCCAAATCCTGGGCCGTCTTTCGGGAGTCGATGATCACCTGGTTCAACGAGAAGTTGTGGATCAAAAGCCAACTGCAAACCAAAATTGGGGTCCCGACCAACAAGATTCTCTTCGTCGAACATCATCTCTCCCACGCCGCCAGCGCTATGTTCTGCTCGCCGTATGCGGATGCGGCCGTCCTGACGATCGACGGGGTGGGCGAGTGGACCACCGCCACGCTGGGCCAAGCGACAGCCGCCTGGAACGGCAGCGGCTCCAACCAGATCGAGCTGAGCCGGGAGCTGCGTTTTCCCCATTCGTTGGGGCTGCTCTACTCGGCCTTCACCGCCTACCTCGGCTTCCGGGTTAACAACGGTGAGTACAAAGTGATGGGGATGGCCCCCTACGGCCAACCGAAATATGTCGATGATGTCTACAAAGTGGTCAACGTCGATGCCGACGGGGGCTTGACTCTGAATATGGACTACTTCAGCTTCCACTACTCCACCCAACATACTTACAGCCAGAAGTTCGTCGATCTCTTCGGCCCGCCTCGCCCCCCGGAGGCCGAATTTTTCACCCTGACCACCCACCCGCGTAAAAATCACCCGGACTGGGACGAGGCCGTGGCGGCCCAAAACCAAAAGTACGCCGATATCGCGGCCAGCATTCAGTACGTCACCGAAGAGATCATTCTCAAAATGGCTCGCTTTGCCCACCGGCAGACCGGCTCAAAAAATCTGGTGATGGCCGGGGGCGTGGCTCTCAACAGCGTGGCTAATGGCCGGATTATGCGCGAAGGACCGTTTGAGAATGTCTTCATCCAACCGGCGGCGGGGGACTCCGGCGGGGCTTTGGGCGCGGCTTTGTACGTTTACCATGTGGTCTTGGGCCAGCCGCGCCAATTCACCATGGAGCACGCCTACTGGGGCGCCGAGTATCCCGCCGGCCAGATGGCCCAGGCCATTAAGGCCAGTGGCTTTAGCTACCAGGAGTTTGATGACGATGACAAGCTGCTCGATCGCGCGGTCGATACCCTGCTGCAGAATAAAGTGATCGCCTGGTATCGAGGCCGCTTTGAGTGGGGCCCGCGGGCCCTGGGCCACCGCTCGATCATCGCTGATCCGCGCCGCGAGGAGATGAAGGAGATCGTCAATACCAAGATCAAATTCCGCGAGCCGTTTCGGCCGTTTGCGCCGGTGGTGATGGAAGAGCGGGCCCCGGAGTACTTCACCACGCCTAACCTGGACAAGCAGTACCCGCCCCGCTATATGCTGATGGTCTCTGATATTCCTGAGGACAAATGGGATAAAATTCAGGCCGTCTGCCACAACGGGACGGGGCGCTTGCAGAGTGTGCGCGAAGCCTGGAATTCGGGTTACTACAACCTGATCAAGAAGTTCGACCAGGCTACGGGGGTGCCGGTGCTGCTCAATACCTCGTACAACCTCCGCGGTGAGCCGATTGTCTGCACCCCGCAGGAAGCGATCAATACCTTCGCCGCCTCCGACATCGACCAGTTGGTGATGGGCCAGTTCTTGGTCAGCAAGCCGGATGGCTACCGGGCCACCGGTTCGCACCTCAGCCCCGAGCAGGTCGATTAGCCGCTTTTTTTATCAAGCGGGGAAACTTAACGCCAAGACGCAAAGGTTACAAAGGTGCAAAACGGAAGAAAATAGAAAACTTTGCGCCTCTGCGTCTTGGCGACTTTGCCTTAAAATTCATCCTGGCCTCGGGTTGGTCGTTAAGGTTGCCGGACGAGCACGTTATCGAATTCAACCTCCACTTCCTCATCGGCCGCATAAGCCTCGAGGGCAAAGGCGATGGAGCCCTGCATTAACGTGGCGTCGTCCACCGAGCCGACCCGTTCTCCGTTGATAAAAAAGTCCAGGTCCGGCCCGACTGCCCTGACCATGAGCTCGTTCGGTTCATCTTCGTAAATCGTGTCTGTTTCCGTATACTCGATCAGAATTTTCCACTGACCGTCGGCTAAGGCTTGGGCCACAAAAAAACCGTCGTGGTCGATTTCAAACAGGTAAAAGCCCTGCCCGCTCTTGCGAAAGACCAGACCGTAACCGAACTTTCCATCAGCCGACTGAAGTTCGGCCTGGGCGGAATAGATAAAGTCGCTTAAATCGAGCGCGTCCGGCTCAAACCAGGCCGTGGTCCCGTCGTAACCCAGGCCAACCAAAATCGCCCGGTAGCGCCCCTCATCGACCTCCGCTTTGTACTTGCCGTAGGCATCGCTTGTGTCACCCACAAACCAACTGTGCTTGTCGTCCTCAAAGTTCTCGGCGTATAGGACGTCGTCTTCAGCCGGAGCCGGATCGTCAGCCGGCGCCGGATCGTCAGCCGGCGCTGTGACTTCAACCACCGGGACAGGGCTGGGGGTTGGCACCGGGCTAGGCGTGGCGGTTGGCCCTAAGCTGATCTCCGAGGCGGCGATATTGGACTCGCTGAGGTTGTTGGCCCGCTCCGCTGAATTGGTGGCGCTGAAGCTGAGCGGTTCGCCGCCCCTGGCCCCCCAGGCCAGGAGAAAGATTCCGCCTAAGCCGGCGGCGCAGACCAAGGCTGCCGCAATAGCCGCCCCGATTAGCCAGCCCCGGTTGGACCGGCGGGGTGGAGCGGCCACTTCTGCCGCCAGGTTGGCCGAGCGTGACGCTGCCGGCCGTACCGGAGCCGCCTCTCTTCCGGCCAGTCCTTCTTGCTCAACCTCGCGCAGGGCCAGATTCAGGGCGTCGGCCATCTCGCCGGCGGTGGCGTAGCGTTGGGCCGGCTCCTTGGCCATCGCCTTGAGCACAATCAGCTCAAAGGCATCGGGTAGATCCGGCCGGATCTGCCGGGGCGGGGCGAGCGGTTCGGTGATGTGTTTGAGGGCGACGGCAAAAGGGGTCTCGGCCTGATAGGGCGGCTGTCCGGTCAGCAACTCATACAGCACTACGCCCAGCGAGTAGATGTCGCTGCGGCCATCAACCTTGGTGCTCTGGGCTTGCTCGGGCGACATATAAGCCGGCGTGCCGATCAAGTTACCGGTGGCCGTCAGTTGGGTCGAACTGGCACCCTCCATGATCTTGGCGATGCCGAAGTCGGTTAGCATCACCTCGCCGTGCTTGTCGAGCAAGACATTGCTCGGCTTGATGTCGCGGTGAACGACCCCTTTTTGGTGAGCGTAATTTAAGGCCCGGGCCACGTCGCCAACATACTTAACGATTTGGCGGTAGGACAGCTTTTGGCCCATCAAGCCGCTCAAGGTGCCGCCCTGGATATAACGCATGACCATGTAGGACAACTCCCGGTCGCGGCCAAAGTCGTAGACCGGCAAGATGTGAGGATGCTCCAAGGCCGCGATCGCCTTGGCTTCCTGCTCGAAGCGTTTGACAAAGTTGGGGTCCTTGGCAAAATGGTCCGGCAGAATCTTAAGGGCGACGTACCGGTCCATCGACGGCTGGAAGGCCTTGTAGACGGTGGCCATCCCACCCTGGCCGATCTGTTCCACAATTTGGTACTGGCCAATCGTCTGGCCGATTAAGTTGGATCGATTAGCAGCGTTTGTCATAGGCTAGTCTCCGGCAAAAAAGTCCGCACTCTTGAAACGATAAAACGACTTGAAAGGTTCCTCAAGTGGTTCAAATGCTGCGGTTGCTTGTTGTTCCAGCTTGGCTTCAATATGTTGGAGCCGTATGTAGCCTCAAGCTTCATTTAGTGAACACGGTAATCACAGCATACCACAAAACCAACCGCCTGAGCAGTAGCAATCTTGGCCTATCTTGGTCCGTTCAACAGTTCTAACACCTCCGGCAGCAGCGCCTGAGTGGTGGCCAGACCCTCCCGGCCGTATATGGTCGGATTACCCTGCCAATCGCCAAAGTAGCCCCCGGCCTCGGCTAGGATGGGGATGAAGGGCGCGCCATCCCACGGGTACAAGGCCGGATCGAGCATCAGCTCCGCCCGGCCGGTCGCGACGAGCAGATAACCGTAGGCATCGCACCAGCCGGCTCGAAAGCCGCCGGCCTGGGTCACCCGCTCCCAGGCGGCTTGCTTGCCGTACCGGGCAAAGTTGGCCGCATCGTAGTGCAACAGCATGCCGTCCCGCACCTGCTGGGCCTCAGAGACGCGGGCCCGCCGGCCGTTCCACCAGCAGCCCAGGCCGGTCGCCGCCGCGATCGTCTCGCCGAGGGCCGGAAAGCGAGCCACGCCGACCTCGCACACCCCGTCGATCTCCAAGCCAATCAAGACGCCGTACATCGGAATGCCCCGCACAAACGAGCGGGTCCCGTCGATGGGGTCGATGATCCAGCGGTGACTGCTGCCGCTCGACTCGCCAAACTCCTCGCCGACGATGGCGTGGTCCGGGTAACGCGCTTCGATCCGGCTGCGGATCAACCGCTCGGCCTCCCGGTCGGCGGCGGTGACCGGCGAGTCGTCGCTTTTGAAGTCGGGGCGCAGGCCGGTTTGAAAGTAACCGAGGGTCAACTGCCCCGCCTGCCAGGCGGTCTCGACGGCAAAGTCCAGATAGTCACTGAGTGATGGCATCGTAAGAAATCTCCTAAAAATAGATCCACCCGGGGTCGGGGCCTAAAATTTTACGCCCCGACCCCGGGTTAATTATCATTGAGATTATAGCGGAGGAAAAACAAAAAGGCAGGTTATACTCCCTGTTTTGGCGTGATAAGAACCTATTCCGCGTTCATGCCCTTCGTGTTTGGCCCCTTTTTCGTGTCTTTCGTGTTTTTCCTTCGTCCCCTTCGTGTTTGTGCCTTCGTGTTCGCGCCCTTTCACCTTTTCGTGGC
The DNA here is from genome assembly GCA_937864185.1 of uncultured Chloroflexota bacterium. Lineage (GTDB taxonomy): Bacteria > Chloroflexota > Anaerolineae > 4572-78 > J111 > JAGRBY01. The sequence goes on from CALMIS010000261.1 coordinate 12,787, forward strand.
CTGCGTGATCTGCTATACTGTAAATGTGGCCCGTTAACGCCAAAACCAACCAACTCAGGACAGTGCAATGGAAAACCTCTCTACCCTTCAAGCCCTCGTGCAGCGCCTGGAGTCGCTCAAGCACAAGGAGTGCCTGCTGCAACTGGAGCAGGCTGGTCTCAGCCACTGGTCGGGGGCGCAGGTCGCCGAGACGGCCCGGCAGTTAGCCAGAGGGCTGGTCGAAGCCGGAGTCAAGCCGGGCGAAGTGGTGACCATCCTGGCTCACAATCGCCCGGAGTGGGTCATCGCTGCGTTAGGTATCACCAGCGCCGGGGCGGTGATCTCGCCGCTCGATAGCCAGATCAGGCCGGAAGCGCTGGAGCGAGTGCTGACCGATAGTCAACCTCGTTTCATCTTCACCACTACCGACTATCTCAATCGCCTTCAGCAGGTCGAACTTGAGCCGCAACCCCGGCTCCTCCTGTTCGACGTCGAATCGGACGATAAGCGGAGCTGGCGGGCGCTTTTGTCAACGGCCTCGACGCCCTTACCTCAAGTGGAGCCGGCGGACCAGGCCGCCTTGTTTTACACCTCCGGCACCACCGGCGTGCCTAAAGGTGTGCCGCTCACCCATCACAACCTCGTTTTTCAAATCCAGGCCGTGGGCCAGGCGAACCTGCTAAAAGACGATGATCGGGTCTTGCTGCCGCTGCCGATGTACCACGTTTATCCCTTTACGGTCGGCACCCTGACTCCCTTGGCCTTCGGCTTGCCCATCGTGTTGCCCCAGTCGTTGACCGGCCCCCAAATCATCCGCGCCCTGAACGAGGGCGAGATCACGATCATTATCGGCGTCCCCCGGGTCTACCGGGCGGTCTACAGCGGCATCGAGAACCAGATCGAGGCCCGGGGCAAGCTGGCCGCGGCGGCCTTCAACGCCGCCTTGCAGACCAGCATCAAGGCCCGCCGCCGCTTTGGCTGGCAAATCGGCCGGACCCTCTTTCGGCCGGTGCGGGCTCGCCTGGGGCCCCACGTGCGCCTGCTGGCGTCCGGCGGCTCGGCCCTGGACCCCGAGTTGGCCTGGAAGCTGGAGGGACTGGGCTGGAATGTGGGCATCGGCTACGGGCTGACCGAAACCTCGCCGATGCTGACCATGAACCTGCCCAACGACCAGGTGCCTCGCCTGGCCAGCGTCGGCCCGGCCCTAACCGGCGTCGAGATCCGGATCGATCCCACGGTCCAAACTGAAGACGAAGACCGGCCCGCTAACGGACACGGCGTGGTTGAAGGCGAAATTCAAGCCCGTGGCGTCAGCGTCTTCTCCGGTTACCGCAACTTGCCGGACCAGACCGCCGAGGCCTTCACCGCCGACGGCTGGTTTCGGACCGGCGATTTGGGCTACGTCGATGACGACGGTTACCTCTACATCAGCGGCCGGGCTTCCACTCTGATTGTGCTCGAGGGTGGCAAGAAGATTCAGCCGGAGCCGCTGGAGGAAATCTACGAGCAGCACCAATTCATCCGCGAGCTCGGGGTGCTGTATCAGGCCAATCAACTGGTGGCGTTGATCGTGCCCGAAATCGAGGCCATCAACCGGCTGCGCAACGGCGACCTCGAGGCAGCCATCCGCGAGGCGGTCAACGACCGGGTCAAGGCAGTCGCCTCGTACCAGCGCCTGACCGATTATGCCATTAGCGACCAACCGCTGCCCCGCACCAACCTGGGCAAGATTCGCCGGCATCTGCTGCAGCAATCCTATAATGAGGTCAAGCAGGGGCTGGCCCGGACAGACACCACCGCGGCCGGACCGCTGCCCCTGGCCGATATGTCCGAACAAGACCAGACCTTGCTGTCCGAACCGGCCGCCGGTCAGGTGTGGGAGTGGCTGGCCCAGCGCTATGCTCAGAAGCGCCTGACCCCGGACACCAGCCCGCAACTCGAGCTGGGAGTCGACTCGCTGGAGTGGCTAACCTTAACGCTTCGGGTGAGTGAGCTGACCGGCGTCGAGCTGAGCGATGAGGCTATCGGCCGGATCAGCACTATCCGCGAGCTGCTCCAAGAGGTGGTCGATGCCGCCGGCCGCGAGGCTGTGGTCCCGGCCGCGACCGATGACCCCGAAGCTCTGCTGACCGAGGAGCAGAAGCAGTGGCTGCGGCCTTTGAGTCCGATCCAGGAGAAAATCTTTGCCGTCTTATTTCCCCTGTACCAGAGCTTGGTCCGGCTGCTGTTTCGGGTCAAAGTCCACGGGCTGGAGAATCTGCCCGGCGACCGTAACTTTGTGTTGACGCCCAATCACACCAGCATGCTCGATGCGCCGCTGGTGGCAGCGGTCCTGCCGTCCGCGCAGATGCGCCAAACCCACTGGGCCGGCGCCACCGAAATCATGCTGGCCAACCCGATCATGCGCTTAATCAGCCGGCTGGCGCAGGTACTGCCCATTGACCGCTACGGCGGTGGAACCGGGGCCAAGAACCTGACCCTGGCCATAGCCGCCTTGAGCCGCGACAAGAACCTGGTCTGGTTTCCAGAGGGCCGGATCACCACCACGGGCGAGATGCTGCCGTTTCGGGAAGGGATTGGAATTATGCTAGACCGGCAGCCGGTGGCGGCGGTGCCGGTCTATATCCAAGGCGCGCGGGAGGCGATGCCGGTGGAGGCCACCTTTCCCAAACTTAAGCCGGTAACCATCGTCTTCGGCCCGGCCTGCGACCCCACCGCGCTGGCCCAGGAGGGTGAAGGCGAGACCGCTCCGGCCCGCATCGCCCGGGCTTTGCAGGCTCGAGTCGCGGCCCTGGCGGAGCAGGCGCCGGCGCCATCCGCGGCTGAAGGGGGCTTGCCAACCCGGCAGCAGGTGATCTCGGTGGCGGCGCTGGCGGTCGGGATCAGCGCGGTGCTGGGAGCGATCTGGTACATGATCCGCCGCCGGAGAAAGTAAGGTATCGGCTCAATATCCTGGGGCGGGCGCGGCCTGAGCTTGTCGAAGGCCGTTGGTTGAGCCTGCCGAAACCAACGCCTCCGCGATTTAGTTTCAACCCGGCTCAACCAACGCGGCGTCACTGGAGGGCGGAATTCATTCCGCCCTCCAGTTTTTTAACCTCTCAAATAGCCGGTTAAACAGTAATGCTCCTTGGTGTCGAGCTGGATTTCCCGGTCGCTAAAGTTGGCAAAAACTTCGTGCAGTTCGGCCGGGGTAAAAAAGTGATGGGGTAGCCCCTGCTCCATGCCATCGAGCGGCACCAGGGTGTTGGGCTCAATCTCCTCGAAATTTTCAGCCTGGTTGCGGTTTTTCGGCACGCTGATAAAAAGAAGGCCGCCCGGTTTGAGCACCCGCTCGATCTCGCCGATGAGGCGCTTGATGGTGGCGATGTCGGCGTGGTGGATGACGTGGACCGAGATGAGGGCGTCGAACTCGTTATCAGCGTAGGGCAGCGGCTCGGTCATATCCCCCAGGCGCAGATCGGCGGCGAGCTGTTGCCGGGTCAGCCAGTCTTCGGTCAGCCGCAGCCCCTCCGGCGAATTGTCCAGGCCGTAAACCTCAAAGCCCTGCTCGGCCAGGTAGACCACGTGCCGTCCGGACCCGCTGCCCAAATCGAGCACCGTCCGCGCCTGCTGCTGGTGCAGCCGCCGGACCACACCGGGAATGGCTTCGTGCGGTTCATCAAAATAATAGCCTTGCTCTTTGAAAATATTGTCCCAGGGTTTGGTGGGGGTTATCAATGAGTTTCTCCTCTAACCAGCCTGCGTTTGTCTCCACGTCCGCCTGGCAGTGCTATACTAAAAACAGAATGAGAACGGTACTTTTTTCGGTCGCCTTCGACAAGCTCAGGCGACGGCAGACGTTGGCTGAGCTTGTCGAAGCCAACACGTCTGCAGCTCAAAAAAGTGCTGTTTTCAAACTAATCTCAGGATAGTCTGCCAAACGACTCCTCCCGCCGCCGAACGATTCCTACCGCCGCCGAACGATTCCTACCGAGTCATTCCGCCCTCAATTTTTGCGTTCGGGGTGGCTAACCGTACTTCTCCACAAAGAGATTAACAT
>CALMIS010000262.1 GCA_937864185.1 uncultured Chloroflexota bacterium
CCGAGGGCCAGCCGCTGCCTAAGCCAGGGCTGAAGACAGTGGTCCTGGACGGGCAGGGTCAACCGGCGGCGATCATCGAAACAACTGTGGTCCAGATCCGGCTCTTTAGCGAGGTCGGAGCCGATTTTGCCTTTGCCGAGGGGGAGGGGGACCGGTCACTGGCCTCCTGGCGCGACGGGCACTGGCGCTACTTCAGCCGGGCCTTGCCCCGGATAGGGCGCGAACCGGCCGAGACGATGCCGCTGGTCTGCGAGTGCTTCCGGCTGCTTTACCCACGACCCGAAGCGAACTGAGTCGCGACAACGCCGGAGTCGCTTTTTTGTAGCGGGCCCAACCCCCGGCCCGGCTGACGCCGTCGCCGGGTGCGCGGGCAGGTCTTCAAGGGGACTAAGACTGTTGTTGGGCTATTTTTAGTTCAAATTTTTCCCAGGTACAGCTTGTAGCGGTAGCGTTGGCCCCTGGGGTCTGGGCATCTACTGCTTTGATCATCACGCCCCTCTACTATTACCATACCCCAGAGGCGGTGGCATTTCGCGCATAGTCGCTGAAATCCCGCGGGGGCCGGCCCAAAGCCCGCTGGACTCCATCGGTCAGGTAGGCGTTCCGGCCATCGAGGACCGTGGTGAAGAGATAATTCAGCAGCCCGACCGCCTCCGCCGGGACATGTTGCTCCGCCAGCGCCGCGGTGAACATCTCGGCTGAGATCTGCTGGTACCGGACCTCGCGGCCGCTGGCCTGAGCAATCTCGGCGACAGCCTCGGTAAAGGTCAACAAACGCGGCCCGGTTAGCTCGTAGAGCTGGCCGGCGTGCCCATCCTCGGTCAACGCGGCCATGGCCACCTCGGCAATGTCGTCAACATCCACAAACGGCTCGCCCACCGGCCCGGCCGGCAAGGCGACCACCCCACCCAGAACCAACTCTTGAAAAGCCCCCTCGCTGAAGTTCTGGTTGAACCAGCTCGCCCGCAAAATCGTCCAGGCCGCGCCGGCGTTTTGCACGATCCGCTCACACCGCTGGGCTTCTTCCTCGCCTCGACCCGACAGCAGCACCAAGCGCTGCACCCCGCTTTTGACGGCCAAATCGCTAAAGGCCCGGATGGCGGGCGGCGCGGCCGGGACGGCCAGGTCCGGGGCGTAGGTCACGTAAACTGCTTTCACCTCCTGCAAGGCCGCTGCCCAGGTGCTGGGGTCGTCCCAGTCAAACGGCGGCGTGCCCGAGCGGGAGCCGATCCGGGTCGGCACCCCCATCGCTTTGAGCCGTTCGGCCACCCGGCGGCCCGTCTTGCCAGTGCCACCGAGAACCAGGGTGATGTTCTTGTGGTTTGTTTGCTTATTGAGGGACTGCATTTTTTGCTCCTTTTCTTGCATAGGGTTGATAAAGTTCTTTGAATTGGACTTGGATAAAACCATTCTAAAAAGCTGGTCTCAACTTACCCAGTGTCATCGGCCCCGTCAGGCTGGCCCGGTTGAAGGCGTGTGACCGAGAGCAAGGGCAGCCCCAAATCACGTACTTTTCGGAGCAAGCCATGCAAGGCGGCCTGGTCGACCACCGGGCCGGTTAACAGCGTGTGCCCGCTATCTTCCAGGCTGATGGTCATACCCTCAAACCAGGCTGCCCGTGGCTCACTCAGATGGCTGGCCAGTCTGATTTGATAGATAGCCGGATCAGCTTTGTGGTGACGTTTGGTGTTCATTCCTACTCGCTATTCGCTCAGCTCTTTATGGTTGAGACGGTCCCCTGGCCCAAGCCATACGGACTTAACCTGGCAACCAGACCGAGTGCTTATTGACTGATACACTCATTTTAGGGGATTAGGGGGGGAATGTAGGCCACCAAAAGTTCTATTTAGGGGTGTATTCAAGTGGTGGCGGGTTCTATGGGGGGTCTACCAGCGGAGACTTCTCCCCGGCGCGGAAACAGAAGGCTAAGGTCTCACAGCAGGCCAAGTTCGCGGGCGCGGCTAACGGCCTCGGTGCGACTGCCCACGCCTAACTTGCCAAAGACGTTGTTGACATGCTTTTTAACGGTGCTGACGGCAATAACCAGTTCATCGGCGATGGCCTGGTTGGTGTGCCCGGTGGCGATCAGGCCAAGCACGTCCAACTCGCGGGGGCTCAGGGGTTCAATGAGCAGTTGGTTGGGGTCGGGAGTGGCTGCTGCACCATCCGCCGGCGGGTTGATGGCGGCCAATAGTTGGGTAACGTAAACGGCGGCGGCCCCCCGGGCCAGACTTTCGGCCAGGAGCGTGTGCATCGGGAGCCCTTCATCGACAAAAATCCGGAAGTACCCCTCCGGCTCGGCCAGGGTCAGGGCCCGTTTTAGAGGCCCAAGCGCAGCAGCGATGTTACCCTGGGCTTCCTGGGCCAGCGCTTGCAGGATCATAATTTCGATGGTACTGCCCAGCCTGTCCCTCGCTTCGGCCGCTGGCAGCAGCCGCTCCAGCAGCCTCGTCGCTGCACGAATGGCGTCTTCTTCTCGATCGCGCTTATATTGGGCGATGCGTAGTCGGGCCAGGGTGAGATGCTCATACTCGCGCCGGTAGCTGAGCTCATCATCAACTGACAAGCCTCGCTCTCGGACCCACCGCCGGGCTTCTGCTAGCTTGCGTTGGGCCAGCCACACCCGCGCCTTTAAAGCCGGGAGGGGGCGCGCGTCGGGAACAGGGTCCCGTTTGTAGCGGCGCTCCGCTTCGTGCAGCAGGTCGAGGGTCCCGTCGAGGTCGCCCTCGGCCTGCTTGATGCGCGCCATCGCCACGTACCAGCGCGCCTCACTGCCTAGTAACACCGCTTGCTCGGCCAGCTCTTTTTCGCCTGCCCGCAGGTGTTGGGTGGCGGCTTTCAGATCGCCCCGTTCACGCGCCAGCTCGCTTAAGCCCACATACAGATCGGCCGTTCCTGGCAGTACAAACCCGCCCGGCGCCGTGGCGAATTGCCGTGACTGCTCATAAGCGCTTGCGGCCTGGTGGAGACGCCCCTGCGCTGCTCTGATGCCGGCCAGGAAGACGGTACCAACGATCTGAAAGTAGACATTGTCAACTCGTTGCATCCTGGCCACGCCATCGGCCACGGCGCGGGCGGCGGCTTCCAGCTTGCCACTTGCCCAGTACGCCAGCCCCAGAAATAGCGCCGCGAGGCCGTGTTGGTAATGATCGGCCTCAGGCCACAGGTCGCGGGCGCGGCGCGCGTGTTTTAGGGTGGCCGGCACATCGCCCAGGGTCTGAGCCAGATAGGCCCGGGCGCTGGCTATTGAGGCCGGTAGCGTTCGGAACGCCGCCTCGTTGACGACAACCATCCCGGCTGTCGGGCCTGCCGCTTGCTCAGTCAGGTCGGTGGCGGTCAGCCACCGCTCGGCCTCGCGCAGGCGGGCCTCGGCCAACTCCAGTTCCCCGCCATCCAATAACGCCCAGGGAG
>CALMIS010000263.1 GCA_937864185.1 uncultured Chloroflexota bacterium
AAGATTGAACCAATCTCGGTATAGATCCCTACTCCCGGCTGTAGGGTGTCAACAAAGCCGCTGGCTGAATAGCCTTGCCGAGCAGGCCCGAAACGGCCAGGATGGTCAGGACGTAAGGCAAACTCAGCAAGACCTGAGGCGGCAGATCGAAGTTAAAGATTTGCAGCGACAGTTGCAAGGCATCGGCCGCGCCAAAGACAAGGGCGGCGATGGCGGCCAGGTAAGGATTCCAGCGGCCAAAAATAACGATGGCCAGGGCAATGAAGCCCCGCCCGGCGATGATGTTGTCCCGGAAGATGCCTAACTGGCTCAAAACCAGATAAGCCCCGGCCATGCCGGCCGCCGCGCCCGAGATCAGCACCCCGATGTAGCGCATGCGAAAGACGTTGATCCCGGCCGTTTCGGCGGCACGAGGATATTCGCCGGCGGCCCGCAGTTTGAGCCCGAACTTGGTCCGGTACAGGACAAAGCCGGCCACAAAGACCAGGCCAAAGGTGAGGTAGACTAAAATCGTGTGGCTAAAAAAAATCGGGCCGATAATGGGCAAGTCCGACAGGCCGGGGACGTGCAAGGCCCGGAACATGGCCGTTTTTTGCGGACCGGCTTGCACGCCCAGGACCGCGCGATAGGCGTAACTGGTCAAGCCCAGGGCCAAAATGTTGAAGATGATGCCGACCACGACCTGATCGGCTTTGACGTCGATATACATCCAGGCCAGGAAGAAATTAAAGAGCACGCCGACCAGGATGGCGCTAAACAGCCCCAACCAGGGATCGCCCAGCAAGAACGAGACGAGGAAGCTGGTCAAGGCGCCCAACAGCATCGTGCCTTCGATCCCCACGTTTAAGACCCCGGCCAGCTCGTCGAAGATCTCGCCCAGCGCGGCCAGCAGCACCGGCCCGGCCAGGCGAATGCTGGCCGCCAGCCAGGTTACCAAAAATGTTGAGGTTAGAATTTGGTCCAGATCCATGGCTTAGCCCTCGTGTAAGGTGACAGTGTCTGCTTCGGTTGAGCCGGGCGCGCGGCTCAGCGCCGCCACATTGAGGCGGTAGTAGCGCAAAATGTCGCTGGCCAGAATAAAAAGCACAATCAGACTCTGCACGATGAAGATGACCGAGCTCGGCAGCCCGGCCCGGCGCTGCATCGCATCGGCGCCGACCTCCATGCCGGCGTAGAGCAGGGAAGCAATCACCACCCCGGCCGGATGCAGTTTGCCCAACAGGGCGGCCACAATGCCAACAAAGCCCGTCCCTTCAGAGATGCCGTCCAGCAACCGGAACTGCACCCCCAGGACTATCGACAGGCCGGCTAGAGCCGCCAATCCGCCGGCGGCAAACGCCGCCAGAATCAGCCGGTTACCCACGTTGATCCCGCCGTAGCGGGCGGCGCGGGGACTCAACCCGGCCACGATCAGCTCGTAGCCCAGCGGTGTCTTGCGCAAAATCAGCCAGACCAGAAAGGCCGTGGCCAGAGCGATCAAAATGCCGGCGTGGGCCCGAGTGCCGGGCAGGATAAAGGGCAGATCGGTGGCCTGGGGAATTCGTGGGGTTTGGGGCAGATCGCCGGGGGCCCGCAGTGGACCGGAGACCAGATAGTTGATGATAAAAATGGCCACGTAGTTCATCATCAACGAGATCAAAACCTCGTTGCCGCCAAACCGCCCCCGCAGGACCCCAACCAGGCCGGCCCACAACCCGCCGGCGGCGAAGCTAGCCAAAATCACGGCGGGAAAAAACAGCACCGGCGGCAGTGGACCGATGGCCGCTTCCGGACCGGTCAGCAAAGCCAGCCAGACGGCCATGGCCGCGCCGATGAGAATCGCGCCTTCAAAGCCTAAATAGAAAAAGCCGGAGCGCCAGGCAAAGATCGTGCCCAAGCCGACAAAGATCAGCGGCGTGGCCTTGACCAGGGTAAAGCCAAAGCCGCGCAGCGAGCCAAAGCTCTCTTGCAGCATGGTCAGATAAGCGTCGACGGGGTTGGCGTCGAAGGGCAAAAAGAGGAAGCCGCCGATAAAGAGGGCCAACCCGATCGAAAAGGCGGTGGCCAGGCCAATGACCAGCAGCGAGTCGCTGGGCTCCAGGCGGCGCTCAAGCAGCGAGAGTTTAGCCATGGTCTTTGTCCTGAGCCAGATTCTCCGCCCGGCTGCCGGCCATCATTAAACCGAGCGTTTCAGCTTCGGCGGCCGCAGCCGGCAGAATACCCATAATCTGGCCCTGATAAATGACGGCGATCCGGTCGCTGAGGGTCATGATCTCTTCCAGTTCAGCCGAGATGAGCAGAATAGCCACCCCTCGGGCCCGCTCGGCCAGCAACTGCTGCCGCACATATTCGGTGGCGCCAACATCCAGGCCGCGGGTCGGCTGTTCGACAATCAGCAGGCGGGGCCGGCGCATCACTTCCCGCCCCAAGACGACCTTTTGCAAGTTACCGCCGGACAGCTTGCCGGCCTCAAAGGCAACGTCCGGCGTCCGCACGTCAAAGCGTTCCACCAACGCTTGGGCGTGGCCATTAATCCAGCGCTCATGGAGCAGGAGTCTGCCGGCCCGGGTGTAGGGTCGCAAGTTACCCAGAATGGCGTTGTAGGCAATGCTCAAGGCGCCGACCGAACCGACTTTGCGCCGGTCAGCCGGGATGTAGGCCATCCCAGCGGCGCGATGGGTGGCCGGCGAACCGTGGGTGACCTCGACACTGTCTACCCAAATTCGGCCGCGCTGAATAGTTCGCAAATTCATGAGCGCCTCGGCCAGCTCGGATTGGCCGTTACCGTCCACGCCGGCCAGCCCGACAATCTCGCCTCCATGGACTTCCAGGTCAATCCCGCGCAGTTTGTGATGACCGCTGTCATCGGCGGCGTGCAGATCCTCGATCCGCAGAATGCGCTTGCCGGCCGGCCGGGCCGGTTTATCGAGCCGGAATTCCACCTCCCGGCCGACCATCATGCGGGCCAACTCGCGGGGATTGGTTGCCGCGGTTTCCACCGTGGCGATAACCCGCCCATCGCGCAAGACCGTCACCCGGTCAGCCACAGCCATGACCTCGTGGAGCTTGTGGGTGATAAAGACGACGGCGTGCCCCTGAGCCGCCAGCGAGCGCAGCACCTTGAAAAGACCTTCCGCCTCTTGCGGCGTCAAGACGGCTGTGGGTTCGTCCAAAATGAGCAGCCTGGCCCGGCGATACAGCAGCTTGAGAATCTCGACCCGCTGCTCCACCCCGACCGACAGGTGCTCGACCCGAGCCGCGGGATTAACATCCAGGCCGTGCTGCCGGGAGAGATCGGTTAGCCGCCGGGCCGCCGCCGCCAGGTTGAGCAGCGGACCCGAACTATCCTCATCCAGGCCCAAGACCACATTTTCAATGACCGTGAAGCGGGGAATGAGCATGAAATCCTGGTGGATCATGCCGATGCCCCGGCTGATGGCGTCGCTGGGGCTCCGCAACTCGACCGGCTGGCCCTCGACCCGGATCTCACCTGCGTCCCGTTGGATCAAGCCGTAGAGGATGTTCATCAGCGTACTTTTGCCGGCGCCATTTTCGCCCAGCAGAGCGTGAATTTCCCCGGCCTCGACCGTCAGATCAATCCGGTCATTGGCCAGGACGCCGGGAAACTGTTTGGTGATGGCGCGCATCTCTAAAAAAGGGGCCATAAGATTATCCGTTCAGGGCCGGTAGGCAAAGGTGGCAATTTCACGCAGCATCGCCTCGACTCGCTCGACCATGCTGGTTAAATCGCGCTCGCCCTCGCCGGCCGTTGCTTCAGCCGGGTTGCCGATAACGCCATCCGCGGTCAGGTCGGTCGTTTCCCAGCCAACCCGCACCGGCCCGCCCTCGGGAATGAGCCACTCGTAGCCGGCAAAGCTGTGAGCCAGCCGCCCGCGCTTCATATCGCTGCCGATGTTTGCGTATGGACCGGGTTTGACCAGGCCAGGATAGGCGGTCAGCATAATGCCGGTCTCATAGCGGCCAGCGTGGATGTCGTAATCTTGATTGGCGCCGGTCTGCTCACCCGGCTTGATGAAGCTGCGGACAATGTCGATGATAAAGACCATCAAGCTGTGCCGTTGGTGAAGATCCAGGGCCATCGCTCCCAAGAGATCGGTGTTGCCGCCGTGCCAGTTCATCAGCACCAGCCGCTTGAAGCCGGAGCGGCCAATCGCGGCCGCCAGATCGTGAACCAGGGCCAGCATTGTTTCCGCCTGAAAATAGAGTGAGCCGGCAAAAGCCACGTGCTCGTTGCTCTTGCTGCACCAGATCGCCGGCAGGACCAGGGCCTCCAGGCCATCGAGTGTGGGACCGACCCGCCGCAGGACCTCCTCGACAATAAAGGTATCGGTGCCGACGGGCAGATGCGGCCCGTGTTGTTCGGTCGCCCCGATGGGCAGCAGCACCAGGGTCTGATCGCGATCGAGGTCGCGAAAATCGGTAGTCGATAATTCTAGCCACTTTCGAACCGGCATGGTCTGTCTCCTGACTGGACTACCCTCGCCAGATCTTGATGATCTGGCGAGGGTTGAGTCAAAAAGTTTAGTCGTTCTTAACTTCGTATTCGATTTCCCCGGCGACCAGACCGTCCCAAATGGTGGTAAATTCGGCCCATTTGTCTTCAGGGATGATCTCCGGATTGTAAGGATTCTCCCCACCGTTCCAGGTCCAGTGCCACATCTGATCAACCGTCGGCTGCCACTCAGTGCCGGCGGCAAAGGTGCCGTCCCGGACATCGTGACCGAGCTTGACCACCATGTTGCTTACGTCCATAGCGATGCTGGAGCCCATACTGTCAGGGGCAACTTCGGTTTGGTCGGCGTAGCAGCCCAAAACTTTGGCCCCACCGGCCACCGCGCCTTCGATCGCGCCCAGCCCGGTGATGTCGGCCGCGTGCCAGATGACATCGGCTCCGTTTCCAACCATCGTCGCGGCAGCCTCGCGGCCCTTGGCCGCATCGCTGTAGTCGCCGGTGACCACGCCCAAAGCGGTGGTACCGGGGACGGTCTGCTCGGCGGCCAGGATGAAGGTGTTCATAATCCCGCGTTGGGTCGGGTTATCGCCGCCGCCTACAAAGCCAACCGTCCCGCTCTCGGACATCAGCGCGGCCAGTGCCCCGGCCGCATAAGCCATATCCCAGTAAGCCGGGTCAATGAACATCGCGTTTGCCGGAATTTCATCTTGGGGCTTGAAGGTAGTGGCAAAGAAAAATTGGTCGGGATACTCGGGGGCGATCTCAACAAAGGCGCTGCCAAACTCAAAACCGTGGCCGATGAGAAGTTGGTAGCCGTCGTCGGCGTATTCGCGGGTCAACTGGGGAATGTCGGCCTGGGAGACGTTCTCGGTGTAGGCTACGTCGAAGCCCTCATCCTTTAACCGCATGGCGCCCTCATAGGCAAACTGATGCCAGCCGCCATCGGTGATGGGGCCGGGTAACATCACCGCCACCCGGACTGCCTCGCCGCTCGGCGCAGGCTCGGCGGCCGCTTCTTCGGTTGGGGCTGCTTCCTCGGCCGGAGCGGCTTCCTCGGCCGGAGCGGCTTCCTCGGCCGG
>CALMIS010000264.1 GCA_937864185.1 uncultured Chloroflexota bacterium
TTGCCGCTACCACTAGGGCCGATCAAGGCGGTAATCTGGGCCACCGGCACCTCAAGCGAGACGTCGCTCAGAATGACGGGCTGCTCTCCCAACCCTACCGTTAAGTTGATGACCTGGAACTTTACCTTAACGCTCACGTTGGAAACTCTGCCTCAATCCATTTATGAGACCGTAATGCGGAATGTAAGGTTAATGTGATAAACTAGAAGTAAGATACCCCGCTCCGGATGGAGTGTGACCACAACATGCCATTTAAACCCTTAAACCCACTTACGCTGGACGACAATATTAAACCGGTCTTATTCGACCAGATCGCTCAGTCTTGGGAGATTGCCTACGCTATCGTTAACCGAGACGGCCTAATTTTGGCTTACAATCCCCTGCTGCAGGCTCGAATTGAGGCGCCGGGTGAGCTGACCGGCCGGAACCTGGCTGATTTTCTGCCCGAACTGGCGGGCTGGCACGAAAGCATCTTCGCCACTTTTTCTGAGAGTTTTACCTTACCCAAGGTTTCCCGTTCCACGTCTCGACAGCCCGGAATTTATTATGATTTACGGATTGAGCCCTTAACCGAACCTGCGCAAACCTGGCTGGTGACCTTAGTCGACAAAACCGAGGAAGCTCACTTGCAGCAGAAGCTGGCCCAGGAGCGGAACGAACTACGCCTGAGCATCGCCAAACAGCAGCGTGCCGAACGAGAAAGAGATGATTTGATCAAGCAGTTGGAAAACTTTGCCGGGATGGTCGCTCACAATCTCAAGACCCCTATCTCCAACATTATCGGCTATGCCCTCTTGGTAAACCAACATTTCGATCAACTTACGCTCACGGAAGTCAGAAATGCTTTAGAAACGATCACCCACAGCGCTTACAAAATGAGTTCGATGCTTGATAACTTGCTGCTGTTGGCTCAAGTTCAGCCGACCGTAGTCAAGTCTCAACCGCTCGATATGCAAGCTATCGTGGGTGAAGCACTGCACCGGTTGCACTACCTGGTCCTGGATTCACAGGCAGAGATCTCGCTGCCCGAGACCTGGCCCACGGCTCTCGGGTACGGCCCTTGGGTGGAAGAGATCTGGGCCAACTACCTGAGCAACGGGCTCAAATATGGTGGTTCCCCCCCTCAGCTGGAACTCGGTGCCATCCTCCAACCTGACGGGATGGTTCGGTTCTGGATGAAAGACAATGGCGCCGGCATTGCTCCGGAGGACTGTGCCCGCTTGTTTACCAAGTTTACCCGGCTCGGCCAAAACGAAGTGGAAGGCCACGGCTTAGGTCTATCGATTGTCAAGCAGATTGTGGCCAAACTTGGCGGCGAAGTAGCGGTCGAGAGTCAAGTGGGCAGCGGTAGTACGTTTAGCTTTTCCCTGCCGGCTTATTCAGGTTAAGGAACCCAGCCCAACTCTAGAAGATTGGTGTGGACCGTCCGGAAGGTATCGGCCTGGGCCTGGCTGATTGTCCCGCGGCTGACCAGGGCATCGAGCAGCCTCGCTTGCATGTCAGCCATCCCACCGCTTCGCTCGAGGGTGCCACTCGCTTGCAGCTCATCCATCGCTTTATGCACGGTCTCGAACGTCTCAGCCTCCGCTTTAGTTAAAACATTTTGGTCAACGGCTTGAGCCAATGCCTCGGCCCGTTGGGCAACGACCAGCTCAGGCCGGTAAGCTTCACCGCCGGCCCGTTGCTGAGGCGTTACCGCGCCGCTGCCCAAGGCGTGAATGTAGTTAATCACGTCCCAGCGCTCTGTCTCGCTGAGGACCGTCTTATAGGCCGGCATGGTCGATTGAAACTGGTCCCCACCTTCGCTGGTCCGCCAGAAGAGATAATCATCCCCGAGCATCTGGCTCGTATGAGCCAACGCTCCCGGCGGCGGATCGAGCGCTACGCCGGCCGGCGCATCGCCCATCCCGCCGTCACCGTGGCAAACAGCGCATTGAACCGCATAGATGGCTTCTCCCCGGGCCAGCGACTCCGCCGTTGGGGCGATGGGGTTGGTCAAGCCGGCGTACTCGGCCGGCAGAGGGGCCTGATGCCGGGCCACCAGCCTATTGTCCGCTCCCATACCCATCCCGCCTGGCTCGCGCACGGTCTGGCCCACCAGCATCCCGCAGCCGGTCAGCGTCAAAACCGCCGATACACTTGCTATCAATATCAGTATTTTGAGCATCTTGTTCTCTTTAAACACCTTGCCAAGCAAAGCCATTTTCAAAAAATGATTACCCATCGAACGTGGGACGTGGAACGTACAAGCTTCTACGTTCCACGCCGTTGGTTAAACAATCTCTTGATCAGTCTAAGTCTAGCAAAATCAGCCGTTAGACTCAAATTAGCCGCAGGCTGTTGAAAACGAGGCTGGCCTAGTCTTGAAGGAGGTCCCGATCACGCCTTACACCTTGGCGCTGCGCAGGCGCAGACTGTTGCTAACTACCGAGACCGAGCTAAAGGCCATGGCAAAGGCCGCGGCGATAGGATGCAGTTCGCGCAGATAGACCGGCAGGCTGGGGAAGAACGTCAGCGCCCCGGCCGCCACTGGGATCAGCAGGACGTTGTAGGCAAAAGCCCAGAAGAGATTCTGATGAATGGTGCGCATGGTGGCGTGGCTCAGCGCAATGGCCTTCGGTACGCCGCGCAGGTCGCCGCTAATCAGGGTGATGCCGGCCGCTTCCATCGCCACATCCGCCCCGGTGCCGATGGCGATCCCCACATTGGCTTGAGCCAGCGCCGGCGCATCGTTGATCCCATCGCCGACCATAGCCACGACCAGCCCTTCATCTTGGAGGCGGGCGACGTGGCCGGCCTTATCGCCGGGCAGCACTTCGGCCAGCACCCGATCGACACCCACTTCTTTGGCAATCGCCTCGGCCGTAGCCTGATTATCGCCGGTCATCATCACGACTTGCAAGCCCAACTGCTTGAGCTTGGCGATCGCTTCTTTTGAACCGTCTTTGATCGTATCGGCAATACCGATGATCGCTGCGGCTTGTCCATCGACCGCCAGCCACATCGCCGTCTTGGCTTCATTTTGGAGCCGCTCAGCTTGAGGCTCCAGGTCCCGCAGGTCGATCCCTTCCCGTCGCATCAGACGCCGGTTCCCCAGCACGATTTGGTACCCATCCACCTCGGCCTTGATGCCGTGGCCGGTAATCGCTTCAAAACCGACCGGCTCACTTAAGGTTAGCCCTTGCCCTTCCGCCGCTCGCACAATCGCTTCCCCCAACGGATGCTCCGAGCCGCGTTCAGCGGAGGCCGCGAGGCGGAGGAGGGTGGTTGGAAGTAGGGAAGGTTGGAAGGTTGGAAGGTTGGAAGGTTGGAAGGTTGGAAGGCTTGCCCTGAGCGTAGCTGAAGGGTTGGAAGGTTGGGAATTGTTAATTGCTAATTGCCCATTGTTAGTTACTAATTGTTCATTGTTAATTACTAATTGTTCATTGCTAACAACCAGGTCGGTGACGGCCGGTTGGCCTTTGGTGATGGTGCCGGTCTTGTCCAGGACGACAGCCTGGAGGGCGTGAGCTTGTTCGAGGGCGGCGCTGCTTTTGAATAGAATGCCCTGGCCGGCGCCTTTGCCCATCCCGACGACGATGGCAGTCGGGGTGGCCAAGCCGAGGGCGCAGGGGCAGGCGATGACCAGGACGGCCACCAGCCGGACCAAAGCCGGGGTAAAGCCCATCCCACCGACGAGCCAGACGATGAAGGTCAGGACGGCCAGGGCAATCACCACCGGCACAAAGATGGCCGAGACTCGATCGGCGATGGCCTGGATCGGGGCTTTGGAGCCTTGCGCCTCTTCAACCAGACGCACAATTTGAGCCAGCGCGGTTTCCCGCCCGACTTTAGTGGCCTCAATTTTGAGCAGCCCTTGCTTGTTGATCGTGGCGCCGATGACCTCATCGCCGATTTTTTTATCGACCGGCAGACTCTCGCCCGTTAGCAGGGCCTCATCCACCGACGAATAGCCGCTAACGACCCGGCCATCGACCGGGACCTTCTCGCCGGGCCGGACGATGACCAAATCACCGACCAGCACTTGCTCGACCGGCAGATCGAGGGTCTGGCCGTTCCGTTCAACCCGGGCGGTTTTAGCTTGTAAGCCCATCAAAGCCTTAATCGCTTCGCTGGTTTTGCCCTTGGCCCTAACCTCCAGCAACTTTCCCACTTTAATCAGGGTGATGATCGCCGCCGAGGTCTCAAAAAAAACGTGACCGCCCAACAGCCCCAGGGTGATGACCACCGAATAAAAATAAGCCACGGACGAGCCTAGCGCCACCAACACATCCATATTGGCCGACTTGTTGCGCAGACTTTTGTAGCCGCCAACGTAGTAGTCCCAGCCGGTATAGAACTGCACCGGCGTGGCCAGGGCCCAAAACAGGTAATTGACCCAGGCCGCGTGGGCCCAGTGGCCGACCAGGCCAAAATCGCGGGCCATGCTGAGCAAGAACAACGGTAGGGTAAAGAGCAGACCTACCCACAGTTTGCGGGTCTGATCTTGGATTTCCCGCTCCCGGGCCGCTTTTTCGGCGTCAACCAGCTCCCCGTCCGAAGCGACCTCGACCACGCCGTAGCCGGCCTTTTCGACGGCCGCGACGATGTCGGCTCGGCTGACCAGGCCGGGGATATATTTAACCGTGGCTTTTTCGGTGGCAAAGTTAACCGTTGCCTCCAGAATACCCGGCACTTTTTTATTGAGCGTCCGTTCGACCGTGGCCACACAGTTGGCGCAGGTCATGCCCGTGATCGGCAGATCCATGGATGCGGTCGGAACTTCATAGCCGGCCTTGCTGATCCGCTCGATCATGGCCTGCGGCGTAGCTTGGGCCGGATCGTAGCTGATGGTCACTTTCTCGGTGCTAAAGTTAACCGCCGCGTCACTGACCCCCGCCACTTTCTTCACGTTCCGCTCGACCGCGGCGACGCAGTTGGCGCACGTCATCCCGAGCACGGGCATAGTAATCTGTTTTTCTTCGGCCATTATTGCCTCTCTTCCACGACATCGCGCAGCACTTCTTGAACCACGCCGGCCGGCTGCGGGCCGATGAAGCGCTGGACTTCCACCCTTGCTTGATTAAAGACGAGCAACGCCGGATGGCCCGGAATACGATAAGCGCGCATCACTTCCGGGCCATCACCCTCAAGGGCGTTGATCCGTTTGAAGACCACCTGCCCGCCATATTGCTGCTCCAGCCCGTCCACGACGGGGGTCATTTCGGCTCACGGCGGTCAACCCACGGTAAAGATATAAACGAGCGTCGGTCTGCCCTCAGCCGGCAGGACTGGCGTGCTTTCCTCCACCGCGCAGGCAGTTAACCCAACCAGCGCGGCGAGCCACAACCAAAACCCCACCGCCCCCAGGTTGTTCAGACCAAAGCCGGCCCCACTAAGTTTTCGAGCCAGCCTCCTTGATCCACCCCCCACCAACCGGGAGCCCCTAGTTTTGGGGAGGATAGTTAATTTCCTCGAGCAGCGCCTGGATCGTCTCCCAAGTCTGCGGCTCATTCCACTCGACGGTCACCAGCTTGGTGCTCTCGCTGGCACTGACTTTGGTCACGCCCGCCAACTCACCGACCTCGTTTTCAATCGTGCGCACGCAGTGACCACAAGAAATATTAGGGACTTTGACAGTTTTAGTTTGCATTTCAAACGCTTCCTTTTAATTAAAGATTTTGGTTCAACAGTAAAGATTTTGGTTCAACAGACTTCTTTGTGTTTTCCCTTTAGGTCTTTATAGACACCGGTCCGCCGCCCTCGACAAGCTGGGGCTACACCGTTTGCTTCCCTTTCGCGCTTTTCGTGCCCTTGGTGCCTTTCATGTTCTACTTTTTGGCATTAAACACCCCCATAATCTCGTTGATCACCCGTTCACGCTCATCGGGATTGTCGCCCCGAATGGCGGTGGTCACACAAGTGTGCAGGTGCCGATCCAGCACGGCGGCGTTAACCTTATGGAGAGCAGACTCGATCGCCTGAATCTGGTTCACTATATCGATACAGTAAGCCCCATCTTCCACCATTTTGGTCACGCCCCGGACATGCCCTTCGATGCTCTTGAGCCGGTTAACAATCTTTTTTGTGGTTTCGTCCATCTTGACCCACCTTTCATCCTTACCATACCCCACCCCCTAGGGGGAGGGGTAACAAGAGTATAGCATGCTTTTTGAAGCACGTCAAACGAAAATGCGAGCAAACTTTAAAATTTGGCCCGGCTTGCAGCCAAAAAGTGACTTTCGGGTATCGAGAAAAGTACTTTTGTCCCTCTGATCTAGTGACTAATGGCTCTATTTCTTGCGCCATTTTTGCGGTATCCTGTTAGCTGGGATGCTCAAACCTTCTACTCACTCAAAAAGTATCATTCGCCTCATTATTTCTGATTTCATTTATTTGTTAACATCAACAAGAACTTGAGCGCGCAGTCAGCGCTCAACTCTAACCAGGAGACGTTGTCATGCCTCGAAGCACGTTTATCTTTTTCATCATCGGCCTGTTACTACTGTCAGGCATCAGCGCGATTAGTTTCAGCCTGCCCACCACCGTTCAGGCCGGGCCGTTGGCCGGCTTCACCCCCAGTCCCGGCGACAACGGCGGCGACCATGACAATGGAGAGCCACCTAAAGACGAGCCAGGCCGTACTCCCACGGATTACATTATGGTTCAGCTTGAACAGTGCGATCTAATCTGCGCCGCCGGTACGGCCGGCAGCCAGCCCGCCTACCAACCCCTGGCCCAGCGCAGCCCGGACCAGGCTGAACTACCGCCATTGGTGCCCATCGCCAAGGCCGAGCCCGTCGAGGTGCAAGCGCCGGTCCGTTTGGTGCATGAAGGCTCCGGCTTCATCACCGAAGGGGTCCTCTCCACCCAACACAGCAACCGTCTGGTGGTCCCTTACCCCGGTCGCTGGGAGCTGTTTTTAACCGGCCAGCCCCAGTTCATCACGGCCGAGGCGGTTGATGTGTCCGGCACCAACCTGGCCGAGCTGCAAAGCCAGGTGGCCAGCGGCCCGATCTCGCTGGGGCAGGTCGAAGCGAACACGGCTGAACCGCAGCGCGTCAGATGCCCTATCGCCTGCGTCATCGAGCCTCCGGCCGCAGTCCCGGCCGAAGTAGGGCCGCCCACGCTGCCCGAAACCGGCGGCGAACAGCCAGAGTCCAACCTTAGACTACTGTTAATCCTGCAGTGCGCCTTCATCGTGCTCACCACCGGCACCGGTCTGGCTCGAGCCGCAGCGGTAGTGAACCGGCTTTAAATTTAATTCGTCCTTCCTTACACTCTCTACCGGGCGCGCTCATCCCTGGATCGCGCTCGGCCTTATCATCGACCTCGAGGAGAAAGAAATGGAGCTACTGCTTGTCACCCTTATGGTCTTGGCCGCTTTCATCGTCGCCGGGCTGCGTCTGGTATTGAGACTGAGGCAGGCTGCCCTTTTGCCCGCGCTACTCCCCGTCCGGCTGACCCCGTTAGCCCGAACGCGAGGGGCACGCTGGTGGCTGTCGTCGCTGCTTCTCTTGGCAGCCGGCGGCTTAAGCTGGCTGGCCGTGCTGCAGCTTCCACTCCTGAGCGACGCCTGGGCTCAAAGCGATGAACTTAGCGTGACCAAAAAGCTCTCCGGCGATGCAAAAGTGGGCACCTTTCGAAGTGGTGAAGAGATTGTCTTTACCATCGCCTACCGCTGTGCCGAGGTAAATGATCCGTATTGCGAAAATGTAACCATCACTGATACCTTCGCCTCGGATCTGGAATTTTTGGATATTGATAGCCTGTTGCCGGGGGCCTCATACAGCCAGAACGGCCAGGAGGTCGTGGTCGACTTGGGCGATGTGCGTGCCGGAGATACCGGCATCCTCCAAATGCGGGCCAGATTCCGGCTGGGCACGCTACCCGATACAACCGCCACCAATATGGTGACCATGGGCTCTCCCAACGCTACGCCTCGGATAATAACGAGTAATCCGGTTACCGTCACCGCTAGCGGCTCGTTTAAGATGACGGCCAACAAAAGTGTGGTTAATAACAATAAGACCGGCGTGATCGGCCCGGAGTTTCGAACCACGTACCAGCTCAACGTCTGTAATCCCGACGACGGTCTAGGCGGCGTGGCGCTGCAAAATGCCACCATTACCGATACCCTCCCGGCTGAAGCCGAACCGGTATTGCCGATTCCGAACGGGGGAGTTTACAGCGCCACAACCCGGCAAGTGGTCTGGACCGGCCTGACTATTCCCGTGACGGACGGCTGTTACACGTTGAGTGTGCCGATTCAATTCACGGGGGCAACCAGCGGCACCGTGGTCAACAACCAGTTTGAGGTAAGCGGCAACCCGGCCGATGAACCCGCCACCACGATCTCGCTGGGGCCAACCGACCACGACCTCCCCCTGCGCGATCCCTATTACGACGCCGCCCTCAACAAGAGCGCGACCACCGCTTCCGACCATCCCGATGACCCCGGCGTCGAAGAGTTGGCCGGCCGGCCGGTGACTTACACCCTGACCTACAACAACATCGGGACGCTGCCGATCACCAACGTGGTGGTCACCGATAACATTCCCAGCGAAATCGTGACGATCACCCAGGTGGCGGTCAACCCCGTGACCCCGACCCAGTTGGTGACTCTCTCCTACGAATTAAATGACAGTGGCACTTTCCTCCTCTATGGGGCTTACACGGCCTCAACCAGCGTTGATCTGAGCGGCTTGAGCCGAGTCACCGGCCTGCGCTGGGAACTGGGCGATATACCATTTGACGCCGGTTGGACGGTCAATTATACGGGCGTCTCCAGTAGCACCTTGCTTGGGGGCGACTCATTCACCAACTGCGCGACCGGCGAGGGTTTTTCGGAGGGGAGCGACCAGCTCACCACCGCCTGCCAGACCGTCGAGATCATCGGCTTGCGGGCGATTCCCCGGGTCGATAAGACGATCGACGATTCCGACCCGCATATGCCGGAAGAGGTGGTCAACTACACCCTGCGCGTCTACAATGATGACGTGGCCCACAACAACGTCGTGGCCCCGATTACCCTGATCGATTTGCTGCCCGAAGAGCTGGAGGTCGTGGTCTTCGACAGTGGCGCCTGGCGCCCGGCTACCATCACCGATAGCTGGTACGCCTACACCGGCGCGGCCCTGACAATGACCACCGCTTTCACCCCCTCACTTGATCCCCCCACCAGCACCCAGACCTTGCTGCGTTGGCGCTGGGATGATTATGAACTGCCGCCCGGCGAGGAGCTACGCGTCTCGTTTAACGCTCGCATCAAAAAGGGAACTCCGCCCGGCAATCTGGATAACGTCGCCCTCCAGCTTTGGGACCAGCCCGGTACCAACAACGAGCTGTTCTGCGTCAGCGGTCAGGTTTATACGGACACGCTGGACCTGGACGGCGATGGCAACACCAGCGAGCAAGGCTGCCAAAGCGAGAACGAACCGACCAAAGTCGGCGTCTTCCTGGCCATGAAATCCGAGAAGTTTGTCTGGGGCGAACTGGACAGTGGCTGGAACAAAGACGGCTGGACCGTACCCGGCGGTAACGTCGATTATCGCATGGTCATTACCAACATCAGCAACGTGACCACCACCGACCTCGTGATCTACGATATCTTCCCCGTTATCAGCGACACCGGCGTGGTTGATTTAACCAGTCGTGACAGCGAATGGCGGCCCAACTTGCAACAACCCATCAGTCTGCCAATCACAGTGCCGCTGACCATTCAATACAGCCGCAGCCAGAATCCCTGCCGGCCCGAACTACTGCCCAAAGGCCCAGCCGACTGCGTCGATGATTGGTCAACCAGTCTGCCGGCTGACCCCACCAGCGTCCAGGCGATCCGGCTGGAGTTTTGCGAGGATGACGACAACTGTCTGGAACTCGCCCCCGATACCGGTGTCGGCACGGGCGGCCGGCTGGAATTCACCTGGAACATGCAGGCCCCCAACGACGCTCCGGCCGACCCGGCCCGAGCCTGGAACTCCTTTGGCTTTACCGCCAAGGGGGGAGACCTGAAGCTCCTGCCCGCCGAGCCGAACAAGGTCGGCATCCGGGTCCAGCGCTACCTGACCGATACGGTCAACTTAGGTAACTACGTCTGGCTGGACGTTTACGGCCAACAAAACGACGGCATCCAGCAGCCGGAAGAGCCGGGCCTTAACGGCGTGCGGGTCGAACTGCTGGATGAAAACGGCAACCCCGTGGATGAGAACAATGACGGCGAGAACGACTACCGCCTCACCGGCGACGATCAGTTGGGCAATCCCGGTTACTATCTGTTCGTCGGCCTGCCGCCAACGACTACTTATAAAGTGCGCTTCTATCCGCCCTTGACCTACACCCTTGGGCCGGAACTGCCGGTCAGCTACAACACCAGCCTCGCCAATCAGGGCGGCGATGACGCTCTTGACAGCGACGGGGTCGTCACCGGCACTAATGGCCCCGGCGATAACTACATCGAGACCGAACGGCTGACCACCACCCTGGCCCTGACCACCGATCTGCGCTGGGACCAGGGGCTGTGGTTGCCCACCGACTACGGCGACGCGCCCAACACTTACGCCACCCAAGCCGCCACCCTCATTAGCCCGGCCCTGGCCGCGCGACACGTGATCCTGCCGGGCATTTACATGGGAGCCGGCGTCGATGACGAACTCGATGGACCTATCTCAACCGGTTTCGGCGACGATACAGACATCAACCCCGACGATGAAGACGGCGTAACCTTTGAGGTCTACACCGGCACCCTGCAAACCCCAACCGGGGTCATGATCATCGGCGATACGGCCGAGCTGACGGTCAGCACCACCGTCCCGGCGAGCTACACCGGCTACCTCAACGTCTGGCTCGATTTTAACGACGATGGCGACTTTAGCGACCCCGGCGAACGGATTGCGACCAACCGGACCGCGCCCAGCGGCGGCGGTGACATTAACTTCACTGTCAATGTGCCCTCCACGGCGATCAGTGGCACTACCTATGCTCGCTTCCGCTTCAGCACCGAATCAGACCTGCTACCGACCGGCGGAGCCTGGGATGGCGAGGTCGAGGATTACCCGATCCTCCTCCTGCCCGGCGACTACGGCGATCTACCCACCGGCTACGGCACCACTAAAGCCAGTAATGGCGCTCGCCACCCGATCTGGCCAACCAATAACCCGACTCTGGGCCCGACGGTCGATGACGAGTTGGATGGTGCCCCGAATGACTCGGCCGACGGCGACGACACCACCGATGCGCCTGACGACGAAGACGGGGTCTCCTTTGACAGCGATCTAATCCCGGGCGAGGTCATGACCGTCACGGTCACCGCGGCCAACGTGGTCAGCGGCTATCTCAACGCCTGGATCGACTTCAACGGCGACGGCGACTTCAGCGACACCAACGAGCGGCTGGCCACCGATCGCGTTTTGACGGCCGGCACCAGTCTGGTTTTGACCACGACAGTCCCGGCCAACGCCGATCAAAACGACGACGCCTACGCTCGCTTCCGCTTCAGCAGCCGGCCCGGTCTGAGCGCCACCGGCCCGGCCCTCGATGGTGAGGTCGAGGACTACGCCGAGCCCATCCTACCGCTTGACTACGGCGACTTGCCCAACACCTACCCAACCGAGTTCGATGACGACGGGGCACGTCACGTCATTCGCACCGGCGGTAACCCGACCCTGGGCCCGCGCGTCGATGCCGAACTGGATGGGCAAGATAACAATCCCGCCGACGGCGATGACACCGCTAACAGCAACACAAACCCGAGCCTGATCCACGGCTCCGGCACCGGCGATGACGAGAACGGCGTCACCTTCAACACGCTGTGGGTCCCGGGCAAAGTGGCGACGCTCACCGTCTCCAGCCTGATCACGGCCGACGGTGGCGCGGACGGCCAGCTCAACGCCTGGATCGACTTCAATAATGACGACGACTTTAACGACTCCGGCGAGCAAATCGCGGCTAATCTGGTGATCACCGCCGGCGGTTCGACCGCAATCACTTTCACCGTTCCCTCAACGGCCAGCGTGGGCAACGTTTACAGCCGCTTCCGCTTCAACAGCAGCGGTAATTTGACCCCGGCCGGCCTGGCCCTCGACGGCGAGGTCGAAGATTACCGGACCGAAATCGTCCGGCTGGACTATGGCGACCTGCCCGACGTCTATGGCACCACTGCTAGCCAAAACGGGGCCTACCACGTCATTCGCAACGATCGCTACCTGGGCAGCCGGGTCGACGCCGAGCTAGACGGCCAGCCCTCGCCCGATGCCTGGCTGGATGACACCAGCCAGGGCGACGGTGTCCCGAACAATGGCGATGACGAAGACGGCATCATTTTCAACACCCCGCTTGCCCCCGGCACCGTGGCCACTCTGACCGTCGTGACCGGCGGCAGCGGTAACGGTCGCTTCAACGGCTGGCTCGACTTCAATCGGAACAACGCTTTTGATGCCGGCGAACGTCTCTTTACGAACACGACGCTGGCAGGTGGCGGCGCCTACAGCCTGAACTTTACCGTGCCGGCTACGGCCTCACTGGGCCAGACCTATGCCCGCTTCCGCTACAGCGACAACACGCTCGCCAGCCCGGTGGGCAGCGGCGGCGACGGCGAGGTCGAAGACTACGCCGTGAAGATCGTTGAGTTGGACTACGGCGACGCGCCCGACGGCAGCGTGGCCGGCCTACCCGATTACCCCACCCGCCGCTCCAACGACGGCGCCCGCCACATTATATCGGAAGCGCCCAATCCCACCCTCGGCAGCACGGTCGATGGCGAGCCGGACGGTCAGCCCTCGCTCAACGCCAGCGGCGACGACCTGAATGGAGATGACGAGGATGGCGTCACCTTCTCCGGCCCGCTGGTGCCGGGCGAAAGCGTGGTCATCACCGTCACCGCCAGTGTCAGCGCTGGGCTACTCACCGGCTGGATCGACTTCGATCATGATGGCACCTTCGAGGCCGGCGAGGTGGTAGCGGATGATGTCGCCATCGGCGCCGGCAGCTCGATTACCCGCTCGATCACCGTGCCGGTGACGGCCACCCAGGCCGTAACCACCTACAGCCGCTTCCGCTTCAGCACCACCCCGGATCTCGGCCCGACCGGCCTGGCCAACAATGGCGAAGTCGAAGATTATCCCTTGCCGGTGGTACCGCTCGACTACGGGGACCTGCCCGGCAGCGGCTCACCGAGTTACCCGACCACTCGCCTTACCAACGGTCCCCGCCATATTATCAACACCGGCGGCAATCCCACTTTGGGCGGCCGGGTAGATGCCGACAGCGACGGCCAACCTAGCTTCCTGGCCACCGATGATGACAACACCGACTCACCTGTCTTGACCCACGGCGACTCACCCGATGACGACGAAGACGGCGTCGCCTTTGACACACCCTGGGTTGCCGGCAAAGTAGCGACGATCACCGTCTCCAGCCTGATCACAGCCAGCGGCGGGGCGGACGGGTTACTCAACGCCTGGATCGATTTCACCGGCAACGGCGTCTTTGACTCCGGCGAGCAAATTGCGACTAACCTAAACTTGACCGCCGGTTCGTCCCGCTCGATCAGCTTCACCGTGCCGCTGAGCGTGCCCACGGGCAACCTCTACAGCCGCTTCCGCTTTAGCACCCAAAGCGACCTGGCCCCGACCGGCCTGGCCCTCGACGGCGAAGTCGAAGACTACCGCCAGTTGGTCGTCGAACTGGATTACGGCGACCTGCCCGACGGGTACGGCACTACCGATCTGGCTGGTGGTGCCTACCACATCATCGATCCGGCGCTCTATCTGGGCAGCACGGTTGATGACGAACTGGACGGCCAGCCCACTGAGTCGGCCACGGGCGACGACGGCGCCGGCAATGACGATGAAGACGGCGTCATTTTTGAACCCTTGATTGCCGGCCGAACGTCAGCCCTGACCATCACGGCTGTTGGCAGCGGCGGCTCTCTCAGCGGCTGGATCGATTGGGACGCCAACGATCAATTCGATCCCGGTGAGCAGGTCTTCAGCGATCGGGTTCTGGTAGCCGGCAGCAACAGCTTGAGCGTCACCGTCCCGCTGACCGCCAGTCTTAGCGATGACATTTACATGCGTTTCCGTTACAGCACCCAAAGCGGCCTCAGTCCCACCGGCCCGGCCCCCGACGGCGAGGTGGAAGATTATGCCACCCAAATCACGGGCTACGATTTTGGCGACGCCCTGACCAGCTACAGCACCCAACTGGCCCAAGACGGGGCTCGCCACGCCATTTCGCCCACGCTCTACCTGGGCAGCCGGGTTGACGTTGAGGACGATGGACGCCCGTCAGCCAACGCCCTGGGCGATGATACCCAGGTCGATCCCGGCACGCCAGATAATGGCGATGACGAGGACGGCGTTGAGTTTTCAAACCTGGAAATCGGTCGCACCGCGACCCTGACCGTGACCGCTTCGAGCGCCGGTCGCCTCGACGCCTGGCTCGACTTTGGCGACGACGGCGACTGGAGCGCGGCGATCGACCAGATTTTCACTGACGAACCGCTCCTCAGCGGCCAGAACATCCTGACCTTTACCGTCCCGGAGACGGCCACCGTGACCGGGGCGACCTTTGCCCGCTTCCGCTTGAGCAGCGCGGGCGGCCTGAGCTACACCGGTCAGGCTGCCGACGGCGAGGTAGAAGATTACCTGGTGGCCCTGGCCGGCTACGACTACGGCGACCTGCCCGACAGCTTCGCCACCACCGATCTAGCCGGCGGTCCCAACCACCTGATCTCGCCGACGCTCTACCTGGGCAGCCGGGTCGATCCTGAAGGCGACGGCCAACCCTCGCCGGCGGCCGATGGCGATGATACCAATCCGTCCGGCCTGGATGACGAAGACGGCATCAGCTTTGATACGCCACTCATTCCCGGCGAGATCGCCACGATCACGGTCCTGGCTGTGGGCAGCGGCAACTTCAGCGGCTGGCTGGACTTCAACGGCAGCGGCCAGTTCGGTCCCGGCGAGCGGGTCTTCACCAATACCGCCCTGTCCCCGGGCAGCACGGTCCTTAGCTTCACCGTGCCCGCCACCGCAACGCCGGGCAACACCGGCGCGCGCTTCCGCTACACCAGCGGCAGCCTGACCGCTCCGACCGGCCCGGCCCTCGATGGCGAGGTCGAAGACTACCTGGTGACCTTGAGCCAGCTCGACTTTGGCGACCTGCCCGACGACGCGGCCTCGCCGGCGGGCTACGCCGCGCAGACTTATCCAACCGGCCTGGCCGACAACGGCGCTCGCCACGTTATCTTGGCCGCCGACAATCCCACTTTAGGCAGCACGGTCGATGCCGAAGGCGATGGCCAACCCGACCTCGAGGCCCTGGGGGACGAGGTGGGGGGGCCCCCGGCCGACGAAGCCGGCGGGATCTCCAGGGGGGCCCGGGGGCGGGGCGAGACGCCCCTGCCCACCGTCACCGCCAGTCTCACCGACGGCCGGCTCAGCGCCTGGATCGACTTCAACGGTGATGGCGACTTGACCGACACCGGCGAGCAAATCGCGACCGATCAAAGCTTGACGGTTGGCAGCAGCCTGGGGCTGACGGTCAACGTGCCCCTGACGGCGACGCGCGGCATCACCACTTACGGCCGATTCCGCTTGAGCAGCCAAAGCGGCCTGGCCCCCACCGGCCTGGCCCTCGATGGCGAGGTGGAGGACTACGCCATCGCCATCGCGGTGCTGGACTTTGGCGACCTGCCCAACGATATCAGCAACCATCCGACCTTGGTGGCCAACAACGGCGCCCGCCACATCATCAACCCGGCCGCCAACCCGATCCTCGGCCTCGCCATCGATGCCGAGGCGGACGGCCAGCCCGGCCCCGACGCCGACGGCGACGACTCGGCGGGCGATCCGGACGATGAAGACGGCGTGGTCATACCACCGCTGATTCCGGGCGAAACCATCACCGTGACGATTACCTACAGCAACCCGACCGGCGTGACCGCCTACCTCAACGGCTGGCTGGACACCAATGGCGATGGCACGCTGACCCATATCCTGGCCGATGAACCGGTAGCACCGGGTTCATCTGGCACCCTGCCAGTGCCGGTCTTCGTCTCCGGCGCACCTATTAGCAACACCGGTTACAGCCGCTTCCGCCTCAGTACCCAGCCGGGGTTGGGCCTTAGCGGCCTGGCCCCCGACGGCGAGGTGGAAGACTATGTAGGCACTATCGTCGGTATAGACTTTGGCGACCTGCCCGATGACGATGGCGGCGCGGCCGGCTATGCCGCCCAAACCTATCCGACTCAATTGAGCGACGACGGGGCGCGCCACGCGATCATGCCAACCAACAATCCGGTGCTCGGCGCCACGGTCGATGCCGAATCGGACGGCCAGCCGGCGCTCCAGGCCGACGGTGACGACACCACCGACAGCGACGATGAAGAGGGCGTGGCCTTCTCCGGTCTGCTGGTGCCGGGCGAGCCGTTGGTCATTACCGCTACGGTAGTGGTCACCGGCGCTTACCTCAATGCCTGGATCGACTTCAACGGCGACGGTGACCTGGCCGATGCCGGCGAGCAGATCGCCACGGATCAGGCGGTCATTGTCGGCGATAATGTCTTCACCATCACCGTCCCGTTCGACGCCCAGCAAGATGTCACGACCTATGGTCGCTTCCGCCTGAGCAGCGATACCGGCCTGGCCCCGACCGGCCTGGCCTATGACGGCGAAGTCGAGGACTACGCTCTGCCGACCCAGTTTTTGGCTTCTGTAGGCGACTTTGTCTGGCTGGATCAGGATGGGGACGGCGAGCAGGGCGGCGGCGAACCGGGTCTGGAGAATGTGACCGTGGTCCTCTGGCGCGACACGATCGGAAACGGCACGCCCACCACGCCGGTCCTGACCCAAACGACGACGATTACCGGCTATTACCACTTCAATAATCTGGTGCCGGGCGTGGCTTACCAGGTTGAGTTTAAGCCGCCCAGCGGCTACAACTTCACCGGGCCTGACACGATCAGCGACACCCTCGATAGCGACGCCGATTTGAGTACAGGCCGCGCGCCGATCGTCACGCTCACGCCGGGCGAGCGGAATGACAGTCTGGACGCAGGTCTCTACCGAGCCAGCCTGACCGTCGACAAGGCGGTCAGCGTGGCCCAAGCCGCCCCAACGCAGGTGGTGACTTACACCCTAACCGTAACCAACACCGGCGACGTACCACTCAGCACGATCCGCATCACCGACACGCTCGACGCCGGCCTCGCTTATGTCACCGGCAGTGCCAGCCTGACCCCAACCAGCGTCAATGGCCAGGCGTTGGTTTGGATTGTCAGCGGTCGGGGCGGCGAGTTAGGGTCGAACGAGAGCCTGGGCCTGGCCTTCCGGGTTCAGGTCCCGGCCGCGGCCAGCACGACGATCTACCAGAACCGGGTCGCCGCAGTGGGGACGCACCCGACCGGAACGACCGACCCGCCGGTGACCGATCAGGTCTCGGTGGTGGTCAACGACCCGGCGGTAGCGCTGGATAAATCGCTGGTGGCGCCGGGGGCGGTCAACGGGGTGGTGACCTTTACCATCCGGATCACCAATACCGGCCCCAGCGTGCTCGATGAGCTGCCCCTGTTCGATACCTTCAACGGGCCGGTGGAGTACATCGGCGGGACGCCGGCGGCGGACGTGATCGACAACGCCAACCGGACCCTGACCTGGCGCGATCTGACCGGTTCGTTTGGGCGCAATCTGGCCCCAGGGGAGACATTTGAGCTGGTGACGGTCTTCCAAGTACTCGAAGACGCGGTGCGCTTTAGTATGCAAAACGTGGCCAGGGTGCCGGGCGGAGCCGGCGGAGCCAACGATGTGCTGGATAACCCCACGACCGAAGTCAGCGACTCGGTCCAACTGGACAATGTGCCGACGGCCATCGAGTTGAAAGCCTTTACAGCGGAGCGGCAAGGGAGCGACATTCTGGTGACCTGGGAGACGGCGGTGGAGATCAACACCTATGCCTTCCAACTGAGGCGCAGCCTCAGTGGTGACCTGGCCGAAGCGGTTGAGGTGGCTTTGGTGCCCGGTCAAGGGGCCGGCACTTCGAGTGGAGCCCGCTACAGCTATCTCGATCAAGGCGTCGAGGCGGGCCGGAGCTACACCTACTGGCTGGTCGATATCGATTTAGAGGGCGGGGAAACCGTCAACGGGCCGGTGGTCGTCTCGCCAACGCAGCCCACCGGCGGGGGCGAGTCGCCCACGTACTTGCCGGTGATCATTAAGTAGCTCGATCAGCCGACTTTCCGGCTGAAGCACGACCAAAAAAGGTGGAGCAAGTAGGCTCCACCTTTTTTGGTTAGGATATCTTGTTCACACAATCTTGCCAAAGGTGTTATATTAGGGTGACGGGTTAGCTAACAATGGAGATTGTGAACAGATGAAAACCTATATTGGCCTGTTAAGAGGCATCAACGTTGGTGGCGCCAACCGGCTTTCCATGCGACAGTTGGTGGAAGTGCTTCAAGATTTGGGCCTGAAAAATGTCAAGACCTATATTCAAAGTGGTAACGTTGTTTTTCAAAGCGAACCGATCAAGGCTGTGGAACTCTCCGACAGAATTAGCGCAGCGATCAAGCAAAGTCACGGCTTCGCGCCACAAGTACTCCTGCTTGAGTTAGATGAGCTAGAACAGGCAGCAGCAACGAATCCATTTCCCCAAGCCGAGGCCGAGCCCAAGACTTTGCACCTTTACTTTCTGGCTGCCGTGCCCCAGAATCCGGACTTGGAAACGCTTGAAGACCTTAAGCAGGAGCGCGAGCAATTCTCTCTTCAGGACAAAGTTTTCTACCTCTTTGCCCCTGACGGCATCGGGCGCTCCAAGCTGGCCGAGCGGGCCGAAAAGGCGCTCGGGGTGGCGGCTACGGCGCGAAACTGGCGCTCTGTCTGCAAAATTATGGAGATGGCGAAGCAACTCGGTTAAAGATTGGTGTCTGCGCAGCCTGACTCTGAATGGCGATGAAGTACTGAGTCCATGCTCTACGGCTGTATCTATTGGTAACAGCACTAAACCTGAGGTATAATGTCGCCACCCCAGGGCCCAAAGGAGAGCGTGAAGCGTTGATGAGCAACTCGTGCCCGATCACAAACTCTATTTCTGGACGGTTCAAGCGCCACCAAAGACAACCGGCCCAATCTCCCTGTTCTCAAATTAAGTATCTTATAGCCTCCTCACTGAGCCAAGCCGATGCATGAGCTATCGATCGCCCTAAGTCTGGTTGAAGTGGCCGAGGCAGCAGCCCGCGACGCGCAGGTCACTCAAGTGGAAGCGGTGCATCTCCGGTTGGGAGCGATGTCCGGTGTGGTTAAAGAGGCTCTGCTTTTTAGCTACGAAGTCGCCATCGAAGGCACCCTGTTAGCCGGCTCGCGCTTGGAAATCGAAGATGTGCCAGTGGTCATTTACTGCGATCAGTGCCAGGTCGAGCGGGTTTTGCCCGGCGTACAGAGCTTTTTCTGCCCGGTCTGTGACGCTCCGGCTTTAACTATTCTGCAGGGTAAAGAGATCGAACTAAAATATCTGGAGGTTGCCGATGAGCCAGCCCCGACTGCTTGAGATTAAAAAAAATGTCCTCGATAAAAATGACCGGCTGGCCCAGGCCTTGCGGGCTCGTTTTCAAGCGGCCGGTGTTTATGTGGTCAATCTGGTCTCGAGTCCCGGCACCGGCAAGACGGCGCTGTTGGAGCAAACCTTGCGCCAGATGGTTGAGCAAGGCCAGGCCGTCGCCGCCCTGGTGGGCGATCTGGAAACCGAGAACGACGCCAACCGGCTGGCTCGCAGCGGCGCGCCCGTCCGCCAGATTGTGACCGCCGGGGTCTGCCATCTGGAAGCCGAGATGATCGAGCGCCATTTGGCCGGCTGGGATTTATCGAGCCTGGATGTGCTCTTCATCGAGAATGTCGGCAACCTGGTCTGCCCGTCCAGTTATGATTTGGGCGAAAATCTCCGCGTCGTCCTCCTCTCGGTGACGGAAGGCGAAGACAAGCCGCTGAAGTATCCGGTTATGTTTAACTCGTCCGATGTGGCCCTTATCACCAAGATCGATCTGGCCGAGGCGGTCGAGTTTGATCGGAACGCAGCCTATGCTAATATCCAGGCCGTCCGGCCGGGGATCCAAATCATCGAGACGTCGGCCAAGAGCGGCCAGGGATTGGCCGAGTGGCTGGCCTATCTGGCCCAGCAGCGCCAAGCCCTGGCTAAGTAAGCCTTTTGGAACAACATCGGCGATGAATGAGTCCATATTCGAAAATATTAAGCGGTGCTCTCTAACGGTGCAAGGGGTGGTCCAAGGCGTTGGCTTCAGGCCCTTCGTTTTCGGCCTGGCCTCGAGTTTGGGCCTGACCGGCTTTGTCGGCAACAACAGCAGCGGCGTCTTCATCGAGGTTGAAGGGGTGCCTGAGGCCCTGGCCTCGTTCCAAGCCCGGCTGGTCTCCGAGGCGCCACCGCTCGCCCGCATCGAAGCCGTCACGGCAGCCGAGATTCCGCGGCGCGGCGAGCCGGACTTCACAATTGTCCATAGCCAATCCGAGGCGGCCGCTAACACCTTGATCTCGCCCGATCTAACGACCTGTGACGATTGCCTGCGAGAGCTGTTCGATCCGGCCGATCGGCGCTATCGCTATCCTTTCACCAACTGCACCAACTGCGGCCCTCGCTTTACGATTATCCGCGATATTCCTTATGACCGGCCCTTAACCACGATGGCCAGCTTTACCATGTGTCCCGCCTGCCAGGCCGAGTACGACGACCCGCGTAACCGTCGCTTCCACGCCCAACCGAACGCCTGCCCCGAGTGTGGTCCGCAGCTAGAATTCTGCTGGTCGAAGGAAGCCAACTCGTTTGCCTTTCACCTACCGGCCACCCCTGATCCCATCCGCCACGCTCAAGCCGTGATCGGCCAGGGCGGGATCGTGGCGGTGAAAGGGCTGGGCGGCTTTCACCTGGCCTGCGACGCCGCCAGCGATACGGCCCTGCGGACACTGCGCCAGCGCAAAGGCCGCGTCGATAAACCGTTCGCCGTCATGGCCCCGGATCTGACCACGGTAGCCCGGTTCGCCGCAGTCTCGGCCGAGGAAGCCGCCCTGCTCACCAGCCGCGAGCGGCCCATCGTTCTGCTCAAAAAGCGGCCCGGCACGCTCCTATCCGATCTCGTTGCCCCCGGCAACCCCTATCTCGGCGTGATGCTGCCCTACACCCCGCTGCATTACCTTTTGTTAGGGCCAGATCCGGCGACGGTAGAGCACCCCGCTGACGAAGCCCGACAGATGGAGAACGAAGCCTCCTCCGAAAAAAATTCATCATTCATCATTCATCATTCATCATTCTTCATTCTCGTCATGACCTCCGGCAACTACTCCGACGAGCCGATTGCCAAAGACAATGACGAGGCCGTGGACCGGCTCTCGACGCTGGCCGATGCTTTTTTGCTGCACGACCGCCCCATCCAGGCCCACTGTGACGACTCGGTGATCCGGGTCTTTGAGGGCCAGGAGCTGCCGTTGCGCCGCTCGCGGGGCTACGCGCCCTTTCCGGTCAAATTACCCTTCGAGGTCCCACCCGTGCTGGCCATCGGCGGCGAGCTGAAAGCCACCTTCTGTCTGACCAAAGGCCGCTACGCCTACATGAGCCAGCACCTCGGCGATATGGAAAATTTGGAGACCCTCCACGCCTTTCAAAACGCTGTGGCCCATTTTCAAGCCCTCTTCCGCATCCAACCCCAAGCCCTCGCCGCCGACCTGCATCCCGGCTACCTCTCCAGCCGCTGGGCCCGCGAGCAAGAATTAGCAATTAACAATGAGCAATTAACAATTAACAATGAGCAATTAACAATTAACAATTCCCAACCCTCCAACCCTCCAATCCTCCAACCTTCCAACCTTCCAACCTTCCACTTCATCCAACACCACCACGCCCACCTCGCCGCGGTGATGGCTGAGCACGGGCTTGAAGGGACGGAGCCGGTGATCGGCTTCAGCTTCGATGGCACCGGGTACGGCCTCGATGGGGCTATTTGGGGGGGAGAAGTGCTGCTGGCCAATTATCAGAGCTTCGAGCGGCTGGCTCACCTGAAGTACGTGCCGCTGCCCGGCGGCGATGCGGCCATCAAGCGGCCGTACCGCACCGCCTTGGCCCATCTGTGGGCCGCCGGCATCGACTGGGACGATGGCTTGCCGCCGGTAGCGGCTTGCCTGGCCACCGAGTGCGGCGTCATTCGCCGCCAGTTAGAGCGCCAGCTCAATACCGTGCCGACCAGCAGCATGGGCCGCCTGTTCGATGCGGTCTCGGCCCTGGCCGGGGTGCGGCAAACCGTCACCTACGAAGGCCAAGCGGCAATCGAGTTTGAAGCGCTGGCGGCTGACGATGTTCAGGCCAGCTATGCCTTCGAGGTTTCAGCCGGCGAAGTGGACGCAGCCCCCATCATTCGCGCGGTCGTGGCCGACGTGCGGGCCGGCGTCTCGCCGGCGGTGATTTCGGCCAAGTTTCACAACGGCGTGGCCGATTTGATCGTCAGTTTAAGTCTAACCTGGCGAGACCGGCTTGGTCTTAACGGGGTCGCCCTCAGCGGCGGCGTCTTTCAAAATATAAGGTTGCTCCAGGCCGCCACCCGGCGGCTGCGGGCCGAAAAATTCGCGGTGCTGACCCATCATCTGGTGCCGCCCAACGACGGCGGCCTGGCCCTGGGGCAGGCGGTCATCTGTTGTCAAAGAATGGCCCGGGCAGCAACGATGTAGATTGCCTGCGGCCGATTAATCAAAGGAGAGGTGAATTATGTGCTTAGGCGTACCCGGCAAAGTTATCGAGATTTATGGTGATGACGTGATGAAGATGGGCAAGGTCGATTTTGACGGCATTACCAAAGAGATCTGTCTGGCCTACGTGCCGGACATCCAGGTCGGCGATTACACCATCGTCCACGTCGGTTTTGCCATCACCAAGCTCGATGAGAAGTCGGCTCAGGAGTCGCTGGCTCTGTTCCGGGAGATGGGGCTGCTGGCCGAAGAGTTGGGGGAAGAAGCAGAGGAGGAAACGCATGAAATACCTGGATGAATTTCGGGATCCGGATCTGGCCAAGAGCTTGTTCGATGATATTCATCGCACGGCCAAAGGCCAGTGGGCCATTATGGAGGTCTGCGGCGGTCAGACCCACTCGATTATCCGCAACGGCATCGACCAACTGCTGCCCTCGAACGTAGAGCTGATCCACGGCCCCGGCTGCCCGGTCTGCGTCACGCCGCTGGAGATGATCGACAAGGCCCTGGCCATCGCTGCCCAACCGAACGTCATCTTCTGCTCGTTTGGCGATATGCTGCGCGTGCCGGGCAGCGAGAAAGATCTGTTCCGGGTTAAGAGTGAAGGCGGCAACGTGCGGATCGTCTACTCGCCGCTGGATGCGGTTAAGCTGGCCCAAGATAACCCGGACAAAGAAGTGGTCTTCTTCGGCATCGGCTTTGAGACGACCGCCCCGGCCAACGCCATGGCTGTCTTTCGGGCCAGGCAACTGGATTTAACCAACTTCTCGATGCTGGTTTCGCACGTGCTGGTCCCGCCCGCCATCTCGGCCATCTTGGACTCGCCGACCAACCGGGTGCAAGGCTTTTTGGCGGCCGGCCACGTATGCAGCGTCATGGGCTACTGGGAGTACGAGCCGCTGGTCGAGAAATATCACGTCCCCATTGTGGTCACCGGCTTTGAGCCGCTCGATGTCCTGGAAGGCATCCGCAAAACGGTCAGACAGCTCGAAGAGGGCCGGGCCGAGGTTGAGAATGCCTACGCCCGCTCCGTCAATTATGAAGGCAACAAACCGGCCCAAAAGATGCTGGCCGATGTTTTTGAGGTGACCGACCGCGGCTGGCGCGGCATCGGCACCATCCCCCACAGCGGTTGGAAGCTGAACGACAAGTACCGCGCCTTTGACGCGGAGCTCAAGTTTGCCGTCACCGATATCCACACCGCGGAGTCGCCTTTGTGCCGCAGCGGCGAGGTCCTGCAAGGGCTGATCAAGCCCAACCAGTGCGCCGCCTTTGGCCAGGAGTGTACCCCGCGCAAACCGCTGGGGGCGACCATGGTCTCCAGCGAAGGCGCCTGCGCCGCCTACTTCCAGTACGGCCGCTTCGCCGAACTCGATCGCGACGTCATCGCTTTGGAGCCGGCTTGAGATGAGTGTCGACCTCAATTTTGAAGGCTGGGTCTGCCCGCTGCCGCTGCGCGACCACCCCAACGTGGTCATGGGCCACGGCGGCGGCGGCAAGCTCTCGGCGGAACTGGTGGAGCATCTTTTCCTGCCCGCCTTCCAAAACGAGACCCTGAGCAGCCTGGGCGACTCGGCCATCATCAACCTTCAGGCTTTAGGCCGCTCCGCTCCCCGGCTGGCCTTTTCAACCGACTCCTATGTGGTGCGCCCGCTCTTTTTTCCCGGCGGCAACATCGGCGAGCTGGCCGTTAACGGCACGGTCAACGACATCGCCATGAGCGGGGCCCAACCGCTCTTCTTGAGCACCGGCTTCATTTTAGAAGAGGGACTGCCCTTGGAAAGACTGGGCCGGATCGCCACCGCGATGGGCGCGGCGGCCCGGGCGGCCGGGGTAACGCTGGTGACCGGCGATACCAAAGTAGTAGACAAGGGACATGGCGACGGGATTTACATCAACACCAGCGGCTTCGGCCTCATCCCCGAGGGCGTGGACATCAAGCCGAGCAACGCTCGCCCCGGCGATGTGGTCATTGTCAGCGGCGAGATTGGCACGCACGGGATCGCGATTATGAGCGTGCGGGAAGGGCTGGAGTTCGAGACGATCATCGAGAGCGACACCGCCCCGCTCAACGGCCTGGTGGCGGAGATGCTGGCCGTCAGCCCCCAGATCCACGTCTTGCGCGACCCCACTCGGGGCGGGGTGGCTTCCACCGTCAACGAGATTGCCCGGGCTTCGCAGGTCGGCATCGTCCTGCATGAGCGCAAACTGCCGGTGGCCCAGGCTGTTCACTCCGCCTGCGAGCTGTTGGGCATGGACCCAATCTACGTGGCCAACGAGGGCAAGCTGATCGCCATTGTGCCGCCGGACGTGGCCGAGCCGCTGCTGGAATGCATCCGGCAGCATCCCTTGGGGACCAAGGCAGCCATCATCGGCGAGGTGACCGCCCAGCATCCGGGGCTGGTCGTGTCTAAAACCGGCATCGGCGGCACCCGCGTCGTTGATATGCAGATCGGCGAGCAACTGCCGCGGATCTGTTAAGCGATTTATTCTATAAACCTTAGGCAAATTTATGGAACTGACAACAATCTTAGAACACGATCAAAAACTGCTTCACCCGCTGCATCACCCGTCGGCTCACGCCTCGCCGTTGGTAATCGAGTCGGGCCATGGGGTGTGGCTGCGGACAGTGGACGGGCGGGAAGTGATCGATGGCATGGCCGGGCTGTGGAACGTCCTGATTGGGCACGGCAACACCGAACTAGGCGAGGTGGCCCGGCAGCAGATGGATCGCCTGGCCTACTTCTCCAATTACGCCGGGGCCAGCAACCTGCCGGCCATCGAGTTGGCCGAGCGCCTGGCCGGCTTCGCTTACCCCAATCTCAACACCACCTTCTTTACCTCCGGCGGGGCTGAGTCGAACGAGAGCGCCTTTAAGACCGTGCGTTACTACTGGAAGCGGCGGGGCCAGCCGGACAAGGTCAAGATCATCAGCCGCGAGCACGGCTACCACGGCATCACCCTGGCGACGATGAGCGCCACCGGCATCGCGCCCTACTGGCCGATGTTTGAGCCGCGGGTGCCAAACTTCATCCACGTGCCCGCGCCCTATGCCTTCCGCTTCAGCGGCGATCGGCGCGAGGGCGAGACGATCGGGTTGGCTGCGGCCCGGGCGGTGGAAGAGGCGATTTTGCGGGAAGGGCCGGACACGGTTGGGGCCGTCATCGCCGAGCCGGTCCAGGGGGCGGGGGGCCTAGTCGTCCCGCCGGACGATTATTTCCCCCGGCTGCGCCAGATTTGCGACCAGTATGAGGTCCTGCTCATCGCCGACGAGGTCATCACCGGCTTTGGCCGGACCGGCGAGTGGTTTGGCCTGACCCGCTACGGCATCCGGCCGGATATTATGGCCTTCGCCAAAGGGGTGACCAGCGGCTATCTGCCTTTAGGCGGCATCCAGATTTCGGACGAGATCCACGACGTTATCATGACCGCCCCGCCGGATCAGGTTTGGATGCACGCCTTCACCTACTCCGGCCACCCGACCTGCTGCGCGGTGGCCCTCAAGAATCTGGAGATCATCGAGCGAGACGGTCTGGTCGAGCGGGCGGCGCAGCGGGGCGAGCAACTGTTGAGCGGGCTGCACGCTTTGGCGGCCGAGCTGCCGGTCATCGGCGAGGCCCGGGGCAAAGGCTTGATGTGCGCCATCGAGTTTGTGGCCGACCCGGAGACGAAAGCGCCGGCCAATCTTGGCCCGCAAATTCAAAAAGCTTGCCTCGAGCGGGGTCTCTTCACCCGGATCAAGGGCGACATTCTCATCTTCGCCCCGCCCCTGGTCATCAGCGAGGAGGAAGTCGATCTGGTGCTGCGGATTGTGCGGGACTCGATTTTGGCGGTGATTGACGGATAAGGCAGCACCGAGAAAATAAAACGCCGGTCTGCGTGGGACGTGGAACGTGGGGCGTGAGAGGCACCTGTTGTCCGGTACCTCTCACGCCCCACGTAAAGGTCTTATCGGTTTTCCCGGGCTGCACAACCATTTTCCCGGGCTGCACAACCATTTTCCTGGGCTGCACAACCATTTTCCCGGACTGCACAACCACTTTCCCGGGCTGCACAACCACTTTCCCGGGCTGCACAACCATTTTCCCGGGCTGCACAACCATTTTTGCCGACAGTCAACGATTCTCACGCACCGAGGAACCATCTTCACGGAGTTTAATAGCCTCCAACGGCCCGCCCCCAAGTAATGAAAATGGAGGGCAGAGCTTGCTCTGCTAGCAAACCAAGGTTTGCCCTCCTATTTTTAGAGGAGACGGACTCAGCCTCCGGCACAGCACCGAGAATGAAAATCCGGAGGAGTCCCAAAGCTAGCTTTGGGACTCCTGTCCAACACCTTATTTTCACAGGAGTGCTTATTAATTGCGTCCCGGGCGGGAGATCTCCGGCTTAGAAATCTCGGGCTTAGAGATTTCTGGTTTGGAAATGTCAGGCTGGGGGAGAGCGCTGCCGCCGTCGCGGGCCGGCAGCTCCGGCGCGGAAATGTCCGCACCGGGACGGTTGCTGATTTCAAAGCCGCCATTATTACCAAAACCTTGGGCCAGCAGGTTGGCTTGAAGCCCGCCCAGATCAAGTTGAGCCTGGCCCACATTACCCCGGACCAGCGTCTCGGTTACGCTCCGGACCGAGCCGGAGAGCTGCTGCAAAGCCGGCCCGCCGTTGGCATCCAGGCTGGCGGCGGCGTTGACCCCCAGCTGGGCGATCTGGTCAAGTTCAGCGCGGGAGAGCATCTTGTCGCCGGTGGCGCTGTTGACCCCATCGATAAACTGCTGCGTCTGCTGCAAGCTGGCCGGCAGGTCGGTGGCCAGTTGGGTAGGCTGGAAAGTTTGGAGGGTTTGGGCCCGGTTCTCGACCTGTGTATGCACCTCCCCGGCCCAAGCTTGAGCTTGGTCTTGCACGGCTTGCAGATTATCGGTGGCCGCGGCAGCGGTGTTTTCAATTTGAGCAATCGTCTCCTCGGCCAGTTCCAGGCCCTGGTTCAAGGTGTCCTCAACCAAGACCAAGGTATCATTCATCGTTTCGATGTTGTCCTCGATCTGATCCAACTCCTCTTCAATGGCCGACAGTTCGTCGACGGTCTCGACCGCCAGCTCGCCGAAGTAGGCATAGTAAGCCCCAATCATCTCATCGGCGGCAGCGACCGCGGCATCGGCGGCTTGCACGTAAACTTCAATAGTTTGCACCTCTTCCGCCGTGACCTGACCATCCTCGGTAGCGGTCGTAGTCGCGGTAGTGTAGTCCTCGGTGGCAGCGACCGCCTCGGCCACTGCCGTATCGATCATAGCGGCCAGTTCATCTTCGGTGTAAGTCGGCACCGCCGCCATCTCCGCGGCGACGGCCTGATCCACCGCCGGTTCGACCGCAGCCGTTACAGCTTCATCGACCGCCGGCTAGACCGCGGACTCAACGGCTGAGGGCAGCGCCTCGTTGACCGCCTGATTGACCGCCTGATCGACCGCAGTCTCGATGCTGGCTTCCAGCGCAGCTTGGGCCTGGGCGGTAGCCGCCACCGCCGCCTGCACGGTGGCCTCGACATTGGGCGTAGGGGCGGGCGGGGCCTGGGCCACACCTTGACAAGCAGCTAACAACGGTAAAACCAGCAAAGGCAAGTACATTACGATTTTTTGTGCGAGGGGTGAAGGGCGAAACATTGAATTCTCCTTACTAACATGTATTGAAATCGAATAGGTGGACGCAGGCGTAGCATGCCTACGTCAATTATCGGCAAGTCTGGCAGAATCATTAAGCTGCCATTTGATTGTCAAGGGTTAGTTTAGGGAAAAGTTGTTAAGAAGTAGCGAGGATAAAGTCGTCAATCAGCCGCCGGGCGATACTCATGGGTGGCGGAATTTGGGGCAAATTAGCGGCGGTAAACCAGCAGGCATCTTCAATTTCAGCCAGGTCAGGCTGCAACTCACCGCCGGCATACTCGGCGGTGAAACCGATCATCAACGAGTTGGGGAAAGGCCAGGGCTGGCTGCCAAAATAGCGAATATTCTTGAGCCAGATCCCCACCTCTTCGAACACTTCCCGCTCAACGGCCTGTTCCAGTGTCTCACCCGGCTCGACAAAGCCGGCCAAAACACTGTACATGCCTTGAGGAAAGCGGGTAGCGCGAGCCAGCAAAATCTCGTCACCGCGCGTGATCCGGACGATCATCGACGGTGACAGGCGCGGATAGTTGGACAGACCGCAGTTGGGGCAGCGCTTGGCCCGCTCGGTGGTGGCATCCACCGTGGGTGTGCCGCAGCGACCACAAAATTGATGAGTACGGTCCCAATCGATGATCTGGATGGCGCGACCGGCCAGGACAAAGAAGTCGTCGCCTAAACGGGGATAAAGCGGCCGGAGACCGGCCAGTTTATGCCCGGCCGGTGGAGAGGCCTGGTCAGGCAATTCAACGGCGTAACAAGGCGTGCCGTTGTATCGGCCCAAGTAATGCGGCCGAACCGAAGTCAAGGCGAGTTCACTAAAATCGACCAAAAAAGGAACCGGGGCCGGGCCGTCGGGCGAATAGAGGAGTTTATCGCCGGCGAAGGCAAACCAATAAGCCGGTTCATTTCGCTCGAGGGGTGGGTTTAGGGTGTAAACGAAAGGTTGATTCATAAGTCTTATCGTTGGGCCTGGGAGTGATGCCGCTTGATCTGCTTCAGGGCCTCGCGCTGGCTTAAACCGGATAATTTGTCAGCGTGCTGTTCGACAAACTGGCGGACCCAGTCCGGATCGGTGTAGGAATAATCGCGCAAGACCCAGCCGATGGCCTTGCGAATAAAGAACTCTTTTTCGGAGGCCAACTTGAGAATGATCTGGGCCAGCAGTTCGGTATTGGTCTCCGCCTTTTGTTTAAGCTGGGCCAGCAGCGCCGCCCGCCGGACCCAGAAGTTGTCATCGTCAGCCCACTCGATCAGTCTGGCTTCAAACTGCCGGTGGCGGCGGACCAGGTCGCTGATCAAGTGGCCGGCTATCTCATCCAAGGTATCCCAGTTGGTCGCGCTCCTGACCAGCCGTTCGTAAATCGGCCACGACTCCGGATCGCGATAGGCTTTGAAATGCTGAGCGACCT
Organism: uncultured Chloroflexota bacterium; assembly: GCA_937864185.1. GTDB lineage: Bacteria > Chloroflexota > Anaerolineae > 4572-78 > J111 > JAGRBY01. Next base: position 29,776 of record CALMIS010000264.1, read on the forward strand.
CTAAGGCCTGGTACATCGCTTCCCGATGGCTGCCCTGCCACAGCTCGAAGATGACCTGCTCATACTCAGCCCGGCTCATCTCTTTGAACCGTTTGACAACGGCCTTGAACGAGCGGCGGCGCGGGCCGGCCTGAACCCCGTAGAAAGGTTGGTCGGTCTTCATATAGGCTTGCATCGGTCCAGCTTTGGCCGGATCGGCCAGCCGCCGTAAATCTTGGATCAGGGCCTCGGTGAGAGGGTGCATTACTTTAGCCTCGGGCTTTAGAGTGAGCTTAGTTCAATCTTAAAGATTGAACCAAGCTGAAGCGAAATCTAAAACGACAGGTCCCCGCGAGCGCGAAGCTCCAAGGGGCGGAGGCAGGCATAGATAAAGCGGTAGGCCGGCACCTCTAGCCTGGCCTCTTGGGCCAACCGGATGACGGCTCCGACCTGCGTCTCCATCTCCGATGGCTTGCCGGCCAGCACATCCCGCTGCATTGAGGCGGTCAACTGCGGCGTAAGTTGATCGACAAAGGCAGTCGTCCGCTCGATCTTGGCCTCGGTCAGGTTGATCTGGTGGGCTTGGGCCAGGGTCACGATCTCGCCCATAAGCTGCTGCCACAATTCACGCGTCTCCGGCACTTCGCGCCAGGCCCCCACCGGCGCCTGCGTCAGCGAGCCGATGCAGCTCCAGGGCGAGATGAGGAGGAATTTGGACCAGACCGCTGCCTGGATATCGGGGGGAATCTGCGGGGCAATGCCTTCAGCCCGATCGAGCGCCTGATACAGCCGCTCGATCCGCGGGCTGCGTTGATTGTCGGCTTCGCCAAAGCTGAAGATCGGATCAACCCCGGAATGCTTGATGTGGCCCGGTCCGGCAATAAAGCTAACGATGTGGCAAAAGCCATGCACCACCTGTTCCGGGCCATAAACCTCGGCTAGCTGGTCAGCGGCTTCAATCCCGTTGAGAAAAGGGACGATAAAGGTCTGGTCGCCCACCAGCGGCTGCATCGACTGGGCGGCGTCCGGCACCTGCCAGCCTTTAACCGCCACCGCCACGACATCGACCGGGCCAACTTCAGCCGGATTGTCCGTGGCCTGCACGGGATCCAGGATAAAGTCACCGTTGATGCTATCGACGCGCAAGCCGTGGTCGCGCATGGCCTGTAGATGCTGCCCCCGGGCAATAAAAACAACCTCTTCACCCGCCTGGGCCAGCCGACCGCCCAGGTAACCGCCAACCCCGCCGGTTCCAACAATGGCTATTCGCATGGTATCTCCTTATGGTGTACCTAATCATAAATGTAAAGGGTGACGCTGGGGTAAACAGGGGGAGCGGCATGCGGAGTGAGGAAGAACCAGCGCAGCAGGTCGCAGTAGAACTTAAAAAGCGGCAGGCGTTCGGCGACCCGCTCCCGGGCCCGCTCGCGATTGGCTTTGAAGCTGGTGTGGCTTTCTTTGGTGAGCAGTTCGCGTTCGCGCAGAAAGTTGCGCAGCGGCTGGATCTGGATTTCAAAGGTTTTGTTCGACCAGTGTACGACGGATTTGATCGCTTCCCAACCACTTTGTTTGCGGTAGGCGCTCAGATAATCCTTGACCTCGATAAACTCCAGACGAGCGGTCGACTCCGTCGCTTCGATGCCTAAGCGAGCCAGACTGGTGGCATCCCAACGGAGCGCTTGGAGCGCTTGCTGGACGCGATGGGCATCGTCTTGCTCACCCACCACGATTTTGATCCCGAAAATATCCTTGACAAAGCGGCTGTAGCGCCGCAACTCCTTGTCGCGCCCCACGATGCCATCCAAGCCGAAAATCTCATCGACGACTTTGTTCCAGATCTCTTCTTCGGCCTTGATCCGGCTGGTAATGCGATGAATTCTGTATTCATTGGGTTCAGTGGGTTGGTAATCGATGACGTTGGCCACCAGGCTGGCGGTACTCCACTGATTGGGGCCGACTTGAAAACGGAGCCGCTTAAGCTGTTGCGTGCCCAAGTCGATGTCAATAGTTGACAACAACTCTTCTAAAGAAATATCCTGGGTCAGGGTAAAGCGCTTGCCGGTCTGGTCGACCTCGCCGATGATGACGCTGCGGAGCAGGTAATTGGAGACAAAACTGGTACAGATCAACTGGCTTAAACGATGCAGCCGGCTTTCCCCAGAGCGAATCATATCGGCAAAATCGAGCCGAGCCTGTTCCAATTTGAGGCGGGAGTATTGAAACTGGTGTTGGTCAAGCGGGGCCTGATCCAAGCTCTGCCGAAAGTCCTGGAGATACATGACCAGCTCGTTAAGGGCCGGTTTTTGAGTGGCCATCCACAGCGGCGAATTGGCTGCCGGATCACGCCGATCTGACTGTCTGTCTAGAACGATGCGCTCGTTGAAATTTAACGAACTTTCTGGGTTGGTCGAAGTGAAAGATTGCACGGTTATTAAGCACTCCTTAGCGAAGTGTAAGAAAACGAAATCGAGATGTCAAATCAACCCGGGTGGTATTTTATAATCACTCAAGTTTTTACAGCCGGTGCCGATAGATATTTGGGAGGTAAAGTCCATATGAACATTTCAAGTATATCTTCAGCAGGCAGCGCCTACAGCGGAGGTAGCCAAGCCACTAATCTCGCCGCCAGCGCCAGCCAGCTCAAAAACTTGCAAGTCCAGGACGAGATTGTTATCGCCGTCATCCAGCAGGTTCAAGATCAACAGCAGCAGATGGCCGAGCAACTCGTCCAGATGATGCAGCAAAATAAAGTTGATCTCTACGCCTGAAAAGAAAAAACAAGCTAAAACTAGTGACCAGTGACCGATTTGATCGGGTGACTGGAACTCACTCTGTCCTTAACGGAGTGATTATTGTCGTAAAAAAGAAAACCGTCCCAAATGGGACGGTTTTTCAAATTTACATTGGCGGGAGCGACGGGATTTGAACCCGCGATCTCCGGCTTGACAGGCCGGCGTGTTAACCCCTACACCACGCCCCCAGTTTCAATTAACAATGTCCAATGAAAAATTAACAAAATTGGTAACGCTTTATTGTTAACTACTCATTGTTTATTGCTCATTGAAGCAACTGGGGAACCAGGATTCGAACCTGGATATACGGCTCCAAAGGCCGCTGTCCTACCATTAGACGATTCCCCAAAGTTTAGTTATTAAGAGTGCCGAGGCCCAGACTTGAACTGGGGACCCTTTGATTTTCAGTCAAATGCTCTACCAACTGAGCTACCTCGGCGAGATCACCCTGTTTTGAGCGGTATGGTCAAAAAACAGCCCCGCTCAGAAGAAGACTATTCAAATTTCAGACCGGTAGTATAACATAATCCCTACTGCCGGTCAAGTCCTAACCCAATCGTCATTTACCCTTCAAAGCAATGTTCCGGGAGTCGATCCCCCTATTTCGTCTTCCCTCCTCAACAGCGTTTATTGATGATCAGAGTTCTCCTCATCCAGAATTGGCGGATGCGTCTGGGTGAACCTTTTTAAGGGCCAAACTCGCGTTGCTCTACCAAAGATATATAATCATCAATATCCAATCACTCTCACCACAGGAGACTTTAGCAGTGTCATTTGAGTCTGGTAAATCTGTTTCAAAAAGCTTGCCCTCGTTTACCGACGGGCTGGCTTATCTACGCTTACCTTTCGATACGAATAGTTTTGTGGCGTTGATGGGAGTCGCCATTCTGGTGGGCCTCATTACCGGCCTGGTCACCGACACCTTCGTCCGAGTTATCGGTTTGATTACTCACTTTTGCTTTGAACAGGGCCTACCCCAGATTTTAGCGCCGCTGGGACGGGCCTGGATCGTGCTGGTACCGGTGCTCGGCAGCTTAATTACGGGACCGCTGATTGTCTATTGGGCGATGGAAGCCAAGGGGCACGGCGTGCCGGAGGTGATGCAGGCCATTATTCTGCGCAAGGGTCGCATTCGGCCTCGGGTCGCCTTGGTCAAATCCGTCACTGCGGCGATTTGCATTGGCAGCGGCGGCTCGGCCGGGCGGGAAGGTCCGATTGTGCAGGTTGGGGCAGCCTTGGGTTCCACTGCCGCCCAACTGCTGAGACTCGGTCCGGAACGAACCATTACCCTGGTTGCCTGTGGGGCGGCAGCCGGGATTGCCGCCACCTTCAATGCGCCGATTGCCGGCGTCATCTTTGCCATGGAGGTGATCTTAGGCGAATTTACGACGCACTATTTTGGCATGGTCGTCATTTCCGCGGTCACGGCCAGCATTGTTAGCCGCCAGCTCTTGGGCGATAATCCGGCCTTCATCGTTCCGGCGTACAACCTGGTCAGTGCTTGGGAGTTGCCTTTGTACGCCGGGCTGGGTGTTTTGGCGGCTATTACGGGTCGGCTCTTTATTAAACTGCTGTACTTTTTTGAAGATCTTTTTGATGACTGGCGCTTTCCAAACGCCTTGAAACCAGCGGTCGGCGGGGTCGGGGTGGGGCTGGTTGGCCTATTTTTTCCTCAAGCCCTAGGGGCGGGCTTAAACATTATCGAAGACGGGATCAACGGTTCGCTGCCCTGGCAGCTATTGGTCATGCTGATCTTGGCCAAACTGCTGGCGACGGTCTTCACCTTGGGCTCCGGGAACTCGGGCGGTATCTTCTCGCCCTCGCTCTTTATGGGGGCGATGCTGGGGGGCGCTTTTGGCTATGGCGCTCATACCTTACTGCCCACCATAACGGCTGCGCCCGGGGCCTATGCCTTGGTAGGCATGGCTAGCGTCTTTTCGGCCACGGCTCACGCCCCCCTGACCGCATTTCTGATCGTCTTTGAAATGTCCGGCGACTACCGGATGATCTTGCCGCTGATGATCACCGTGGGCTTAAGCACCCTGCTGTCGCAAACGATGAACCGGTATTCGATCTATTCCCTCAAACTAGAGAAAAAAGGCGTCCCTTTGGAGCGAGACCGCGATGTTGATGTGATGAAGGGAATCACGGTAGGTGAGGTCATGACGCAAAAGCCCGACGTGGTCCGGGCTGAACTCAGCTTGCCGGAGCTAGCCGACATCTTTGTCCGGACCCACCATCACGGCTTTCCAGTGCTGGATCAGACCGATCGCTTTGTAGGCGTGGTGACCGTCCAAGACCTGGAACGGGCTACCGAGGCAGAGTCGCCCCAGCCGCCGCTCACCGTCGGCGACATCACCGAGCAAGAGGTCGTGGTTGCCTATCCGGCCGATCCGCTGTCCAAAGCCTTACGCTACATGAGCGAGCGAGGCTTTGGCCGTATCCCCGTCGTCGATCCCGAGTACCCGGGCCGCTTAATCGGCCTGTTACGGCGACAGGATATCGTCCGCGCTTATCGCCACGCCGTCCTCCGTAAAATGGAAAATCAGTATCAGCGTGAAAATCTTCGCCTGGGGCGCCTGACCGAAACAGAGGTACTCCAACTTTCGCTGGTGGCGGGCATGGCGGCAGTCGGACAGCGGATCAAAGACTTAAACCTGCCATCTCAGGCTCTGATCACGTCTATCCGGCGGAACGGTCAAACGATTATCGCTCATGGTGAAACCCTCTTCCAACCGGGCGATGAGGTGGTGCTTCTCACCCGGCAGGGCACGGCTGAGACTGTGCGCCAGGTAATGGTCGGTGAAAGTTAACTGTTTTTGCTGAACGGAGCAGCCTGCGAACCGGCCTGACCAGGCCAACTCCCGAGTCCGCACAGGAGCCAGGGGTACCTGCTTAACTATACTCCAACAACCAGGCAGGCGTATACCGGTTGAAAATAGTGTTGAGATAAGTGAAAGTGCCGGTTAGGAGGAGTACACCGACGATAATAATGAAAGCGCCACTGACACGTTCGATCACAGGTAGATACTGATTGAGCCGGCGCAAACGGCTGGTGGCGGCGGTCAGCATCCAGGCCGTGACGAGAAAGGGGATAGCCAGTCCCATCGAGTAGATAAATAAATAGAACATAGCCAGGGCCACATTTTGTCCCTGAATAGCCAGAGTGAGAATCGCCCCGAGCAGTGGCCCGATGCAAGGCGTCCAGCCGGCCGCAAAAGTCATGCCGATGAGGGCACTGCGGGCATAGCTAGGGGCCTGGCCTTGGCCATATTCCAAACGCTTCTGCATATTGAAGAAGGGAATGGTGATGAGATGCATCGTGTGCAGACCAAAAATGATCAGCAGGACCCCACCGATCCACACCATATAATCGGCGAGTCGCCCCAGGGCGCCGCCCAGAAAGCCGACCGGGACCCCAAAGACCACCACAAAAACAAAAGTGAAGCCGGCCACAAACATTAAGGCGTGTGTGAACACTAACTGGCGAGGCGGTGGCTGATTGCCGGTGATAGTTGAGCCAGAAAGGTAGCCTAAATACACCGGAATAAGGGGCAAAACACACGGGGAAACAAAGGAAAGTAACCCCGCTATGAAAGCCGCAAAGATGGTAATGTTTTCAAGACCCATTGAATAGTAGCTCCTCAGTCGTTAGAAAGATAGGGGTCGAAATTTAGTCTGCTTAATGCTAGCCTAGCCCACCCTTTTTGGCTGTGAGCCTACTTACATAAGCCGAACAGGGTATTAGGCAACCTGAGTTTACCTCCAAATTGTGACAAAATCATTACCACGGCGAGGTCAGCGCAAAACCCCGTCTTCAAAGCTGGCCACGATCACTTTCACTTTGTTGGACTAGCTGCTCCAACAGCTCGACTTCTTTTTGTAGAGTGCGTTGGCGACTGACTAAACTATAAATAAAAATAAAGGTCGTTAGCCAAAAAACCGCGTAGGCTGCCGCCAAGTAAATTGTGTCACCCATAATTTTATCCTTGTTGATATAAAAGCTGCTGCTTCAGGGTGTCGATGCGCCGGCGCAGGTTCTCGAGCCGGATGCGGTGGTACATCAACGTTACAAAGAAGACACTAAAAGCCACGACGCAAAAAATCAGCGTTACCTGAATATTGGCTGATAATCCAAAACCACCCACGGCCTCTTCCGTATTCTTGTTGGGCGCGATGACCGCCGGATGGATGGTCCGCCACCAGCGGATGGCCATCCAGTTGAGCGGCACTGAAGTGGCGGCAATCAAGGCGTAGACCGCGGCAAAGCGAGCCTGGCGGTCCGGATTATCGATCGCGCCCCGCAGCATCAAGTAGCCGATGTACAGCAAGAAACAAATGGTCGAAATGGTTAGCCGCGGATCCCAGGTCCACCACACGTTCCAGGTTGGCTTGGCCCAGATCGAACCGCTGACAATGACCATAGTAAAAAAGACCAGCCCAATCTCTACTGCTGCCAGCGACCAAACATCCCATTTATCCCGGCGCGTGATAAGGTAGAGGATGGAGGTAACCGCGGCTACAATAAAGGCCAAAAAGCCCAGCCAGGCAGAGCTGACGTGGAAGTAAAAGATTCGCTGGGCGTACCGCTCCGCGGCAGTGCCGAGGTTGGCCGCATCCGGAGCCCAGACTAAGGCCAGGAACAGCGCGGTCAACATCAAGATGCCGCTCACCACGGTTAGGGCAGTACCCCAGTTAAAACCGGATAGGGTTCTGGAAGTCTCACTCTGTTGAGATAAGACCGCTTTAGTTGCCATTAAACGCTTGACCTCCTCATTTTAGCTACCCTTTATTCTTCAACCACGTACTCAAACAACATAAACGAAGCCGCCACAAAGATGACGTCAAAGGCCACTAGCAGCCCCAGCCACTGGCTAACCTCGGCAAATGGTAGATTATCCAAGATACCGGCGGTCAAACGGACGGCGGCCAGCATCGCCGGAATAATAACCGGAAAGAGCATAATCGGCAGCAGCACATCCCGAGCCCGGGTATGGACCGCCATAGCGGAGAAAAGGGTGCCAACCCCCGCTAAGCCAATGGTGCCTAAAATAACCACCCCGGCCAGGGCAGGTAAATCACCGGCCGATTGGTTAAACAAGATCATAAATATTGGCAAGATGAACAGCTCGACAATCGTAATAAATAACACATTGCCGATCATTTTGCCGAAGTAGATGGCACTGCGATCAACCGGTGCCAGAAGCAGCCCATCGAGCACCCCCCGGTCTCGCTCCACCACAAAACTCCGGCCTAAGCCCAACATGCCGGCAAAAGTGATGGCTACCCATAACACGCCGGGGGCCAGAGTTTGGAGATTGCCGGCTCGCAGGTCAAAGGCAAAGTTAAAGATGAAGATGATCAACAGCGAAAAGACGAACATCGCGCTGAGCATCTCTTTCGTGCGCAGTTCTGTGGCAATATCCTTGCCGACAATGGCGCCGACTTTATGGAGGTAGCTACTAAAACTGTTTCTGGCGGTTGAGGCCGTGGGTAGCGACTGGACTGTCATCAATTCTGTGTCTTTTGTAATCGCATGGGATTGTGCCACTGGCTCATAAGAATGTCAACGTTAGTTCTGGCTGGGCGGAGCTTGAACGAAAGCAGCCCGGCCGGTCCGAGATTGAAAGTAATAACGCCAAAAACGGACTGCGATGGTTAATAGAGTCACCGGTAAAACTCCCCACAGCATAATATTGCTCATAACCGGCAGAAAAGTGCTGCCCGTGGCCGCCAAAAACAAGTAAGTTGTATAAGCAACGTAGTAAGCCGCAAAAATAAGCCCCTCGATCCGATCGATCCGGTAGTTGGTATAAAACACCGGCAAGCTAATGAAGGCCACGAACATCATCACCGGAATATCAAAGATCTGAGCGGACACTGACACATCAATGCCGCCCGGGGAGATGACGCAGCCCAGCCCTAAGACTATCAGAAGATTAAAGATATTGCTGCCGACCGCATTGCCCACAGCGATGTCCCGTTTATCGCGGATGACGGCGACGATGGAGGTGGCTATCTCTGGCAGAGAAGTGCCCACGGCTACGATGGTCAGGCCAATAACTAACTGGTTAACACCCAGTAAAAGGGCGACTGCTACTGCGCCATCAATGAGCCAACGCGAGCCCAGGACCAGCATCCCCAGCCCCACAGCAATTAAGCCTACCTGCCTGAAAATCTGAGCCAGGTCTCGAACCCTGACCCTTTCCATTTCCAGATCATCATCGACTGCAGCTTGCTCGGCTTTAACGACTTTGCGACTGTTTTGAACGGTATAGATGACATAGCCTACGCCTATTACAACCAAAACCATTCCATCCAGACTGCTAATCGTCCCGTCTCGAGCCATCAACCAGGTTAGCGTCGAGATAACCACCAAGAGCGGCAGCTCAAGTTTGACTAACTGTTTAGGCACCAACAAATTGCCGAATAAGGCAGCCAGCCCCAGGACCAACAAGATATTAGAGATATTGCTGCCCACAATATTACCGACTGCGAGGTCGGCTTGGTCGGCATAACTCGATTGAATAGTAACCGCCAGCTCAGGGGCGCTTGTCCCAAACGCGACCACGGTTAGCCCTACCACCAAAGGCGAAATACCCACCGCCACGGCTAAAACTGATGCGCCTCGCACCAACAGTTCTGCGCCAGAAATGAGTAAAACGAAGCCGATGATAAACAGGACGAGAGTCAGGGTTTCCATAAAAGCATTTTCCTTCAGGTAAAAGACGGATCATCCGCGGCTCCCGGGAAGAAAGACCCCAGCTTCCGAGGCTTAACAAAACATATGTAATTATACCAGTGAGTGCTACAGGAGGAAATTGCAGCAATTTTCTTCCAACAAAGGTTAGTTTGGACCGGACGAGCCCGGAAAGGCGAGCTTTGAGGAGGTCTACCGGGCCGTACCTTTTGCCTAAAGACTTACAAATCACTATAATTTAAAAATAGAGTGTTGAATTTGCCTCCGTAGCTCAGCTGGCAGAGCAACCGCCTTGTAAGTGGTAGGTCGTCGGTTCGAATCCGACCGGAGGCTTTTTCCTAGCTTGGCCGGCTTTACAGAGGGTTCTGTCAAAAAAGTCTTGCCCCTATTTTGGCAGGGCTTTTTTTGTACCTGTTGGAGAGACTCATGTTTACCGATGCAGTACGTGAATTTCTGCAAAAACCGCTTATCGCTCGCCTGAGCACCATCGACCCAAATGGTTATCCCCATACCGTACCGGTTTGGTTTAAGCTGGATGGAGAAGAGGTGGTGGTCATCAGTGTTAGTAATACCCGCAAAGTGGCCCACATTCGGGCCAACCCTAAAGGGGCCCTCACCATTGGCGGTGAGCCAGGTGACGGCGCAGGTTATCTGATCAAGGGTGAATTTTCCATCGAAGCCGACCCGGAGGATACCTGGGTCCGGCGATTAACCTATCACTACGAAAGTCCAGAGCAGGCCGAGCAGGATATTGCCGCTTGGGCCGATTTGGATATCTTGGTCTTGCGTTTAAAGCCCAAGTTGGTCCTTAAGGTGATGTAACTTAAAGGGAAAGCCGATGAAGACTGCCATGGTTTGGGGAGCCGGCGGCGGTATTGGTCAAGCCCTGGTCCGCCGGCTAAGTAAAGAAGACTGGACCGTGATCGCGCTAACCCGCCGGCCGGCTGATCTGACCAGTCTGACGCCTCATATTCTAGAAGCCGATGTCGCTTCTGCCTACAGCGTCGAGACCGCCGTTTTGGCCGCCGCTCAGATTGTAACCGAAGTTGATCTCTGGCTCTATACCGCCGGGGACATCACCTTGGCTAAGACTGAGGACCTCTCTGCCGCCGACTGGCAGCGCATCATCAACGCCAATCTGAGCGGCGCTTTTCTAGCGACACACTACAGCCTGCCGCTGCTGGCCTCAGAGGCTCACTTGATCTATCTAGGCGCGATCAACGAGCGGCTGCGCCTGCCCGGCTTAGGAGCCTACGCCGCCGCTAAGGCCGGTTTAGAAGCTTTTGCCGAGGCCTTAAGCAAAGAGGAGCGCCAGCGCAAAGTCTTGGTGGTCCGGCCAGCCGCGGTCGAGACCCCGCTGTGGGAAAAAGTGCCCTTGAAGCTGCCCAAGGCAGCCCTGTCTCCAGCCAGCCTGGCCGAACAAATTCTCCAGGCCTATCAGGCCGGGCACCAGGGCAAATTAGATCTTTAAGAAGACCATTGCCCTCGCTGATCACCCCATCTCCTCCAGAAGTGGGCTGAAGAAAGCAGCGCCCAAGGCAATGGCGTTTGGCAGGCTAAAACAGTCCCGTTGTTCCGGGGCGACGGCCTGCCAGGTTTCAGCGGCAGCGGCATCGACCAAAAAAACCATCTCCCGGCACAAGCTATGAGCAGCGCACGTTTGCGGAGGCTGCCAGTGAATGCCAACCTGTATCTCGGCTGACGGTTTTGTCAATGGCAGCGTAGCCCCATCCTGATGCAGCAGCAGGGGTTGGTCAGTAACCCGGCAGTTCGACTCAATCTCGACGGGTATTCCAAACAGCGGACTGACCGACAAGGCATCCAGAGCGCACATCGCCCGCAAAGTGTGGCCATTAACGCGCACCTTGTGCGGAGTATCTTCGCCCGTCAACGGATACGCCCCAATAATTTCCTGAGTATCCGGTGCCAGCACGATGAGATCATCACCGGCCAGCCGAGCCAGGGCCGGTTCAAGCGCCAGGTCGGGCCACTGCTGCTCAATTTCAGCCCGGGTCAGCGGGCAGCCACGGTTAATGAAGGCACGTAACACGGCCCGGTGAAGCTCGATGAGTGGGGCCGGTAAGGCGGCCTGCCGTTCGGCCAGCGGCAGTAACTGGTTAAGGCGATGTAAGGCAGCATTTGGCTTGCTCTCCTGCTGGGGTGGCAAGAGGCCAGACTTAGACGGTAAGGTGCTCATAACATTCTCCGTTATTCTTTAAGATCGGGTCCCATTGTAAACACCTTGGTCCGAAGCTCAAAATTGACGAGTTTATTCGGATGTCCTAAATATAAGACCCCATTAGATTTTAAAAACCTATGGGGTCTATCTTACCTACATTCTATTCACCGACTTTATTATTGCCCAGTTTCCTCAGTAGCCACAGCCAGCCAGCCAAAAAAATGAGGCTCGTGGCCAGCCCGAGCTTGACCCACGAGAGCCGGGCCGGTTCGCCGTAGTAGTCTCTCTCCGGATAATTTTGGGACGAGTCGGCCGGCTCTGTCTCCAAAGCCATTTGGAGCACCTGGGCCAGGTGTAGCGCTTTGCGATCCGTGCCCTGCGAGATTTGCTCCCGGCAACTGAAGCCATTGGTAATAATCAAAGTGTCTTTGTCGGCCGCTCGAACCGCCGGCAGCAGGACCCGTTCGCCAGCCAAGACGGAGACTTCATAGCGCTCGCCCGCCTCAAAGCCAAACGAGCCGGCCATCCCACAACAGCCCGACTCCAGCAGCTCATAGTCTAACCCCAGTTTGTCCAGCACCGCTTGTTCGGCCTGCATGTCCATGATGGATTTGTGGTGGCAGTGGCCGTGCACCACAGCCTGGCGATGAAGCTTGGGTATCTCAAAATCGGGCGCTTCTTTTTCTAAGAACTCGCTCAAGGTGTAAGTTTGCCGGCTGAGTCGCTGCGCATCTTCATCGTGGGGGAGGAGATTGACCAGTTCGTCGCGGAAGGCGGCCGTGCAGCTCGGTTCCAGACCCACCAGGGGGACCCCGGCGCGAATCTCGCGTCTCAGGGCCTCGAGGATTTGCTGCCACAGCTTTTGAGCGGTATCAAGCATGCCCCAATCATAGAGCGGCCGCCCGCAGCAGAGAGACTGAGCCGGCACAATGACCTGAAAACCGGCGGCCTCCAACACGTCGACCGCCGCTTTGGCTGCTTCGGGGAAAAAGTGATTATTGAAGGTGTCCGGCCACAAGATAACGCGCGGTTTATCTTGATGGCGCGGCTCGCGCTGCCGAAACCACTGTTTGAAGGTCTGGGGGGCAAAGGTGGGCAGATCGCGCTCGGGAGCGATGCCGGCGACCGCTTTGGCGATGGCCCGCAGGCCGGGAGTCTGGCTCAAAAAGTTGGCCAGACCGGGAGCCAAGGCGGCCAACCGCGCCCACCAATAGATCAGGCCCATCGAATAAGCGGCCCGAGGCCTGAGCTTGCCGTCATAGTAGTGCGACAGAAACTCAGCTTTATAAGTGGCCATATCGACGCCCACCGGACAGTCGCTTTTGCACCCCTTGCAGGCCAAACACAGATCGAGGGCCTCCTTGACGCTCTCATCCTGCCAGCCGTCCTGGAGTACATCCTTTTGCAGCATCTCAAAGAGCAGCCGGGCCCGGCCCCGGGTGGAGTGCTTTTCCTCCCGGGTGACCATGTAGCTGGGACACATGGTACCCCCACCCTCCCGGCGGCACTTGCCCACCCCGACACAGCGGAGCACAGCCCGAGAAAAGCGGAAGTCATCGTTGGGGTATTTAAAATGAGTCTCCGGCTCCCAGGGATGGTAATCCGAGCCCAGGCGCAAGTCGAAGGTGATCGGTTTGGGATCGATCACTTTGCCGGGATTCATCTTCCACTGCGGATCCCAGATGCGCTTAAATTCCCGAAAGACATCCATCATTTCATGGCCGTACATTTTGGGCAGCAGTTCGGCCCGGGCCTGCCCATCGCCATGTTCGCCGGAGAGGGTGCCGCCGTAGCGGACCACTAAATCGGTGCCTTCATTAAGAAAGGCCCGAAATTTGGCGATGCCGGGGGCCGTCCATAAATCAAACGTCGCCCGGCAGTGAACCAGCCCCTGACCAAAGTGACCATACAGGGCCGCCTCGTAACCGTACTTGTTATACAGGGCCCGCAAATCCCGCAAGTAAGGGCCAATGTCTTCCGGCGCTACGGCGGTATCCTCCCAGCCGGGCCAGGTATCCGGCGTATTGGGAATGCGGGCCGTCGCCCCTAAGCCGGACTCTCTTACCTCCCACAGCCACTGCTCGGCGCCGCGCTCCTTGAAGAGCGACATGTGGGGCGGCTGATCTCTTTGGTTAAGCTGGTCCATTAAGCGCCGAGCCTGATCCTCGGCCTCTTGCTTGCTGTCCCCGCCGAACTCGACCAGCAAGTAGCCTTCACCTTCAGGCAGTAAGGCCAAAGCTTGGGGATGCATACTCTTTTGCTGTTGATAATCGATCAAAAAATGGTCCAGACCCTCCAGGCCAATCGGGCGGTGTTGGCGAATCAAAGGGACATCTTGTCCGGCCTCGAAAATGTCGGGATAGCCCAACACCAGGAGCGAACGGGCATGCGGGGTCTGGATTAATTTGACCGTGGCTTCCAAAACGAGGGCGCAGGTACACTCCGTGCCGACCAGCGCCTGAGCCACGTTGAAGTTGTTCTCCGGGAAGAGTTGGTCCAGATTCTCATAGCCCGAGACCCGGCGCGGGATCTGGGGGTAGCGCTGACGGATCAGCTCGCCGTGGCGATCGCGCAGCTCGCGCAGGTGAGCGTAGATGTCGCCCCGCCGCCCGCCGGCCTGGATAATCTCGTGTAGCTCCGCTTCCGAGGTGGGGCCAACTTCCATGACGATGCCATCATAAGTCAGAACTTCCAGCGACTCGATGTTATCGGAGGTGCGTGGCCCGGGACCATAGAACTCGGCCATGACGGAATGAATACCGCATGAGTTGTTGCCGATCATGCCGCCCAAGGTACAATGGTTGTGGGTGGCCGGGTCAGGACCGAAGACCAAACCGTGAGTTTCGGCCTGTTTCTGCAGATCGTCCAAAACAGTCCCGGCCTGGACTCGAGCCAACTTTTGCTCGGGATCGATCCAGAGAACCTGATTCATATACTTGGAAAAATCAATGACCACGGCCACGTTACAACATTGACCGGCCAAACTGGTGCCGCCGCCACGGGCTAAAATCGGCACACCGTGTTGATGGCAGAGGGCGACGGTGTTGATGACATCGTGCTTGTCCTTCGGAACAACGACCCCAACCGGAATCTCGCGATAGTTGGAAGCGTCGGTGGAGTACAAAGCGCGATTACCGGCATCAAAGCGCACTTCACCGCGAATTTTTTCCTCCAGCTCGGTGGCTATAATTTTTGCCTGGCGCTCATAGCCATTGGCAAAACCGTTTTGCCGGCCAATCCTGGCCACCCTGGCTGGGGGAAAGGTAGAAACGGGTGTCGTCGTCATCAGTCACTCCTTGATTAAATTATAGGGCGTATGCTGCCGCGTCTGCGTGCTTGAATTCCAGACCCAAACCGAGCCGGGTGAGATCGGGCGCCAGAAAGCCGTCGACCGGCGTGAGCGCGCCATCGAAAAGCATCTGCTCGATCCGGACGTGGTCAAAGAAGTACTCCAGGTGACGCATCCGGCGCAGGCTGCAGGCCGGATGCAGGTGCAAGGCCGGAGCGGTATGGGCCGAGAGCGGCATTAACCAAGCATCGCAGAGTGCGCCCACCTGCAAAAAACCGCTGATACCCAGGCAGCGGGTCAGGTCGGCTTGCAAAACATCAACCGCCCCGGCCGCCAACATCCGCCGGAAGTAGGGAGGGTCATAACCATATTCGCCGGCGGTAATTTCCATGGCTCCCGGCGCCCGATCACGCAAGAGACGCAAGCCGGTTAAGTCATCGGACGAAACCGGCTCCTCAAACCAGGTTACCCCGTACTCGCGCATTCTTTCGGCCATGCCTAGAGCCTGTTTGCGGCTATACCCGCCGTTGGCATCGACAAAAAGCTCGGCCTCCGGACCAATGGCCTCTCGAGCGGCTTGAACGCGGGCCAGATCCTCGGCCGCGTGCCGACCGATTTTCATTTTGACCCGCGTGATCCCTTGCTCGACCCAGCCCCCCAACTGCTCTTGCAACTTTGGCCGAGTATAGGACGTGAAGCCGCCGCTGCCGTAAACTGGCACTTTATCCCACATCGAGCCGAGCAGGGACACCAGCGGCACCTCAAGCAGCCGGGCTTTAAGATCCCACAAGGCCGTGTCCACCGCCGAGATGGCCGTGGCACAAATACCGGGCCGACCCAAGTTGCGGATAGCGTGGATCATCCTGGCCCAGCTATTAGGCACCGCCAGCGCATCCTGCCCCTGAACGAGAGGCGCTAACTGGCTGTGGATCAAAGTTGCCGCGGCCTGGTGGGCGTAAGTGAAGCCCAGGCCTTGCCGCTCGCCGGCTGCCACCTCAACCAAAACCAGGGTTGTCGCCTCCCAGGCCAGCGTGCCATCGGACTCGGGCTGCTCGGTGGGAATCTCGTATGCCGAGACGGTAACCCGATCGATGAGCGGGCCGCCGCTGCTAGCCGAGGGCAGAAGCTTCTTAGCTCTGGCTTTAACCGTCTCCCCCGGCATCAAAAAATGCTCTCTTTAACGCCCTTGAGGGTTTGGGTCACAATGCCGGCTTGGTCCGGATCACCTTTTAACAAGGTGGAGGCATAAGCTTTGGCTTGCTCAAAGGTGATGTGCGGCGGCAGGGGCGGTACATCCGGATCGGTAATGGCATCAATGACCACCGGCCGGTCCGCGGCAAAGGCCTGTTCCCAGGCCGGCCGGATCGCCTCGGGCGCGTCGACGCGGATCCCTTTGAGACCCAGCATCTCCGCATAGCGGGCATAAGGGAAATCCGGAACGTACTGGGAGGCCGCAAATTTTGGGTTGCCTTCCATAACCCGCATCTCCCAAGTGACCTGATTCAAATCATTGTTGTGCAAAACCAGAATAACCAAGCGAGGATCCGGCCACTCTTGCCAGTAATGGGCGATGGTCACCAACTCATTGATGCCATTCATCAGCATGGCGCCGTCACCCACCAAGGCCACCGGCACCCGATGGGGATAGGCAAATTTGGCGGCGATGGCGTAGGGTACGCCCGGTCCCATCGTGGCCAGGTTGCCGGAGAGCGAGGCGCGCATGCCTTCACGGATCTTGACATCGCGGGCAAACCAGTTGGCGGCCGAGCCGGAGTCGGCGGTGAGAATGCAGTTATCCGGCAGCAGCGGCGATAGCTCCCAAAAGACTCGCTGGGGATTGACGGGCTTGGCCTCGTTCATGGCCCGGCCTTCGGTTACTTCCCACCAATCGACGACCTTTTCTTCGATCTTCTCACGCCAGCTACGGTCAGCCTTGCGCCGCAACAAGGGCAGCAAGTCTTGCAGGGTGGTGGTGCTGTCGCCGACCAAATTGACCTCCATCGGATAGCGAATCCCGATCATACGGCCATCGATATCAATTTGGACGCCGCGAGCCTGGCCAGGTTTGGGCAGGAATTCGGCATAAGGAAAACTGGAGCCGATCATCAAAAGCGTATCGCAGTTTTTCATCATGTAAT
Source organism: uncultured Chloroflexota bacterium (assembly GCA_937864185.1). Taxonomy (GTDB): domain Bacteria; phylum Chloroflexota; class Anaerolineae; order 4572-78; family J111; genus JAGRBY01. The sequence continues at coordinate 46,853 of CALMIS010000264.1, forward strand.
CGCTGGGCTCTGTTCCCAGCAAACCGATCGAGCCGGTAACGAAGGGGAGATCGTCGGGCAAGACGTCTTTGCCCAACAAGGCTTTGGCCACGCCGGCGCCTAACAGGTCCGCCACTTGCACAACTTCAGCGGCCGCCCGGCGCGCGCCGGCTCCGATTAAGATTGCCACCTTCTGGCCGCTGTTGAGCACTTCGGCGGCCCGTTGAATCTCATCTTGGGGAGCAGTAATGCGGGGAGCGGCATACCCGACACTGCCATAGACCACGCCGTGCGTTCGCGGTAAATCTTCGATGGCGACGGCCGGCTCATTTTGAATATCGTTGGGGAAGATCAGGCAGGTGACCGTGCGTTCGACCAGAGCGATGCGCACGGCCCGATCCACCACATCGGGCAACTGTTCCGGGACAGTGACCATGTGGACGTAGGCTTTGGCCACATCTTTGTAGAGTGAAATGAGATCAACTTCTTGTTGGTAACTTCCTCCCAGAGCCATCCGCGCCTGCTGGCCGACCAGAGCCACTACCGGCTGGTGATCCATTTTAGCATCGTACAGCCCGTTCAAAAGATGGATCGCGCCTGGTCCCGACGTGGCCACGCAAACACCCACTTCGCCGGTAAATTTGGCGTGACCGCAGGCCATAAAAGCGGCCATCTCTTCGTGACGCACCTGGGTCCAAATCGGTCCCTGGCCGTCTTTGGCGGCCTCCTGAAAAGCACCCATAATACCGTTGATCCCGTCGCCCGGATATCCATAGACCCGCGTAATGCCCCATTGGTGGAGGCGCTGGACCAAAAAATCAGCTACTGTCTGACTCATTTTTTTCTCCTTGATCAATGGCTAAAACGTCTATCCTAAAAAGCGCCTTGTCCAATAGGCTGGACTAAGGCCAATTACTCGTCGCTGGCATAGGCCATTGTGCTGAGTAAGGCATTTTCGGCCTGACGCGAGTCAAGCCGGGTGTGCTGGACCACGATGGGGACATTCGACTCGATCAGGCTGGCGTAATCGGTGGCCACCGGAATGGGTTCAGGATCTGATAAGTTATTGAAGCGAACGTGCCTGGTCCGCCTGGCTGGGACGGTGAGATGGTACGGCCCCGCCGGCTCACGATCGCTGAAGAAGACGGTGACCTGGACCTCGGCGTCCTGGTCCGAGCTGTTGAGGATGCAAAACGCTTCGTGGCTGGTCATCTCCGGGGCCTGGCCGTGGCTTTCGGCGGGAATATAGCCCTCGGGGATAGCCCAGCGCTTTTTACCAATGGGCTCGCTCATTCAAGTTTCCTCAGTAAATAGGAGGGCAAACCTCGGTTTGCTAGCAGAGCAAGCTCTACCCTCGTTTTTTAACTATCCCGGACTTTTACGGTGTAATTCCGGCCTTCCCAGCGATCCGACTCGGGCCAGTAAAACGTAAATTGAAGGGGAGCTTGGTGCTCTTCTTTAATGGCGATATCAACATATTCGAGTCCCAGCGTGGTCGGGGTTGAGGGCGTGTCCTGCTTTTCTTGCCACTCGGTCTGCGTCCACCGCAGGCGGAAGGCGTGTGGCGCCTGTATCCGGAGAGTCTGGCCTGGCGTGGTCGAGGTGACCTGCCGGTTGAATTTCCATATCTCTAAAGGTTTATGGTCTCGGCCATTAAGATAACGGTCTGCCACTTCCGGGATCAGGTCAAAAGGTTGGCCATCGACGGTGGAGCGAACCAGTTTGAGATACTCAGCGTGGGCCCACATTAACGGCATAGCCGCACCGGTGGGGCCGCCGTTGTAGAGAAACTTGTCCGGTAGATCTGCTTCATCCCACACCTGCTCGGGCAGGAGGCCAAACGAACTGGCAAAGTTTTCCATTGCTTTGAGATAAGGCGCAGCCGAACGACCGGCGGCCAACTCATACTGACCTCGCTCCGCGGTGAGCAAGGGCCAGGCCCGGCCTTGCCCCCAGCCTTGAAATGGGCCGCCATCGGAGCGCTGCCCGTAGCCGTCGTGGTTGTAGCGATGCCAGCTTGGGCCCAATTGAGTCTCCACCTTCAGGGTTTTATCCACCACCTGGAGCGTGTCTTCAATTAACCGGTCACCTGCCTTCCGCACCCCGTAGCGCACCAGTTCCAAAAAGCTGGGATCGACAACGTTTCTACAGGGGAATTCCGATGGTTCGTTGGGGGCACGATTGGCAATGACCACCGTCCCCTGGTTGGGATTCTCAGCGGGGATAGGGTGATCGATGTCAACCGTGTTGATCCGGATATAGTAGCGCGGAATATCAGGGTGCAACTCTCCGGCTGTGGTGACCGTCCACGCTTCAATGTGAGCCTCCAGAAAATCGGCATAGGCTTGAATGAAGTCAGCCGTCTCAACCTGCTTCCGCTCCCGGGCGAAGTGAGCCGCACACGTTAAAGCGGCGATGCTGGCGGCCAGGGTGGCCGGGGAATAACCACTGGCTTCCTCCCACCGCTCTTGCGGCGTGGCCGGCCCTTGCTCGATTAAGTAAGCGGCGGCCCTGGAAACCATCGGGTAAGGATCGAACTCTTTTAGAGCTTGCATCCGGTGCAGCCGCCAGGCTAATAGAATCGGCAAAGCGACTTCATCAAGCTGGATACCTTGCCAGTAGGGCGTGCCGTCCAGCCAGGAGTTCTGGTGAAACCCGCCGTTGCGATGCTGTAAGACCGACAAATATAGCAGCGAGCGCAGGGGCGTTTGAACGTCGTTAACGGCCAGCAAACCGGTCACGCTCTTGACCAGGTCCCGGGTCCAGACCAGGTGGTACCCCCCCAAGTCGGGTTTATCCCCCACGGTTTCGCCCCAAGGAATGCTGGAAGAGGCGACCATCGCCCCAGGGTAGGTCTTATCTTCATGGGCCAGCAACAGACTGCGGCTCTTACAGTAGAGGTGACCCTTGTCATACACCGCCTCTCTGAAATCCTCAATCGTTTCAGCGATGCGCTGCCACTGATTGTGGAAGCGGGCCCGATGCTCCTGATAGGGAAGACTCAACCCCGCAAAGAGAGTAGTAACAGCGTGGTGAAAGGTGCGCCCAAACGCAACCCCTAAGGTGAACTCTGTCCCCTGGCTCAGATCAATTTCCCCGGTCAGGGCGATGTTACCATCCGAGGCGCTATCATATTCCCAATCCATATGATAGTTGTCAGACAGGTCGGTCCACCCGTCATTAACCCCGACAAAGCCGCATGAACCTCGCTTTAGCGGGACAGAGGCGCCCAGGACCAGCCAGGTGCTGCCCTTATAAGCGACGAGCAGCTTTCGCTCCGAAACCGTGGTGACCTGCCCGTTGTTATGCCAGCCTTCTACATCAAGATGAGGCGCGCACAGGACATAGAGTTTTAATTTGGCGAGAAAGTCAGGCTCGCCCTCTAACCGGGTCCGAATCAGGACACAGTCTTGATGGGGAACACCAATGATCTCTTTGACCAGTCGATACTGCTCATCCGCTGGCGTGCTTGTTACCCTAACTCCCAGGCAAGACTTAGATAAAGCTTCAACTTCCGCTCGTAAATCACGGCGCTGATCATGAAAAAAAGTTTCGCCATCGGTGACTAAGTACTGAAGGTCCCGGGTCTGGGGATGATCGATCGTCGGGTAATAGATTTCATTTAACAAACCACGTGAAACCGTATACCAAACTCGACTAGAGACAGAATAAGCAGTGCCTACGGCATCTTTATCACCTCGGGTCCATTTAGGAACCGATCCCGGACCACCGGGCGCCGGGTTCTGACATCGCTGAGAAATATTCATGGCATCTGTAGGCCTCTAATTTTGACTTAAACTAAGGGTACAATTTCAAGTTTAGGGGTGCTTAACGGCTTGGCCTATATCCGGGTGGGCAATTTTGGGCTATCCAGCAGGGTAGTATCGTGAAACCAGAAGAACTATTGGCTGAATCCAGAGCTGTAGTTGTTCGGCAGCCAGCCTTTTTAGACGTGAGTCTTCTCGTAAGGGGCCGCTGACAGGTCGATCAAAGCCAGGCCCGTTTCCTCATCGGTGTGGCGCTGTAAATGCTGGGGTGACTCTACCACAATCACTTCTAAAGTAGGCCAGACCCGGGCTTCCAGGATGTGTCCACCCCGCGTCGTAGCATCGGCTTTACCGATCACGCCGTGGGCGTGGATCTTGGGCTTACCCTCGTTAATGGCGATGTTACCCACCAGCGAGAGGACTTCAACCTGCTCTTTAAACGGGATTTCCCTATAGTCCATCGTCGCGCGGTCAAAATAGCCGAAGGTGACCTCACTAAAAGCGCCGATGGCCGTAAAGTGGCTGGCCGTCAGCTTCTGCCCGGTGGCAAACTCTTTCAGTTTTGAAATAAACTCCTCATCCTTATCAAAGACAAGCGCGATGGTTTTTTGGCCATACTGTTCGTTGATTAGTTTTGCTTTCATTTTAGAAACCTCCTCTTTTATCATAGCTGTTTGAGACCGGGCCTGAATATACTCAGATGGGTAACTTTAACGACAGATTAGGGCTATTTCTGGTAGCTCATTTGATAAGCCTCCTTCTAACTTTACCTCACTTGACCAGATAAAGAGGGGCCAATAGCTCTTTTGGCGTTCAGGAATCACCCAACTTAGTATAGGCAGCCGGAGGTGAAAACCGTATACTAGGAGACGTGGCTTTCGTTCAAAAGCCAAAGGAGTTTAATAATGGGAGTCAGTCAGGATCTACGAATTTCAACTGTGCGCTTCGCTCAAAGCGAAAAAACCAAGAGTGGTCCTTTCCAAAATGGGGATAGGGCCAAGGGGGAAATAACCCCGCTAGAGCAACTTGAGCCAAGCCTGGAGTTAATCAAAAATGGTTGGCCGAGGGAGACGGCTCGTAAACGAAATAGACACAGTTACGTTTACGTTGGCTCTAAATTCTAGAGGCAATCTCTAAGACTCTCCTTCACTTGTGCCATGTTTAAGGGAGCAAATTAAGAGAGGGGAAAAGCCTAACTTCCGTTTGTACCTATGAGAGCTATTTTAGAAATAGCTCTTTTTTATGTGTTGTGACTCCTCACTGCTAAATTAGAGGCGCGCGACAGTCCCTGGCAAAACGAGACGGAGCAATGAAAATGGAGTGCAGAGCTTGCTCTGCTAGCAAACCA
>CALMIS010000265.1 GCA_937864185.1 uncultured Chloroflexota bacterium
GCTGCTTCTTCCTGGGCCGGCGCTGCTTCTTGAGCCGGGGCTTGTTCAGCCGGGGCCTGCGCACCGCCGCAGGCGGTCATAACAAACAACAAACCAATAATAAACAACAGTCGATAGATCGATTTCATCAAAATCCTCCTTAATTTATAGCAAAAAGCTTGACATCGTGGGCAAAACTTCGAGCGCAACAATATCGGTCAATCTCAGCAGAAGCTCGTCACCTCCTTCATGGTCTAGAACACCGGCCTCACGAGGAGTGCCTGATGATTAACTCGGCTGGCAGAACTACTTCTCTGTCGGAAACAGTTTCGCCCTTGATCAACTTAAACAACATCTGCGCCGCCATCTGGCCCATTTGCCGGCCCGATTGGCGAACCGTGGTAAGCGGCGGGGAAAAATCGGCGGCTGTGCCAATATCATCGAAGCCAACCACGGCCACATCTTGGGGCACTCGGAGCCTGGCCTCATGCAGGGCTCGAATGGCACCCATGGCCATCCGGTCGTTAAAGGCGAAAATAGCGGTGGGCGGTTCCTTCAAGGCAAGCAATTTTTGGGCCGCGAGCTGACCACTCGGTCGGGTCAGATCCCCTTGAACCGCTAACTCCGGATCAAATGCCAGGGTCCCCTCTTCTAAAGCTAGGCAAAAACCGGCCAAGCGTTCGCCCATAGCGCCAATCGCGCCGCCGGCAGTGCGGGCATTGATCACGCCAATGCGGTGGTGACCCTTCTGAATGAGGTGGCTGGTTGCTTGGTAAGCCCCGTCCCGGTCGTTGCTGTGAACGCAATAAGCCTGAGGCAGGGTGGTATCGTAGCCGATGCTCACATAGGGGTAGCCCTGTTGCGCCAGCAGTTGGTTGCCGGCCTGCATACTGGGCGTTTCCAGCACCAGGGCGCCGTCAGCCACCTGGTTGCGGATAAAGCGTTGGTAGGCATCGACCGCCTGATTAGAGTGACCGGCCGTCGACAGCAACAAGTTGTAACCTTGAGCGTTGGCTTCGGCGTCGATGCCGCCGATTTGAGCGATAAGGTTGGGGTCGCGGAAGAGCTGATCGGCTTCGTAAGGGACAATCAGCCCGATGATCTGGGAGCGGCGGCGGGGCAAACTGCGGGCAGCTAAATTGGGTCGAAAGCCCAGCGCTTCGATGACCGCTTGCACCCTTTGGCGGGTATCGTCCTTAACACTGGGATGGTTGTTGATGACGCGGGAAACGGTTTGGTAGGAGACCCCGGCCTGGGCGGCAACGTCTTTGATTGTGGCTCGCTTCTTTGCTTTAGCCAATTGAACACCCTGTTCTAAGCTAGGAGTTAAGAGTAAAAGAGAGGTATAATCGGTAATGTGAACGTTCACATTTTACCATACTTAGCTTACACTGTCAACCCTTTACGCAATTTTAGCTATAAAGAGTAGTTGACAAGCTTATCTTTCGCCCTTACTATTAAGCATATTTTTGTACTATTTTTACTAAGGGAGGCATTCATGGAGTTATTTACCGATCCACAAAATTGGATTGCCCTACTGACCTTGACCAGTTTAGAGATCGTCTTAGGCATCGATAACATCATCTTCATCTCGATTTTGGCCGGCAAATTGCCCCAGGCGCAACAAGCCAAAGCGCGGCAGGTGGGCCTGTCACTGGCAATGTTTGTCCGGATCGCGCTGCTCTTCTCACTGTCCTGGATTATCGGCTTAACCGCACCTCTATTTGAGGTATTTGAATTTGAGGTTACCGGGCGAAGTCTAATTTTGTTTGCGGGTGGCCTTTTCCTGCTGGCCAAGAGTACCTTTGAAATTCATGAAAAATTGGAAGGTGAGGAAGGCCACGCCTCCGACAAGGTCAGTGCCACCTTTACCAGCGTGATCATTCAAATTCTGTTGTTGGACATTGTCTTCTCCTTGGACTCGGTGATCACGGCTGTGGGCATGGTGGATCAATTAGCGGTGATGGTGGCGGCAGTGGTCATTGCCGTTGGGGTTATGCTAATTGCCGCCGGTCCGGTCAGCGAGTTTGTCGAGCATCACCCGACGGTCAAAATGCTGGCCCTTAGCTTCCTGCTGCTCATCGGCTTCTCTCTTGTGGCCGAAGCGTTTGAACTGCACATTCCCAAAGGCTACATTTATTTTGCGATGGGCTTTTCGGTCTTTGTGGAGATGCTCAACCTGCGGCTGCGGGGTGGAGCCAAGCCGGTTGAATTGCGTAAGCCCTACGCCGAGACGGCAGCCAAGCCGGCCCAGCAATAATCAATCAAGCTCAGGCTCTAACGGTTCCACCCGCAGGGTCGACTCGTTTCGATAGGTGACCAGGCCGGGCGTGGCCCCTTTGATGGCGCGCACGTGCTTCTTCAGGGTCACATCGACTTCAACGCTGGTGTCATTGCGAGCGCGAGAGTAGTAAGCCGCCACGCCGGCGGCCCAAAAGACATCCGCTTCGGAGGGCAACCCCTCGGCGGTGGGGATGATGACGTGCGCGCCGGGAATGCCGCGAGCGTGAAGCCACAAATCGTCGGGGGCGGCGCGCTCAAAGGTTAAGTGCGCATTTTGCAGCGAGTTCTTGCCGACCAACACGCGCGCCCCGTCCGGGGCGGTCAGGCGTAGATAACGACTTGCCGCCCGTTTTTGCTGCTTCTGGCGGCTAGCCCGGGCCCGGTAGTAGCCGGCCTGAGTCAACTCCACCGCCACCGCATCGATCTCCGGCCGGTCGTCGGCCATCTCCAGATCCTGCTCAAGCTGCTCAAGATGCTGTTCCTCAAGCGAGATTTTTTTCAACTGAGCCGGGATTTCCTCCCCGGCGCGCTGCGCTTTGCGGTAACGGCTAAAGTACTGCTGGGCTGTGGCACTGGCCGATTGGGCCGGATCGAGCGCAATCTTGAGTACGCCCTCGACCCCCGGCCACTCGACGATTAATTCCTTTTGGCCAGGCTTGAGCCGGTAGACATTGGCTAAAAGGGCTTCTCCTTTGATTTTCAACAACTCTGGATTGGCGGCGGCCTCGGCGTCTGATTCCAAGGCTTCGCGCCGGCGGGCCAATTTTTGACGGGCGCCGCTCAGGGCTGCCTTGAGTGGCGCTTTGGCCGCGGAATAGCCGCCGGCGGCCTCGGCAAAATAACGCTCGACCGCTTCCGAAAACGAGGCCGGCTCCAGCGTGTGAGGCAGATGGGTAAGCGGATAGGGCGCGAAGGCCGTTGGCGAGTCATCTTCATCCAGCGCCAGGGTGGGCGTCCATTCCTCTTTATCCAGCCGCTCAAACAACTGGTGCAGCGCCGCCAGCAAAGGTTTAGGGGCAGTCAACCCGCTGACCGTGGTTTCGAGACTGCCGGTGGCCCGGTAGACAATCTCGCGGGCGGCTAAAGGGCTGACGCCGGTCAGGATGTAGGGCAGCAGCCGAACCAGCGGCAAGTCCGGCGAAGCTTCGTCGAGTTCCTGGCGCAGGGTATAGTCGGTCAGTTCCGGCGGGGTAATTTTATTCTGGGCTGGAGGCGGTTCGTAGGGGTAGTTAGGCAGCAGCAGGCGCTGCCGAGTTTGGCCGGCTCTTGGCAGGCGGGCCACCCCTAAAATCGTCTCGTCCTCACTAAGCAAGAGCAGATTGCTGCGCGTGCCGAGGAGTTCGATCACCACTTTGGTTTTGCCGGCGTGGTGACTATCAAAGTCAAAATGGAGGATACGCTCGTAAGGCGGCTGTTCGATCTGGTTGAGAATGGCGCCGCGCATGTATTTGCGCAGCACCAGCATCAGCGGGGTGTCGTTGCCGACGCCGCGCCGAACTTTCGGCTCGGTCAGATACAGCCGGGGCGCTTGCGGCTCGACGGAGAAGATGAGGTAGTGCCGGATGGGGTGGACGTAAATTTCAAAGCCGTAGGTCAAGGCGTTGATTTGGGTGACGTGCTGTACGCGACCGCCCTGGACAACGGTGCGCAACTCTGCTGCCATCGCCGCCGTGGAGAGAGTATCAAAGCTCACCTTATTCTACCAACTTTAACTTAGCGGCCACGACTTCGGCCGAGTCGTTCCCTCGAATACGGAGGCGCTGTAATTCATAGCGATTAGCAAAGGTGTGAGCCGCGCCCCACTGGGTGGTGACCGCGCCCCAAAAATCGGCCGAATTGAGCACCTCGATGGTTTGGGCGTCGTAGCGACCGGCCGGGTAAGCGAAGAAGCGAACCGGCTCACCGATACGCTGCTCGATGGCCTCTTTAGAGCCAAGGATCTCGTAGACTAGAAAATCCCGGTCGCGTCCCCGCAAGTCAGGGTGGCGGTAGCTGTGCGAACCGAACTCCATCCCGGCCTGGTGCATCTCCTGGACCATTTCCCAGGTCAAGTAATCGACGTTGTACTCGTCAATGACTTGCGTAAAAACGAAGAACGTTGCGGTGAAGCCGTATTTCTTAAGCAGGGGAAAGGCGTTGTCATAGTTGTCGCGGTAGCCGTCGTCAAAGGTAATGACAACCGGCTGGGGCGGCAGCGGCGTTCCCTGGGCCAGGGCAAAGGCCAACTGCCGCAGCGAAATGGTCTCGTAGCCGGCCGCCTTGAGGTAGGCCAGATGGCCATCAAACTGCTCCGGCGAGATGGACAAATCGAGCCGGTAGATATCGGCGCCGGGCGGTGGCGCGGATAGGTAATGGTACATCAAGATCGGCACGCTGATGACCTGGCTAGCCAAGGCGTTGGGGGTGGGCTGATGCGGGGTAGGGAGTGGTTTAAGGGTAGGGCTGACCGTCGGCGTAGGTGTCTCAAGGATCACAAGCGGGGTCGAGGTGGTGGTCACGGTCAGGGTCGGACTGATCGAGACGGTTGAGGCAGGCGTGGCCAGCGGTGAGACGCTCTGAGTTGAGGCCAGTCTCGTGGTGGGTAGAGGGCTGGGCGTGGCCGGCAGCGAGTTGCTCTGGGCGATCACGGCCGGAGGCGGTACGGGAGTCGAAAAAAAGGCCGGAATCGTGGCGGTTAGGCCGGGCGTGGCGCTGGAAGGAAGGCTCACCGTGGGCGCCACGATGACCGGCGTATTGGGCACCGACGGGGGGAGGGGGGGGGGCGGGGGGAAAGTCGCTGGAAAGGTGGGGGTGAAGGTAGGGCGCAGCAGCGGCGTGGCTGAAGAAACCTGCGAAACAGCCGCCGGAGGCGTGCCGCCAAAACCAAAGACAAACTGCAAGGCAATGGTCCCCAGCAGAACCGGTAAGACAAACCAATAGCGAGCTATTGCCCGCACGAGTCTGTTCACGATGAACCTCGTCAGCGCCTAATCCTGATCAAAATCGAGCAGATCACCCTCTGGAGTGAGGCGCTTAATGGTCAGTTCAGCCTGATCGAGTTGCAAGCCGCAATACTTGGCTAGGGCGATCCCGCGTTGGTAGAGGGCCATGGCTTCTTCCAAGGGCAAGTTGCCTACTTCCAAACGCTCAACGGTTTGTTGAAGTTGCTCAAAGGCTTGCTCGAAGGTGAGATCGTCTATCGGAAGATTTTTGGCTTTTTGTTTGCTCATCTTTGTGGAAGAGGCAAAGATCAAAAGATCAGGATCTGGCTACAACAGAGCCTAATCTTCAATCTCTAAGCTCTTAATCTCCTTTCCGGGTTTTCCATTCTTTAACCCAGGTGACCGCCCGCTCGATGCCTTCTTCAAAAGTTACCTGCGGTTGGTAGCCCAGTAGAATCTTGGCTTTGGTTAAATCAGCGACATAAAAGTTGATCTCACCCGGGCGAATGGGCCGGTCAATAATTTGCGGCTTCACATTTAGATTTCTAGCGATCATCTCGGCCAGTTGGCCCAACGTGGAGGGGCTACCCGAGCTAAGGTTGATGGTCTCATTAACCACATCGCCGCTCATGAGTTTGTCAATTCCCAGGATCAGGCCGTTAACACAATCATCGACATAGGTAAAGTCGATCATTTTATGGCGGTCATAGATGGTAACCGGCTCGCCGCGCAGCATCTGGTCGATAAAGATATGGATCACCCGCGTCATCCGCTCCAGGTCGCTGTCAAAGCGGCCATAGACATTACTCAGACGGAAGACCAGATAGTTCAAGCCGTAGCAGTGAGCATAGGCATAGATCAGCATCTCATCGGCCAGTTTGTAGGCGGCGTAAGGGCTGAGAATGTGAAACACGTCGGATGTTTTTTCATTGACCATTGGCGGTTCAGGTCGGCCATAAACTTCTCTGGAACTGCTAAAAATGATCGGCACCTGATTGAGCCGGCAAAACTCAAGCACATTAAACGTGGTCGTTGTGTTTTCGTGGGCCCGCTTGGGATCGACGACCAAAGCGTGAACTTTGGCATTGGCAGCCAGGTGGACCACCAAATCGGGCCGGCCAAAATCAGGAATGAGCTGAGATAGTTCCTCAAGGGACGGCATGCCGTCGCTGGCCAGATCACGCGTCAGAGCCGGAATCCGGTCGGTCCAGGTATTGGGGCGCCGGTCGAGGCCCAGGACGGTCTCGCCTCGGTCCAACAGGCGCAGGGAAAGATTGGTGCCCACTTGGCCGCTGCAGCCGGTGACAACTATTTTCATAACTCTTAACTCCTTGACGATGAGGGTTGAACGATGGCCTCAAACCGGCCGTCGCTGACGCGGACAACGATGAGATCGCCGTCCGCCACCTGGCCGGTCTGGGAGATAACCGTTTGATCTTTCTGGACGATGGCATAACCGCGACTCAGGGTTGAGTCGGGATTAAGCGTTGCCAACCGCGCCGCCAGGTGCTCAACCTGCTGCCGGCGCAGGGTAAGCTGGTGCTGTTGAGCCCGGGTTGCCCGGCTGGCCAGCAGATCGATCTGTTGGCGGTGATTGTTGATCCGGGTTTGCGGCGAGAGGCGGGCGAGGGCCCAGCTCTGCTGCTGCAAATCGCGGCGGGATCGATCAAGCTGCTGTTGGCTGGCCTCAACCAGGGCGGTTTGCAGCTCGCTGACCTGTTGGCGCAGGTCGCTGCTGTCGGGTGAAACCAACTCGGCGGCGGCGGAAGGGGTAGGGGCCCGCACGTCGGCCACAAAATCGGCAATGGTAAAATCGGTTTCGTGGCCCACCCCGACCACGGTGGGGATAGGGCAGGCAGCGATCGCCCGAGCGACCCGCTCATCATTGAAGGCCCACAAATCTTCAAGGCTGCCTCCGCCGCGGGCGATAATGATCACTTCAACCGGCTGGTTCAATAGCCGAGTTAAAGCGGCCACAATTTGAAGCGGAGCGGTCTCTCCTTGAACCTGCGTTGGTGAGAGAATGACCTCGGCCAACGGGAAGCGTCGCCGCAGGACGTTGAGAATATCGCGCCAGGCCGCTGCCGTGGGCGATGTGACCACCCCGATCCGGTGGGGAAAGAGGGGGAGCGGCTGCTTCAAGGCGGGATCGAACAGCCCTTCCGCCGCCAACCGGGCCTTAATCCGCTCAAATTCAGCGTAGAGAGCGCCCTGCCCGGCCGGTTCCAGATCCTCAACATAGAACTGGTAATTGCCGCCCGCTTCGTAAATCGAGATGTGGCCGCGGGCCAGGATAGCCTCGCCGTCCCGTTGAGGCCGGTATAGCAACTGCTGCGCCGTCGAGCGCCAAATCACACAGCGGATGGTGGCCAGCGCATCTTTCAAAGTGAAGTAAATGTGGCCCGAGGCGGCCGGTCGCCAGTTGGAGATTTCGCCCTGAAGCCAGACCTCTTGCAAATGGGGATCGACCTCAAACTTGCGGCGCAAATAGCTGTTGATCTCGCTCACCGTATAGACGCGCGGCGAATAGTCGAACAGAGCCGGTTGGATCATAAGGCCCTCTGGTAATGTCTGACCATGGGTTAATTATGGCATGAATTCGGGGGGATGCAAGCAGTTGGTCACCGCACTAAACGAGCGGAGTCGGTTCTTTTCGGCGGCACCATTAAGTATGGAGGATTTGTGGCAAGAATAAGGAGATTTGGGGTTTTTTCTGACTGAAAGATTTATTCTTCAACCCCCAAATCCCGGCAAAAAAGAATGGTTCCTAGGTCCGATTGGTTAGGGAAGTTAATAGTTCAACCTAAAGGAGTTGGAAGCGACCATTAGGCCGGACCAGTTTGCTTTTAAAGTTAGAGACAAAGCTAAAGAGCTTCTCTTGAAGATGCTGCCACTCCTTACTGTTGAGGATTTCCTTCATCGTTTGCAGATCTTCAGCTACACTGCCCTGCAAAATCTGGGGGCCCGAGCCGTGAACCGTGTACCAGGCTTCCGTAGGCTGCATCCCGAGTTTGGTCATGCCAGGAATAAATTCGCGGACAATAAATTCAAAGTATTCGCTTTCGGATCCGGGTTTGATGTCCCAACTCATCAGTAGTTTAACCATGTCTCAAGCCTTCTGTGAGAATCGTTAAGATAATCATGGAGAGCATAGCAGAAGCCCGATTATTCTGCAAGTCTCATGGAGACTAGAAGTCGGCGGCTCAGACCAGAAGCTCGGCCAGCTCTTGCCCCTGCCCAAAGGGACCAACCGCGGCCAGGCGATAGAAAGCGGGATCGAGGATGGCTTGGGCCACGGCCCGCACATCCGCGGCCGAGACCAGATCATAAGCTGCCAGGACTTCTTCCGGGGAGCGAATCTTATCCATAAACAAAGCCTGGTAGGCCACCCAGGCTGCTCGACTGTAACTGTCTTCCAGACCCAAGACCAGCCGGCCTTTCAAATAGGCTTTGGCCCGTTCAATCTCGGCATCCGTGGGCAGGTCGAGCCGCAGCCGCTCAACTTCCGTCAGGATAGCCTGGAGCGCCTCTTCGGCCCGGTCGGGATCGACGCCGGCGTAAATGGTTAGCGTGCCGGTGTCCTGCAAAAAGGTCAGGCTGGAGTCGACCGCGTAAGCCAGCCCCTTGTCTTCTCGAATGACTTGAAACAGGCGCGAGCTCATGCCATCGCCCAAAATGGTACTGAGCAGGCTGAGGGCGTAACGATCCGGGTGTTGTCGGGGCAGGCCGGGGAGAGCCAGGCAAAGATGGCCCTGCTCGATGGCGCGATCCTCGATCTGCCAGGTTGGTTGGTGGCGAAGTTGAGGGGCCGGCATAAAGTCGGGCGCTTGGCTCGTTTCCCAATCGCCCCACAAGCCATTGATTTGAGCCACCAACTGGTCCGGATTGAAGGCCCCGCCAACAGCGATGATGGCGTTGCCGGGGTGGTAACCGCGTTCAAAAAACGCCAGCAGCGAGGCGCGGGTAAAGGTGGCCAGACTCTCCGGGGTGCCGGTGATGGCTTGACCCAGGGGGTGGTTGGGCCAGATCACCTGGTCGGTTAAGACTTCCAGCCACTCGTCCGGCGAGTCGTAGACCATGCTGATCTCCTCACCAATAATCCGGCGCTCTTTTTCGATATCGGCCGGGCTGAAGAGCGAGTGGCGCAGCAGATCGGCCAGGTAAGCCAGGGCAAAATCGACCTGAGAGGCGGCGACTTTGGCATAGAAAACGGTGGTTTCTACGCTGGTATAGGCGTTGCTATCGCCACCAATGCCTTCAATAGCTTCGGCAATGAGCCGGGCTGAGGGAAGTTGGTGGGTGCCCTTGAAAAGCATGTGCTCGATGAAGTGGGAGATGCCGGATTGGGCGAGCCGTTCATACCGGGAGCCAATTTTGATAAAGACGCCGATGCTGACGGATTGCAAGCTGGGCATCGGGACCATTAGAACGCGCAAGCCGTTGCTGAGGGTGACTTCTTGGTGCAAGAGTAATTTTCCTCCGACTCCGTTAAGATAAAAAATCGGGCTGCCCTAATGCAGCCCGATCAGAAATTATAGCCTGAGTAGGGACGAAATCAATCGATCTAATCTTGTCTTTGCCGCACGGCTCGGACACTGAAGAACAGGAGGGCTAAAATGGTCAGCCCCAACCCGCTGAGCGGAAGAAGGCCAGGGGTCAGCGTTTCGGGGAGGCCGGTCACCGGCAGCATATCGGGGGCCAGGATCTCTGGTTCGCCGGTTTTGGGCAGATCGTCAGGCGGCACAAAGCCTTCAACGCCGCTCTCTTCTTCTACCGCAGCGGTAGGTTCAGCGGCCGGGGTAGGTTGGGCCGGAGCCTCAGCTTCGGTCACCGGCGCAGCTTCAGGTTCGGCCGTGGGCTCCGCCGCTGTTGCTGTCAGAGGTTCCGGCTCGATCTCGGGGGCCGGGGCGCTGCCTACGCCGACGGTCATCGTCAGGGTATCTTGAACAGCCGTGCTTTCGGCGTAAAACAGAGTCGCCGTCAAATCCCCGGAGTCGCCTTCAACGGCTTCTTCGGCGCTGGTCACCATGATAAACAGGTTTGTCTCATCTCCGGAAGCCAGCCGGTCTAGAAAAGCGGTCACCAACTGGCCGTCCGGCCCGCCGTCGATGACTTTGAGGTTACTCTCGTCTGCCACGGCAGATTCTACGGAGAGCGCGGTTAAATGAGCCGGCATCAGACTGGTAACAATGACGTTGGTGATATCGTTGGGTAGATTATTCTGAACGGTGACTTTGACCGGTACGGCATTTTCAGGATTGACGTTCGCCGGACCGGAGACATCGAGCGTGACCGGCGGCTCGACCGAACCGCCCGGATAAAGGGCAATATTGGCCACGACATTGTAATCGCAATTGAGGTGGATACCGGCGTTTTGGACAAAAGGCTGTAACTGGCCACCCAGTTCCGGTGGAAGAACAACCTGCAACGTCGCCACGCCGACACCGAGACCGCCCATCGCATAACGACCGTCGCCCCCGGTACTGGCCGCGACTTCCCAACTGCCGCTGCTCAGACGCGGGCTAACGCCGCTGATCGGCCCAACGCCCCAGTTGAACACTTCTCCGGTCACCGAGGCACAGCGGACCTCGTCCGGGCCACTGCTGCCCCGACTGCTGCCGCCGGAGTCGCCGCCCTCGTCGCTGCCGCCATCGCCATCATCGGGGCGAGGATCTTGGGTGACCGGGGAGAGCTGCTCAACCCCGTCACCCGCCGGCGGCTTATCGGTCGGCTCTTGCCGAGGAGGCGCCGCCTGGGCTGTGGCTAAGAAAATAAAGCTAAAGGCTACGCCCACAACCAAACAAAAGGTAGCCAGGTGATGTCGCCAGTGTCTCATAGTAACCGTGTCTCCTTCCACTTCTGGGCATTGACAACCTTCTGCGCTTGGATCAATGCTATCATAGAGTCACTTTTATGTCAATTAATATTTTAAGGCCGGGTACGACTAGGATTTTTGGGAAGACCGGCGAGATTTTCAAAACCTCACCGGTCTCGTGGTGAAAAGATCCTTCGGCTCGCTTGTTCCTTAGGCCTTAATCCAGGTCACGTCGCTCATCAACCAACGAGACGGAGATGTCGCTCCCGGCACCTTCTTTGGCCGCGAGGGGAAGGGCTGAGGAGAGGTTATTGGCCTCATTCGACTCGCGAATTTCAACGTAGGTCGCGTTATCCGGATCGTTGTTGTCGAAGCTATCGACGAAGGCGTAGATCGTCGCGCCGCTGACTGGCGGCCAACTGACGTCGGTGGGGATGAAGCCGCTAGAACCGTCTGATTTCAGCGTGATCGTCTGGCCGGCGGCTATGACCGGTACCTCCCAAGCCATGCCGTGCGAGGCGTTAACCGCCGGACTACGCCAGCGCCGGTCGGCCGTCACGCCGACCAGGGCACTGGGCAGCGTTTGCGGGTCGGCATACAGATCAACCCAGAAGCCGCTATCGGTTGGACAGGAGCCCGCATTCTCAACCTCCACACTGACGACGTTTCCGGCAACGCTCAAGTCGGTGATGCGGAGATCGACCGTGCAGCCGCCGGGCTTAAACAAGATGGGGAGATAAACGTTATACTCCGGCGCGATATAGTAAGTGTTGGTCACGGTGCAGGTCACATCTTCGCCGATGGCGACCGAGATATTGCCAAGCGTGCTGTCGGTATCGTCACAGGTGGCGTTCATCTGCCAGTCCGTTAGAGACTCCTCGGTGACAGTGTAGCTGCCGCCCGGATAGACGGTGAAGGTTTGGCTAAGGCCGTTGCTGAGGGCGAAGTTAGTCGTGGTCGACATATTGGTCGTGAAGTTAAAGGTTTCGGTGCTGGTGGCCGGGTTGGTCGCTTTAACAATAGTGACCGTCCGGGGCTGGAGGGTGTTGGTGAAGACGCAGGTGACGTTGTTGTCTCCTGGCACGATGCTAACGGTGACCGAACCGGCGTTTGTGTCCTCGATAAAGCCGGGCTTGGTGCAAGAGATGTCGGTTAAGTCCCAGCCGGCTTTTGCCGCTTCGGTGATGATGAAAGTCCCGGAGATGACGTCGAAGTTGCGGGGCAGGCCACTCTGCGCGAGCGTGAACGAAGCCGGCGATAGACCCGGGCTGGCGGTGAAGTTAAAGGTGCTGCCGGTTGGGTCCGGTGAAGGGATCGTTGCTTTCCGAATAGACAAGCGAGTCTGTTTGGTATTGGTAAAGGTGCAGGTGACCGTTTGGCCGGCTTGAGGCGTGACATCAACATACCGGTTGCCATTGGTAACAGTTTGACCGTTGGTGCAACCAATAACGGTAGACCAGCCGGCCACGGTACTTTCCGTGACTCGATAAGCTTTGTCCGGGTCAACCTGCAGAGCTGAGCTCGTGCCATTGTGGGCCAGAGAGAAGCTACTGAAAGGCGAGTTGTCCTCCGTAACGCTAAAACTAAAGTTAGCTGGTAACTCTGCGGGGGGGACTTTAACTTTCTTCACCAATAAAGTGCCCATCTGTTTGTTAGCAAAAGTACAGGTAATGGCTTCACCGGGCTGCACGGCAAGGTTTGAAATCGGACTGCCGTCGCTACAGCTAACCGGCGTGGTTAAACTCCAGCCGGCGAGCGTCTGTTCGGCTACAGTGTAGCTGCCCGAAGAGACGACGAAGGTCCGGCTCAGGTTATCGGTCAAGGTGAAACTGCCGGTGTTGGTCAAGCTGGTGGTGAAGGTGAAGACCTGCGGGCTGGCGTCCGGCGTGGTCTGTTTAACGATGGTGACTGTGCCGATGTCTTGGGTGTTGGTGAAGGTACAGGTAATATTCTGGCCGCCCAAAGCGGTGATGTCGTCGACCTCGTCGCCGTTATCGCAGGCGCTGTCGGTTAAGACCCAGCCGGCCGGTACGGTTTCGGTGATGGCGTATTGGCTGTCGGCGGTGACGGTGAAAGTGCGGGTTTGGCCGTTGGTCAAGGTGAAGTCGGTGCTGGTCAGGCTGCCGGTGAAGGTAAAGACCTCGCTGGTGGCCGGCTGGGTGACCTTCTTGACCGTGATGGTGCCAATAGTGGTGGTGTTGGTGAAGATACAGGTAATGGCTTCGTTGGGGCTGACCTCGATGCTATCGATCGAACTGCCGTCGCTGCATGAGGTGGTCAGCGAGTAATCCGGCGATACCGTTTCGGAGATGGCGTAGGTGCCGATTTTGACGCCGTTGAAGACTTCACTGTCGCCATCCGCCAGCAGACTGAACGTGGGCGACACAAGGCCGGTGGTCGTAAAACTGAACGGCCCTGACAAACCGGCTGGTTCGGTTACTTTGGTTACGGTGATGGAGCCGGTGGCGGCGGTGTTAGTAAAGGTGCAGGTTACGGTTTCGCCCACCCCAACGCCAATGCTGCCGATGCTGCTACCGTCGCTGCAACTGGAGTCGGTGGTCCAGTTCGCCACGGCGGTCTCGGTCAAGGCGTAGGTGCCGGAGGTGACACTGCTAAAGGTGAAAACCTGACCGTTCCTGAGTGAAAATGGAGTTAAAGACAGGCTGGCACTGGCTGTAAACGTGAAGGGCGTGGTAAAGGGATCAGGATCGGGGTCGGTTACTTTTCTGACATAAAGCGTGCCGAGTTTGGAGTTGCTAAAGGTACAGGTGATATCCTGACCGGGATCCAGATCGATCGCCACCGTGCGGTTATTCACGTCCGGGGTGGTGCCGCTATCGCCGTCATTGCAATTGATGGCGGTTAAGTCCCAGCCGCCAAGAGTCGCTTCGGTGACGGTGTAGGTACCGGGGAGCAGGCTGGCAAACGTCTGGCTGTATGAGCCGGAACCGCTGTCAATGAGAGTGAAAGAGGTCGTTAGATCGCCGGTGAAGGTAAAGACTTGCGAGCTGTTGGGCGTGGCGTCTTTGGCGATGGTGATCGAGCCGCGCTTCGTATTTTCATAAGTGCAGATGACGTCTTCCCCCGCTCCGAGCGTGACCGTCGCGGTGACCGTGTCCGTCACGGCGGGCGTAGCGCCACCGCTGCAACTCAAATCCGTCACATCCCAGTCGGTGGGCAGAGTCTCGGCGATGGTGTAGACGCCGGGAACCACATAGAAAGTACGGCTCACCGGGTAGGTCGGGTCGGCATTATCATCCAGGAAGAAGGTGTTGCTGATATCGCCGGTGCCGGAGAATTGAAAGCTTTGAGCATCGCCGGTGGGGACGGTTTCTTTAACCACCGTAATGGAACTAATTGAGAAGCGAACCGCCCGATCGTCTTGTAAAGGGTTGCCGCCGTTACACGTGCGGTACTGCAAGAAGGCTGTATCATCATTTAGAATACCAATAGTGCCGCTGTTTCCCTGGTTATAAGCGGAAGCTGTTGTAGCATCATCATAATTAAACTGGATTATGTTTGATGTCTCATACAAGACTACTTGGAACGTAACGCCATCACTACCTGTGTCTTGCGTATGAACCATGTTGTCCCACTGAATAATCAAACGCCGATTGGGCGCTGTTCCTTGCAAGGCCCAGAAAACATTACCATTATCACCCCAGTCGTCCCACCACGGGGCCAGGAAACGGCGTTGATCCGGATGCACGGAAGAAATGTCGCATGAGTTAGTAAAATTAATCTTGGTTGTCGTGGGATTGACGAGGATGACGCCGTTGTTTCCAATAACCAGACTGCTCAACGTTTGACCATAAAAATCAAAATCAAATCCCGATAACGTGGTAGCAACCACTAACGAAGCTTTGTCTTCATCATCCAAATTGAGATTAGTTCCGGTGGAAATATCGGTAAAGTCAAACAAACTCGGGATTTCTTCTTCGTCTTGGTAGGTGTAGCCAAAATCGTCCGCCCCACCGGTGGCAAACAGCGGTGCCAACGGAGCCGGCTCAACTTCTGAAAGCAGGCTCTCATCAATGGAACTGGCAGAGGCGGTCAGCGCAGACAGTAGGCTCAGCGATAACCCGAGGGCGATGAAGGCGGCAAAAATAACGGTGAAGATTTTGAATAACTTAGGCATAAACAGGTCTCCTGTACTTGAGGCTAAGAGTGGTCACTGGGCAGGTTCAATTTCTAGGGTGATAATTTAGGTTGAGCAACAATTATGATCTTGAATTTTATCGGTTATTCTGTTTTAGACTTAACTCTTTGGAGCGCAACTTAAATCGGAAAGAGCGCCTACCGTAAAGCATACAACATTTTAGAGGCGCATGGGAAGTGAAGAAAGTCAGGAATATTAAGGGCCAAAAGTACTTATTTTGATGCCCGAAAGTCACATGGGGAAACTTTGGAGAGAAAAGGAGCGCTATTCAGGGCGCAGTTGCTGCAAATATCGATCCGCTTCTTGCTCGGCTTGGGAAGACTCATCTGGATTAAGGGATTTAAACTGCTCAAATGCAGCGATGGCCTCCGCAGTCTGGTTTTGGAAGAAGTAGGCCACGCCTAGCGTAAAGTAAGGCTCGGCCAGATCGGGCGACAGTTCTAGCGCTTGTTGAAGCTGGGCCACGGCCTGATCCAACAGTTGGGGATCAGGCAGACCGCCGCCTTCACTGAGGGCTTGCTGAAGATAAAGCGCGCCGAGATTATAGGCTACCTCGCCGTCTTGAGGATTGAGTTCAAGCGCTTTTTGATACTGCGCCGCCGCCAAATCAAATTTTTGCTGCTGATAATAGGTCACCCCCAAATTGGCGTAAGCCCCTTGATACTCCGGATTTAGCTCGATAGCGCGTTGGTACGCTGTCTGTGCTTCTGACCACTGACCGACAGCATAATATTGATTGCCTAACTCAAACTGCGCTTGGGCTGAATTGGCCTCCCCCGCCGTCTCCGACGAGCCCGCTTGAGCCGATGCGGGGGCGGAGACGGTCGCCGGTGATTCGGCTGGGTTCGATTGAAAGAGCGGGTAAAGCAGCACCCCCAACCCTAGCACCGCTACCACAGCGACGGCAACACGCCAGTCTAAACTAAATCCCTTGCTCGAGGCGGTCTCGGGTGCGGGCTCCGGATTGTCGATAGCTTTCTGATTTTCCACGCTCTTCTCCATCGTATGGGCGCCAGGTATGGTCGCTAGAATGGTCGAGGTTGGCCCAGGTAGGGGGCCGAACGAACCGCTCAGACTTTTGGCTCTAGCAAAATGACTTGAGTTTCTTCCGGGAGATTCATCTTCGAAAATTTAAAGCTGTCTTCCGGATCAGCTTTGGTGATGCCCATTTCCTTCAGAAATTTCCCGACCGGATCCAGCTTGATGCTGAGACCGGGCAAATCATAGTGCATGGGGATCACCAGAGCCGGCTCGATGAGGCTGATGACCTCAGCCGCCTGGGCCGCATTGAGCGCATTATGTCCGCCGACCGGGACCAGCAACACATCGATACTGCCTAGGCCTTCAACCTGGCTCTGCGTCGGGACATGACCCAAGTCTCCCAGGTGGCAGATAGCCATTTCCTCCATGTACAGCACGAAGACGATGTTACGGCCATTGCCGTTGCTTGGTTCCTTAGGAGGTTGCAGCCGGACACCGGTCACAAAAGTGCCGCCAATTTCATACTCGCCCGGCCCATCGATCAGTTTGAACTCGTCTTTGAGCGCGCTCACGCTGTTATGGTGCGGTACATCATGGCTGATAGTCACGATATCAGCCTTAAGTTTAGGTAAGTTTAACCCCAACGATTTATCGTAAGGATCGGTGACGACCGTGCTGATCCGGTCTTTTAAGCGAAAACAAGAATGGCCATACCAGGTAATATCCATAGTAACTCTTCATCCTTTTGCCGTATCCACCTTCAGACTGGCCGATTCTACCACAATTCGGCGGATTTAGGGAATGGCTGGGCGGTCCTTAACTTGTAAACTGCTTGTGGCTAAACTTGATCGTCATTTGCCTAAGCTGCTGATCTTGGGTAAGTTGGTAGGTAAACTCACTGTCAGCTTCCGCCCGGCCCTGTTCCAGAATCCCAAGCAGGACCAGATCGCCCACTTCCGGCCTGATCGCCGGCATACTCCGGCCAATCTTGCGGGCCAGAGCCGGCATGGAGACGCAGGCCTCGGGATGTTGACCAAAAAAAGTTAGGATATCCCACTTTAATAAATCCGTGGCGTACCGTTCGACAAAAACTAAAAAATCGACATCAACTTCTCGGTTTGGGGTAGACATCAATCAGTCTCCGTTATCTGTGACCTAATCTCTATTCTTTGAATATCCCAAGCGCTGGTGGTATAGTTGTAACAATCTGCCTAATTTCAAGGCTAGCTGGTAATCTACAATGGTCTGCTTACTCATCGCTGCGCCTCAGGTCGAAAATCTGAAAAAACTGACTCAGCCGCTGGTCGACTTGCTGGCCGAGCCTGAGCCCAACGTCCCGCTCCTGGAACACCTGAGCGCCAGTCATTACGAAGTCCTTTTAATTGATCTAGACACCTTGAGCCAGATCTCGACTACACCGGTTGATGATTTGCGGGCGGTCGCGCCGCATCTCTCCATTATCCTGGTTGCCTCTCTTGAGCAGCGCTCGACGGCGGTCCAATATCTGGCGTGCGGCGTCGATGATTACCTGTTGCTTCCCCTGGACACCGTAGAAGTCAAGGTCAAGATCGAACGCGTCCTGGAGGGGCAGTCGAGCAAATCTCCGGTTAACCCGGAGAGCGGCCTGGGTTCACTGCACCGCCTTGATGCGGCGATGCAGGAGATCATCCAAACTTTAGAACTCGATGCCTTGCTTCAGATCATCCCGACCGAAGCCCGAAACGCTACGCAAGCTGAGCTGGCCAAACTTTTCTTGACCGACCAGAACGGCAGCTTAAGTGAAGCCCCGTCTCCTACTGCAGCCAAAGCAACCGCTCCTCACGACAGAGCAATGTTAACTGCGCTGGTTGAACAGGCTGCCCTCGACCAAGAAGTCATTAACCGGCAGCTCGGGGATGATCAGCCGCCGGGCGGATCCGCGCTCCGCTCAATTTTAGTCAATCCGATCGTCTCCCGGAAAAAACTGATCGGGGTATTGGCTCTAGGCAGTCACCGGCTGGCCGCCTTCTCTGGGGCTCACGTGTACTGGCTTTCGGTTTTTTGCAGCCAGGTCGCGATTGCCATTGAAAATGCCTATCTATTTCAAAATCTATCCGGCGCTTACATTAATCTGGCTCAGAGCCGCGAAAAGATCTTGCAGAGCCGCAATACTCTCCAGGTTATCTTCGATGGTATCAGCGACGCGCTCTCTATTTTGGACCAAGACCTGACGGTGGTCATGCTCAACCGCGTCGAAGCCGAACGGCAGGGTGCCGATGCCCAAAGCCTGATTGGCCGCAGTTACCTGGAACTGGCCGGCTCAAAGAACGCCCCGCAACTTATCGAGCAGATTAAAGCGGTTTTGCACTCCGGCAAGGAAACCACCTGGATTTCCGCCAAGGATGAGAGTAATCCCTATTTAAAAGATCAAGAATTCCGGATCTATCCGATCCATAATCGCTTGGCCCAAAGTGAACGGGTGGTGGTCTTTGCCCACGATATCTCCGAACGCCGGCGCTGGCAGGCCTCCCTCTTCCGTTCGGCTAATTTGGCGGCGGTTGGCCAGTTGGCCGGCAGCGTCGCTCATCAGATCAATAATCCGCTCACCGTGACAATGACTAACAGCCAACTGATCCTGCTCGATACGGAACCCCGCTCGGAAACCTATGAGTTAGCGGCCGGCATCTTAAAAGCGGGTGAGCGTATACAGAATATTATTACGAATTTGCTGGGATTCTCAAATCAAGAGCGCTATTTTTTTGTCCAAACCGATCTGGTTGAGACCATTGAGGGCGCCTTAGCGTTGGTGATTCGCTCCCTGAAAAAGGCTCATATCGAGATTATTAAAGATTATCAAGTCCAACCTCAGCTCTCGGCCAGCGTCAGCCACCTTAAGCTGGTCTGGGTTAATCTGCTTCTCAATGCTCGGGATGCGGTCAACCAGTATGCCCAGACTCCGCGGATTACGATTGCTACCCGGCCATTTTCGGAGCGCGAAGTCACGGTCGAGATTACCGACAATGGCATGGGCATCTCCGAGCAGGAGCTGGAGCACCTGTTTCGTCCTTTCTTCTCCACCAAACCTATCGGGACGGCGCTGGGGCTGGGCCTCTACGCCGCCCACGCCATTGTCGAGCACCATCGTGGTCAGATCCGGGTCTCGAGCCAACCGGGTGTCGCGACCACTTTTGAGGTCATCTTGCCGCTCGATAACCCCCGAGATTTGTAAGCCAATCGTTCAGTCAAAAAGAAAAACCCCGCTGACTTAGGTTTGAGTCAACGGAGTTTTTAATTTACAAAATCGTTTCTATTTGAGGCTAATCAAACACTCTGCAAACAAACAATTCGGACGTAATCTGGGCAAAAGCGTTACTCAGGCCAGTGTCTCCAGATATATCATGACCATCCCCAGTCCTTCCAGCGAGTCCGGATTGAGAATAATCCAAACCGCTACGGCCAGCAACGCACAAATGGCGGCCAGCAGTAGACAACCACAGCCATACAACGCGTACTGCGTGAGCTTATTGTCACCGCCGGTTTTCAGGGCAGGCGGTGGTGTTTGTTGGTACTGAGGGGGTGCCTGCTGATATTGGGGCGGCGCGACCTGCACCCCGGCCAGTTGAAAGACCAGGGCCGTTTGACCGATGCCAATGCTATCGCCGGGATTAAGGACTTGCGGGCCGGTCAGCTGGACCCCATTGACAAAGGTGCCGTTGGTGCTGCCCAGATCCTCGACAATATACTGCCCGGCTTGCATCACAATCCGGGCGTGTCGGCGGGAAGATTCCGGATCTTGTAGCACAATCCCTAGCCCTTCTTCCCGGCCAATGACAGCCTCTCCGCCAGTGAGGGGAAAGCTCATTCCGGCCTGAGGGCCCTGCCGGATCACCAACGTTCCACCGGGTCGACCGTGGCCTAAAATCGTTGGTTCATCATCATACAGTGACATGCAGTCCTCCTAAGTGAGGAAGATTTTCAAGTCTCGATAGCCGTTCAAGTTTAAGAACAAGTCAGTAAACGCGCAAATCTTACGGCCAGGTCACCCACTCGATTTCCAGCGCGCCGGTGCTGAAACGGGGAAAGCGCAGCTTGCCATACCGGTCCTCAGAGGTTAGATAGCAAACGGTAAAGCCGTCGCGCAGGGCATTGGCCGGATCGGCGATCACGTCGCTGGCATCGACAAACTCATAGGCCCCAAAAGTTGCTTCTTCACAATCTTCTTGATCAATCCCCTCGAGCGAGTCGCGGACCCCGAGCAGAGCCAGTTGAGCCTCGCCTCGGGTGCGGAAGCGGCGCTGCTCATCCTCTAAGTCCCAGCGAAAGTCGTTGCCCGGCACTTCGCCGCTATCCAAATCAATTGTATCCTGCGGCGCCAGCGTCACTCGCCCGGCCGAAGCGACCGGCTCGGTAACTGCCACCGTTCGATCAAAGACCTGCTCGGTGCCGTCTTGGGCCACTATCCGTAGCCGGTAGGTGGTGGTTTCGGCCGGACACTCTTGCCGGTCACCAATTCCGGCCACGCCTTCACCTTGATAGTAAACCTCACGCACGCCGGTGACGGCCCAACTGACCCGGACACACTCACCGCCTTGAATTGAATCGTCAGAGACCACAAAGTCAACCTGTGGTCCGACCAGGGTAGGGGTAGGGCTTGGCACCGAGGTACCCGTTGGCGTAGGGCTGGCCGGCACTGAGGTTGGGGTTGCGCTCGGTTCCGGAGTGTTTGTTGGCGTACTGGTGGGCTGAACTGTCGGGGTCGGCGGGGCTTGAGCCACCGGCACGTTATCGACGTTGATTACTTTGGAGAAACTCGGGTCGGCGGCTACCCAACCGATGCCGGTGGGGGAGGGGCCAAACCGAATCTGCCACCACTGGCGCGTTTCATCCCGGCCCACGATCTCGGTGGCGGTGCCGGAAGGCAGCAGGCCCAGCAGGTCGTAGTCTGTCCCCGGCCCGGAGCGCACGTTTAAGTCAGCGATCGTGGTTAGCTGCGGCTCGGTATTGGGCGTGGCAGTGGGCGGTTCGGCGGTTGGTGTGGAGGTAGGGGTGCCATCAACGGCCAACTGTTCTACTGCCTCAACTAAGACAGCGACCGGTTCGCTGACCCGGTTCTGGGCATTGTAAGCTCGAACCTCTAGCGTATGGAACCCGGGCGTCTGTGGCGTCCACTGCAACGAAGCGGTCAGGGTCGATTGGCCTTGCGCCAGAGGACTGACCGCTTCGTTGACCTCTGCCTCATCCACCCACAACTCCATCCGGGTTACCCCGCTGGGGTCGGAGGCGGTGGCTTGAACCGTGACCGGGGCGTTGAGCAACACTTTGTCGTTGCCTCGAGGAGCCGTGATGATGACGGACGGAATTTGGGTGACGGTCGCCTGCTGACCTTGCATTAAGTAATAAGCGGTTACCGCCGCTAAAGCCAGGATCACAATCATAAAAATCGCAATGCCGGACAGCAGCAGCGTGCTCACCGACCCACCTTCATTGTCTTCGGCCACTACCGCCGGCCGGGAGATCGATGGCGGTCTGGGACCAACTTCCGGAGTTGGTTGCAGAGAAGGCGGCAGCGTCATCCGGTCTTTTGACACCTGGGTCACGCTGATGGTCGCCGGGGCGGAAAAGCCCTTGATGCCAAAGATAGACGAGCCAATGCTGATAATATCGGCAGGCTGAAGCACCCGGGGCGTGGAAACCGGCTGGCCGTTGATCAGCGTCCCGTTGGTGCTACCCAGATCCTCCAGGATAAGCTCCCGCCCCTGCCTGACCAGGCGAGCATGGAAACGAGACACCAGGGTATCGTCCCAGGAAATCGTGTTCTCCGGATCGCGGCCAAAGGTAACTTCATCAGCGGTGATGAGAAAACCCTTGCCGGCCAGCGGGCCAGCGTGAACCACAACCTGAAGTTGCGGTTGCGGCTCATATTCTGCGCTAAAGGCGGATGGGCGGCTTTTCGTCATGCGAGGAGTTCCTCATGGTCAGTGAGTGTGTCTCAATACTATAGTCTCGAAAGTCGGCAATTTCAAATTAGACGCAGGTCGAGACTGCCTCTTGGAGTTTATTGACCTTGATGAAACTACGAACAGTTGTATTCATCATCGCGGCCTAACCTTCATCTTTTCTGAATATAAAAGAGCAACCAGCGTTGCTCTTTTTGACTATCTCTACGATGTTGGGCGTCTGGCCCGTTAGCGCATCCCTACGGTTGTCTCGATAGTGCTGCCACAGAAGATTTCAACCGTGTTGCTTCGCGCTGGCGACACCTCTTGCCCGTTGGCTCTGGCGGCCAACTGGTAGACTACTCTATATTGAACCCGGTCATCACTCAGGGCCGGGCACCCTAAAGCTCTAGCTTGAACCGTCGCGCTGATAGCGGCATCTACCTCTGCCGCCGAGGCACCTTCCAATTCAACCGGCAGCGGCGTGCGCAGGTAACTGATAACGGCTCGGCCGCTCGGCGTGGTGCCGATCACTCCCCCGGCGACCGAGAAGGGGGCAGCCGCCGCACTAACGCCGCTCATCGGCTGCCAATCCCCCCAACCCCCGGGCCAGCAGAGGGTCTGGCCAAAGAAGTCACTCAAGTAACAGGTCTCATTCTCGTATTCGCGTTGGTATACGGCCGGGGTTAAGAAAACAATTTCGTCAACCCGGGAGTCAATATGCTGCCATTGCGCTTCAAAGGTGCCTGGACGGACCGCCGCCGAAAACTGGACGTTATCTTGGGTTAAAGCAGCTATCGGTGCGCCGGTAAAAAAGATAGCATCAAACACAAATTGAGCATCGACAGGTGGCCGTACCTCCAGTTCAATTTCCTTAGAGACAGAACATGATCCGTTTTCGGCATACAGGCGGATGGTATAGAGGCCTACATCGCCGGGCGTGACGACGAAATCGGAACTGGGATCATCGGAGGTACTGACTTCGATATCGCGCGTTGGGCTAAATTTGATAATTTGGAAACTGGTGTGATTAAAGACCGTGTATCTAAATCTAATTGCATCCCCTATTTCTACCGGTAGAGGTCCGGCCCCCGGAATCCCTTCATCCTCGCCGATAAGGTTGCCGTTAACCGAGATGGCCGCAAAGTTGACCACCGGCGCGCCATAGATAAACGGATCACCTGGATCTGCCTCGCATTCGCGGACCACTTCCATAGTTACCCCCAGGATCGGGCCAAAGTAAACGCCCTGTGGGTTGCGCATGCGCCAGTAGCTTTGATGGACGCCGGGGTAAGTAGGCGCGTTAAGGAGCACTTCCAGTACGGACGTTTGATTGGGTTTACCTTCGGGCAGGATCAGCCGGTCGGTATCCAGGAGTTGGTTGCGAGGACGCAAATCGTTGGGAAAGGTAGATTCAAAGGCGACGCCGCCGGAGCCCATCGAGCGGCCCCCGTAAAAAGCAAGTTCATACCCGGGTCCCCAGGTACAGGTTCCGACATTTCGCAAGCGCCAGGCGCGATGAACAATCGAGCCGGCCGCGACCTTGATGGCAATATCGTCCTCGCCGGGTAAGTAGATCCGCTGGGTATCATCGGTCGCCACAAATTCGCCCAGATACTGAGCAGCATCACACATGGGCGGAATTTTAGGGGGTAGCTGATCTTGCGTTGGGCCGGGTGGCACCCCCGGATCGGGTGGCGGCGGTGGATAGCGGACCGGTGTGGCGGTAGGAGCGACTATGGGCGTGGCCGCGATGATCTCAGCCGTCTCCAGCACCTGAATAGTGGCCCCAACTTCCGGAGCAGGCGGCTCAAATTCTTGGCTTTCCAGGCCCGCTGTGGGCCGGGCGCTCAGGACAGTCGGTCTGACGATAAAGACCTGCTCAGCCGGGGTGGCCACCGGCGTAACCACAATTTCCGTACCTCGCGGGGCCGGCGTGGGGACGGTCAGGCCGGCACTGTCGGCGGCCGGTTCGGGCGCCGGAATCGAGACCAGACCTTCGCTGGGTAAGACATCAACCGTAATCGTCAGCGGGATTCTGTCGGTGCTGGTGATACCCACCACGCGAATGAGATAGCGTCCCGGCTGCTCAGGAGTCCAGGCTTGAGTGATGGTATTGTCAGTCAGCGTATCGCCCCGGATCAACCGTTCCGGCTGATTCTCCGGCTGGACGTACAGTTCGGCGCTGTTCAGGTCTTGACCGGCAAACACACTCTGGATTTGCACCGGACTGCCGGCAAAGACACGGGCAATCTCGGTTCCACCGCTTTGAACCGGGGCAATGATCTTCGACTCGGTGGGGCCCGAGGGCGGTGGCTCACCAAATAGATCCAGCCCGCTACAGGCGCTGACCGAAAACAGCCCCAGGGCAAAGAGGACGATCAAGGTGATCAGTAGCCGCGTTTGTTTTAATAATCCGGTCATAGGCTTTCTCTTTTATTCCACCGTAAAGCTGATAGGATTCGACTCGGCCTTTTGCCCCGCCTGATTGTAAGCAGTGATCCGAAGAACGTAATTCCCGGCCCGTTGAGGCGTGAAGCGCTGCATCGCTGTAAAATTTGTTTGAGCCAAAGCTGGCGCATCGGCCCGGATGAGGACATTTTGCGCGTCAGAGGGCAACTGCAAGGCGTATAACTCGATGTGAGAAATGGGAGTCTCGGATTCAGTTAAGGAGCGAACATTGAGAACTGAACCGACCGGGAGAGGATTGGTAGGGGGCTGGACCAACAGTCGCACTTGGATGCCCCCGGCGATAGCTTGACCGGTTACCTCTGAACTGCACGCTGTGAGGACTCCAACCAACAGAAGCAGCGTGATACTACTTATTACGAAGATGGCTCGTTGAGACGACATAGCGAGGTTACTCCTCACTCCTTAAAAGGTCGAAGTACAACGGTGTGGGTCACCGACGTCTTTTTATCGATGTCTCTTTATTATCGGTTTGTTATTAGAATATGTCAAATGACTATGTTAATTGAATATGTCAAGTCAATTATAACATGAGTCTCTTAATTTGGGGAGTCGGAAAATTGGCCTGCTAAACAACCTTTTCATCGATGCTTGAATATTGATGGCTTGGATTCCTCTTTTGCCACCATCTGGTATAGAATAGATTTCTAGTCAACCTGTCGTTCACCGAGTGCTTGTTCTAAACGTATGCAAATACGCCCTTCCTGGTATTGCCTTGGCCCCGAGTCGACCTCCGCCTGAAATATCGGTCAAATCGTCGGCTTCGCGTCGGACTCCCAACGGTATAATATCCCTTTTTCGCTTATTAGTATGGTATGATAAGGGTGCAAACCGGTCGGCAAAGATTGGGCAGCTTGCCGGTCGTAGCCAATTAAAAGGATTCGAAATAGACGGCGTATAAGATGATGACAAACAAATTAGATTATACAAACAGTGAATTAGATTTAATTCAACGCTGGCAAGCAGATGACGAAGATGCATTTGACAAGCTTTACACGCTCCACTCACCGGCTATTTACCGGCTCGGATGGGCCGTGCTTCAGCAGGCGCAGGCTGCCGAGGATGTAGTGCAAGAAACATTTTTGCGGGCCCACAAAGCACGCTACCGCTTTGACCCCAGTAAAGCGAGCTTTGGCACCTGGCTCTATCAGATTGCGCTCAACTATTGCCGCAGTCATTTGCGCCGTAAGCATCTTTTGACTATTCCATGGTTGCGCCAAAACGACGAAACACCGGATATGCCGGATGGTCGGCCTGGACCTGAAAGCGTTGCTTTGCGCGGTGAGTACAGACGCCTCCTGTGGGAGGCCGTTCAGAATTTGAGTATGCCGTTAAAAGAAGTTGTAACTCTTCATTATTATCTGGAACTTCCCGCCGTGGAGATCGCCAAGCTGCTCGACTGCCCGGAAGGAACGGTCTACTCGCGGTTGCATAACGCGCGTCGTCGTCTGGCCGAGTTGTTGACCGCTCAGGGTATTACAACGCCGGAGATTTTTGAAACTCAGAATGCCCACTAAGCATGTCGATGACCAGATTGAGGCATATCTCAATGGCCATCTTACGTCGGAAGAGCGCAAGACGGTAGAGGCTCATCTGCGCAAGTGCCCTATTTGCGCCCGTCTTCTCTTTGATACCCAACGTCTAAAAAAAGAACTAGGCCCGGTCATGCACACCGTGCTCGGGCATCCAACGCCGCCACCTATGTTGCGGCAACGAGTTCGGGCTGCCCTGCATGAACAACAGCGGCACCAGCGCTGGTTCCAGTGGGATCGGTTTGGCCCGCTCCGGTTTCTCAGCGCGGCCGGTAATGCCGCCCTGGTTGTTACCTTAGCCTTTGGCGCCTATCTGGTCATCCGCTCGCAATTGGAGGTCGACGCTGTGTCCGTCCCCATCGACACGGCCAAAGAGGCGACTGAGGTTGTTGTGACTGCTTCACCGACAACGCTCTCTCTACAACTGCCGGTTACCCTTACCTCCCCTCCCACAACACCCCTGCCCCGGAAACCTTCATCGACCCCTACGCCGCTCGGAGACACTATTCCTGTTCCCACACCGACTACGCCGCCGGTGGTGACTGAGCAGGAAAGCGATGTAGTTGAAATTAAGCCAGACTCGGCAACTGCGCTTGAGCAATCGGCTTACCAACCCCCACAACCGCCGCCCATTGCTCACCAACCTAAAGCTGAACGGCCACTCGATGCCTGGCCGACTACTGTCCCCCGTACCCAGCCTCGACTGCCCGGTGGGACCATTGCCTACGCCCTGTATGATACCCGGCCCGAGAGGGAACTGTTCACAACCTTTTTTATCAGCCCTGATGGCACCCATCAGCGGGAGTACAGTCTGAGGGATGTGTCCGAACCGGCCCTGCATCCCAACAAGGCCCATGATTATACTCTGGCCCTTCGGAGTTGGTCGCAGCCTGATCATCCGCAGAAACTGCTGGTTAGCCCTCTCGACGGAACTACGCCGCAGCGTGTCTCGCCGTATTGGGAAGATGCTCAGCCTGATTGGGCGCCCGGGGATGACCTTGTGATTTACGCTTCGCAGCGCGAAAGTGATCGCCATTGGGGCTTGTACACGGCCCGGGGAGATGGGACTCAAGAACGTAATTTGCGGCGAGCCGGCCGCTCGCCCTCTTTCTCACCCGATAATAATACTTTTGTTTTTGAGGGCTGCGATCTTAGCGGTAATGACTGCGGGTTGTGGGTAGGTGATTTGGAAACCGTGGAGTACGAAGCTCGCCCCCTGCACCTTGACCCGCAGGCAAAGTCTCCGGACTGGTCCCCTAAAGGGAATAAAATTGTCTATATATCGGAACAAGACGGAAACTGGGATCTCTACACGGTTAATAGCGATGGCAGCAACGTCACCCGCCTTACCTTCCGCTCCGCCGTCGATGGTTTGCCCACCTGGTCACCCGATGGCGAGTGGGTCGCTTTTGTCTCTGATCATGGCCAGGGCTGGGGACTCTGGGCCGTTCATGTCGAGACCCGGCTAACCAAACAGATTACCGAGTTTGAGGATTACTACACCCTAACCCCGAAGGCCGGCTTGCCCTATAACCTCCACGCCGAACGCCATTGGTGGGATGAGCAGCTCAGTTGGAGTAGTTACTAGCGATTTCGGGTCTGTCGCCGGTGCCAGGCCTCCAACTCGCTAAGGTGGTCGGCATAGTGCTGCCAGGTGTCAACCGTAATCCGGTGTTGAACAGCTTCATGCTCTAGCCGGTCCGTTGGGAACTGCCGAATGGCGGCGATAACGGCCTCATGCGCCGCGCGAAAATCATACTCAACCTCTTCCCACCGCCACTCTTTCCGCTCCTCATAGATATTCCGGTTCATCTCATTGAAATCAACGCTGGTACTCGGCAGCCCACCGCTTTGGCGGGCCTGGTTTAAAGACTCGGCACAGTACCACTCCCAGGCCGCAATGTGGCCCAACAGATCTTTAATCGTCCAGCCATTGGGTAGGGCCTCTACCTCAAGCGAAGTCACCGGCAGGCTGCGATACAGCCGCACCAGTTGATTGTAGTTACCTCCAATTTTGGTAAGAATCTCTTCCACTAGCATAGCTTTCTCCAAGTTTGCAATTAATCAAAACAGGTAGAGTTGTCCGCAACTCTACCTGTTTCTTATGCATTCGATCCTCTTGAGCTACTTTATGATCGACAGGACCGGATCTCCAAACTTTGAGCCGGCCTGGCCCAGGTTTCGCTTTTCGACCGCGCTGGCAACCCGTTGGGCTACGTCGCGAATAGCCTTCGCCGCGGCCGAGTCCGGATCGCGCACCACAATCGGCTGGCCTTCGTCGCCACCGATGCGTACTTCGGGCTCGAGCGGCACTTCGCCCAGGAAATCGACTCCGACCTTTTTGGCCATGGCTGCGCCGCCGCCGTGCCCAAAAATATCGTACCGTTTGCCGGTATCCGGCGCCACAAAATAGCTCATATTCTCGATCACGCCCAGGATCGGTACGTTGAGCTGTTTAAACATTCCCACGCTGCGAATGACATCGCTAATGGCCACCTGCTGCGGCGTAGTAACGATGACGGCGCCAGTTAAGCCCAAGCTTTGCGATAGGCTCAGGCTGGCGTCGCCGGTGCCGGGTGGCAGGTCGATAATCAGATAGTCGATATCGCCCCAATCCACATCTTCGATGAACTGGCGGATGGCGTTATGCAGCATCGGGCCGCGCCAAATAATCGGCTGCTCCGGATCGACCAAAAAGCCCATACTCATCATTTTGATGCCGTGACCTTGCAACGGCTGGATCTTGTTGTTGCTACCTTTGGGCTGCTCGTGGACGCCCATCATGATGGGAATGTTGGGGCCATAGACATCGACATCGAGCAGTCCGACCTTAGCCCCGTCGAGGGCCAGGCTAAGCGCAATATTAGTCGACATCGTGCTTTTGCCCACGCCCCCTTTGCCTGAAGCAATGGCAATCGCGTTGCGAACCTGCAAATCGGCCCGGCTCAACAACCGCGGATCAGGCGCCACCGGGCGCTCGATGGTGATGTCGACCGTTTCGACCCCGGGTACAGCTTTGACTGCCTGCTCGGCCGCGGCCTGCATCTGTTGTTTAAACGAAGCCACGGTCCGATTAAGAACCAAGGTAAAGTTAACTGTGCTGCCACTAATTTTGAGATTTTTAACCAGATCGAGCGCCACAATATCCTGCCCTTTTTGCGGCTCGTGGACTTGTCGAAGCGCCTCCAGGATATGGGCCTCGGTTACGTTGGACATAATTGTCTCCTAAAGTAAGATTTTAGATCTAGACCTGTTTGAAAGACCGGCACAGAAGAGTCAATCTTCAAACGCTCCATTCTTCCATTCTTCCGCTGTTTTGGGCCGCACCTTATAGATACAAGCGCTATCGCCTTGCACCAAATGATTAGTCCGCTCTACCTCGGCATCAAGCAGGCGTTCCAAAATCACTTGATCACACTTGCAGGCCGTGTTACAGCCTTCGGCTACGTGAATGATGGGGCAGTTTGACTCTCGTAAGACAAACACGCCGTTGGGATCGGACTCCCAGGACGACATATAGCCGTCGGCTTCACGTAGCTGAGTCAACTGAGACAACCGTTTCTCCAAGGTCTCACCCGTGACCTGCTGCCGGTAGCGATCGACAATCTCATCGGTCCGCTTGGCAAAAATAGCATCGACCGCTTCATGCCCGTACAGATTTTGCACCGTTTCAATAACGTCGCTGGCCAATTCTTGATAGCGGCGCGGGAAAAAGTCCGAGGCAGCCTCGCCCAGGCGATAGACAAAACTAGGCCGGCCCATGCCGCGCTGAACTTCTTCGTAGATAACCAGTTTGTCTACCTCTAGTTTGGTCAAATGGCGGCGAACCGCCACCGCGCTAATGCCCAACCGTTTGGCCAGGTCATCAGCGGTTAAGCCGCCGTGCTCTTTGAGTAGGGCCAAGATCTGCCGGCTGGTGGTGGGCATATGTTTTTGAAGAAGAGCAGTGCTTGAACGTTCCATAGGTTGCTCCAAACCAAATAACTCCTTGCTACTTTGGCATCTTTTGCAGCTACGGCGAGAGTATAGCATGGGGCTTATAACTTTGCAATCTTTAGTAACCAAATAGTTGACAAAGTGTCCCCGGCATGCTAGAATAGCCGACGAAATACTACTACAACTCTGACAAAATATATACAACACGTTTTTAGTGAGGAAATATGAGTTCGACACTACAGATTAAAGACCTGCGGGTCAGTATTAACGACAAACACATTATCAAAGGCCTAAACCTGGAAGTGAAGCCCGGTGAAGTCCACGCGATTATGGGGCCGAATGGCTCGGGTAAGAGTACTACAGCTTACGCCCTGGCCGGCCACCCCGCCTACGAGGTTGAAGGCGGCGAAGTGTGGATGGACGGCGAAAATCTTTTGGAACTGGCCGCCGATGAGCGAGCGCAAAAGGGTCTTTTCCTCTGCTTTCAGTACCCTACCGCCATTCCCGGCATTACCATGGCTAACTTTTTGCGCACCTCCTACAACGCCATTAAAGGAGAAGTGGGCGAAGACGGCAAGAAAAAGCAGATCCCTATCGCCGAGTTCCGCAAAAAGCTACTGGAAAAGATGGATCTGCTCAAAATGGATCGAGATTTTGCCCGCCGCTATCTCAATGAAGGCTTTTCCGGCGGCGAGAAGAAACGGGCCGAAATTCTCCAGATGGCCCTGCTTGAGCCTAAGGTCGCCATTCTGGACGAAACTGATTCCGGACTTGACATCGACGCCCTCAAAATTGTGGCCGAAGGGGTCAACTCGCTGCTCAGTCCAGACCGGGCCTTTGTGGTGATTACTCACTACCAGCGCATTCTCAACTACATTAAGCCCGATTACGTCCACATCATGTACGATGGCCAGATCGT
The DNA here is from genome assembly GCA_937864185.1 of uncultured Chloroflexota bacterium. GTDB lineage: Bacteria > Chloroflexota > Anaerolineae > 4572-78 > J111 > JAGRBY01. The sequence goes on from CALMIS010000265.1 coordinate 30,910, forward strand.
CGAATCGGGCGGGCCGGAATTAGCCCACAAATTGGAAGAAGAGGGGTACGACAATCTGCTGAAAAGCCGGGGCTATACCGGTTTGGCCACCAGTGGTAACGGCAGTAGCAATGGAAAACACTAAGGAGGCTTGGCATGGCTGCAACTGTTGATGTTAATCTTGAAGAATATAAATACGGTTTTAGCGTTCCGGAAAATTACGCTTTTAAGGCTGAAAAAGGTTTAAACGAGCGCATCGTCAAGCAGATCTCCGAGATGAAGAACGAGCCGGGCTGGATGACCGATTATCGGCTGCGCGGCTACCGTCACTTCCTGGAGCGCCCTATGCCGCAGTGGGGCGGGCGGGGGATGCTCAACGAGCTTAACTTTGATGACATTTATTACTACATCAAGCCCGTTGGCGCGGATAAGGCGTTTGAGTCTTGGGACGATGTGCCGGAAGATATCAAAAATACTTTCGACCGCCTGGGTATTCCTGAAGCCGAGCAGAAGTTCCTGGCCGGCGTTGGCGCCCAGTACGAGTCTGAAGTGATTTATCATAGTATCATCAAGGACTTGGAAGACAAAGGCGTGCTCTTCCTCGATATGGATGCCAGCCTGCGCGAGCATCCCGATATTGTCAAGGAGTATTTTGGCACGGTCATTCCGCCTGAGGATAACAAGTTTGCGGCGTTGAACACGGCCGTCTGGTCAGGCGGCAGCTTCATTTACGTGCCGCCGGGGATCCACATCGATCTGCCGCTGCAAGCTTACTTCCGCATCAATGCCCAGAATATGGGCCAGTTCGAGCGGACGCTAATCATCGTTGACGAAGGCGCCTACGTCCACTACGTCGAAGGCTGCACGGCGCCAACCTACTCGACCGACAGCCTGCACAGCGCCGTGGTCGAGATCATTGTCAAGGACAACGCCCGCTGTCGCTACTCGACCATTCAGAACTGGAGTCACAATGTCTACAATCTGGTCACCAAACGCGCTCAGGCCTATAAGAACGCCACGATGGAATGGATCGACGGCAACCTGGGTTCCAAGCTGACCATGAAGTATCCGGCCGTTTGGCTGATGGACGAAGGTGCGCACGGCGAAGTGCTTTCGATTGCCTTTGCCGGCAAGGGTCAGGTGCAGGACGCCGGCGGCAAGATTGTTCACGCTGCGCCCAACACCAGTTCGGTCATCACCAGCAAGTCGATCAGCAAGAGCGGTGGCCGCTCCACGTATCGCGGGCTGATCAAGGTCGCCCCCAACGCCCGCAACGCCAAGAGCAATGTCTTGTGCGATGCTCTGGTGTTGGACGAAGACTCGGCCACCGATACCTTCCCCTACATCGAGATTGAGAACAGCGATGTCAGCATCGGCCACGAGGCCAGCGTCTCAAAGGTGTCGGAAGAGCAGCTCTTCTACCTGATGAGCCGGGGCATCAATGAGGACACGGCTTCCAATATGATCGTCAGCGGCTTCATCGAGCCGATTGTCAAGGAGCTGCCCATGGAGTACGCTCTGGAGATGAACCGCCTGATCGAAATGGAAATGGAGGGCTCGGTCGGCTAATGGCAGTAGCACTCACCACCAAACCCAAAGACGCCATCCTCGACGCGGGCCTGGCCACACGCGACGACGTGGCGACCTTGTCGCAGCGGCTCAATGAGCCGGCCTGGCTGCAAGCGCTGCGCCAGACGGCCTGGAGCATCTTTGAAGAGACGCCGATGCCGACCTCGTCCGATGAGGATTGGCGCCGGACCAGTCTGAGGAAAATTAAATGGAATAAGTTTGCCTTCAACAGCACCTCGTCGATTGCGCCGACCCAAACGCTGGCTGACCTGCCCGCCGAGGTCCAGTCCGCCCTGGAAGCCGAGTATCCGGCCTCGGGCCGGCTGGTCATCGCCAACAACCGAGTCGTGTATCACGAGCTTAGCCCCGAGATAGCCGAGCAGGGCGTCCTTTTCACCGACCTGTCCACGGCGGTCGCCCAGCACCCGGAGATTGTCCAGCAATACCTGGGCAGTGAGGCGGTGCCGCCTTCGAATGACAAGTTTTCGGCCCTCAATTCCGCGCTGTGGCAGGCCGGGGCTTTCCTCTACCTGCCCAAAGGCGTCGAAATCGAAGAGCCGTTCCAGGTGGCCTATGTCCTGGAAGGCGAGGGCAGTATCTCGATGCCGCGCACCTTGATTGTGGCCGAGCAGTCGGCCAGCGCCAACTTTATCGAGGAAGAGGTCTCGCTGGGCGAGCACGGCCAGGCCCTCAACGTCGGCGTGGTCGAGGTCTACGCCAACGAAGATGCCCGCCTCCGCTTTGTCGATGTCCAGCGCTGGGGTCTGGATGTTTACAACTTCAACATCAAGCGCTCGGTGGGCCGGGATGACAGCACCGTCACCTGGGAAACGGGCCAGTTGGGCGGGCGCCTGAGCAAGACCTATTTTGACAGCCTGCTGCCCGGCGACGGCGCCAGCATGGAGTTCAATGGGGTCTACTTCCTGGAAGGCAACCAGCATCTGGACACCGACTGCCTGATCCGCCACACCGGCCTGGCCACCAACGGCGACCTGCTGCTGCACGGCGCGCTCAAGGACAAGAGCCGCAGCATCTTCACCGGCCTGATCAAAATCGATGAGAGTGGGCAGCAGACCAACTCCTACCTCAAAAACGAGAACCTGATGCTGGACGACACCGCCCGGGCCGACTCGATCCCCAGCCTGGAGATCGACGCCAACGACGTCCGGGCCTCGCACGGGGCGACCATCACCAAGATTGTGGAAGAGTACGTCTTCTATTTGATGAGTCGCGGCATTCCGCGCAACACCGCCGTCCGCATGGTCGTCGAGGGCTTTTTCTACAAAGTCTTTGATCGTATGTACAATGAGCGGGTCCGCGAGAAGCTCTTCAACGCGGTCTCGGCCAAGATTGGGGATTGATCGTTATCGCAAAATTGGACCCATCTGTCAGATGGGTCCAATTTACCCGACGAGCAATAAGCAGAGGCGACCTTCGGGTCGTCTCTCTTGTATAAGGGAGAGAAGATGGATTTGTCGGTGCGAATAGTCCAGCCGGAGGATGCCGAAGCGATTGTCAACATTTTCAACCCTATCATTGAGGCCGGCACCCATACTGTTTTCGATACGCCCTTTACCGTCGAGGCTGAGCGAGAGTACATCCTAAATTTTCCCCAACGCGGTCTCTTTCTGGCGGCGGTTCGGACTCAGGACCATCGCCTTGTTGGTTTTCAAAGTATGGAACCTTTTGCCGGCTATACGCACGCCTTTGACCACGTCGGCGTCCTCGGCACCTATGTCGACTTGCGGTACCGGCGCCAAGGGATTGCCTCAGCTTTGTTTAAAGCGAGTTTTGAAGCGGCCATCGAGAAAGGCTACACCAAGATCTTCACCTTTATCCGGGCGGATAATTTGGCTTCATTAGCCACTTATCTCAATCAAGGCTTTCGTATTGTGGGCACGGCGCAGCAGCAGGCAAGAATTAATGGCCAGTTTATCGATGAAATTATGGTAGAGAAGTTTCTGTAGGATTCGTTCGGCAGGCGGGAGGGTAAATCATGACCATCACCATTCGACACGCGGAACCGAGCGATTACGAAGCCATGCAGCGCATCCTGGCCGGCCCTAAAGCGGTCTGGGGCACGTTGCAGTTGCCGCTGGCTTCGGTCGAGATGTGGCGCAAGCGGCTGGCCGAGCCGCCGGCGGGCTTCTTCAGTCTGGTGGCCTGCGTGGAGAACGATGAAGTCGTCGGCCAGTTGAGCTTGCACACCTTCCCTGACCGGCCGCGGCGTCGCCACGTGGGCCAGATAGGTATGGCGGTACGCGATGATTGGCAGGGGCGGGGCGTTGGCACGGCTTTGATGCAGGCCGCGGTTGACCTGGCCGATAAGTGGCTGAATCTGACCCGCTTGGAGCTCAATGTCTTCACCGATAATGCCTTGGCCATCCGGCTGTATGAGAAGTTCGGCTTCACCATCGAGGGCACGCAGGTGGACTATGCTTTTCGCGACGGGCGCTATATAGACTCGTACCTGATGGCGCGGTTGCGGAAATAGGGGGTAGCGCGACGGTCTATTTGCCCATCAGGGCATTCGTAGGCACAATCTTGACGATACGATTAGATGACTATAATCTGGACCTATTCATGAGTAAAATAAGGATGGTTCATTTTGAAAAAGAAGATATTTTGTATCTGACGCTATCCTATAAGGCGGATCAGAAATCTTGAGAATTGAGGGCATAATCTGGCTAAGAGAGATCGTTGACAAGCTGGCTGTCAAACACCAAGTCGAAACGTATGAAGTTGAACAGGTTTTCGACAATCGTCCCAAGTTTCGCTTCGTGGAAAAAGGCGAGCGTGCAAATGAAGATGTTTATCTGGCTCTGGGCCAAAGTAATGGTGTCGGTACCTGACAATACTCTTTATTCATAAGGAAACAAAAGAAGCCTTAATTTTGAGCGCCAGAGAGAGGGCAAAGAAGGAAAGAGGACAGTATGGCAGACAATAAAACGGAGTTGTTACCCAGGTTTGCATCCCTTGATGAGTTAGTCGAATTCTTTGATAATCGTGATTTAGGCGATTATCTGGAACAGATGCCTGAGGTCAAATTTGAGGTGGAAATTGAGCGCAAAATACACCTCATTGCTCTCGATGCTGATCTAACTGATAAACTAACCGAAATTGCCAAATCTCGACATATTTCATCTGAAGAACTCGTTAATAGTTGGGTTCGCGAGAAGATACAAGAACAAGCTGCGCTCGGTCTATAAATAGGGATAGCTGCTATATGTTTGACGTAAAAAAAATTCGCCAAGATTTCCCCATCCTCAACCAAACCGTCCACGGTAAACCGTTGATCTATCTCGACAGCACCGCCAGCTCGCAAAAGCCGCTGGTCGTCATCGAGGCCATGAACCGCTACTACCGGGAGTACAACGCTAACGTCCATCGCGGCATTTACCAGATCAGCGAACGCGCCTCGGAGGCGTATGAGCAGGCCCGTAAAAGAGTGGGCCGCTTCATCAACGCCCGGAGCTGGCGCGAGGTCATCTTCACTCGCAACGCCACCGAGAGTATCAACCTGGTGGCTTATAGTTGGGGCGATGCGAACATCCAGGCCGGTGACGTCATCCTGACCAGCGAGATGGAGCATCACGCCAACTTGATCCCCTGGCAGCAGCTCGCCGCCCGGAAAGGGGCCACGCTCAAATACATTCCGGTCACCGAGCAGGGCTACCTGGATATGGACGCCTTTGACCGACTGCTGACGCCGGAGGTCAAGCTGGTAGCCGTGACCGCGATGAGCAACGTCCTCGGCACCATCCCGCCGGTCGAGGAAATTATTCGTAAAGCCCATGACGCTGGGGCGCTGGTTCTGCTCGATGGGGCCCAGTCGGTGCCGCATCTGCCCACCGACGTGCAAGCCCTGGACTCTGATTTTTTAGTCTTCTCCAGTCACAAAATGCTGGGTCCAACCGGCCTCGGCGTGCTGTGGGGCCGCCAGGAGATCCTGACCGATATGCCGCCCTTTATGACCGGCGGCGATATGATCAAGAAAGTAACCTTCAACGGCTCGGAGTGGAACGATCTGCCCTGGAAGTTCGAAGCCGGCACGCCCGCCATCGCCGAAGCAATTGGCCTGGCGGCGGCGGTCGATTACCTGAACGCCCTGGGCATGGTCGCGGTTCGCCAGCACGAAGTAGACGTTGTAGAATATGCTCTGGAAAAGCTGAACCAGGTCGAGGGGCTGCGGGTGTACGGTCCTCGGAAACCAGAGGATCGGGGTGGCGCGCTCTCCTTTACCCTAGGTGACATTCACCCGCACGACATCGCCGCCGTCCTCGATGGGGAAGGCATCGCCGTGCGGGCCGGGCATCATTGCGCAATGCCGCTGCATGACAAGCTCGGTCTGGCGGCTACGACACGAGCCAGTTTTTACGTGTACAACACCGAAGAGGAAGTGGATCGGTTGGTGTCAGGTTTAGAAAAAGTAATCGAACTACTGGGATAATGAAAAAGTGGCGTAAGACAAGAAGCCCCAGGAGCAATACCAGTGCCAAGAGCTAAGAAAAATATAAATTATGTTGCTTGTTTAGAGTCGCTCTGGGATGACGGCATTATAGAAAACGATCAACGAGCCAACGTAGTCCCTATTTTGGAACTGCTATCAAAGAATGTAGAAGACTTTAAGTTCAGCCATTTAACCTGCAATACGCGCGGTGAATTAGAGTATAATCTTGAGGCCCTCAAAAAATTAAAGAAGAAAAAGCAGTACGGTATTCTGTATTTGTCTTTTCATGGTGAGCCTGGTTATATTCATCTAGCCGACGAGACAAAAATCAGCTTGGAAGAGTTAGCCGATTTATTCGGGCAAAGATTTTCGGATTGGGTTATTCATTTTGGGAGTTGTGGTACTGTTGATGTGGAAAAGGAACGCTTGACCCAATTTGTCGAGGCTACCCAAGTTTTATTGGTTTCGGGGTACACCCAGAGCGTTGACTGGATTGAGAGTGCGGCGATGGATCTGCTATTCTTTAGCTATCTTCTGCATTACATCGATATGAAAGCTATGTGGAAAAGTTTGCACAGCCGCAGTGAAAGTTTGATTAAAGCCACCGGACTGGTAATCAATTACGGTAAATAAACAATGAATAAATTTACATTTCCCATTGTCATTGAAAAAGATGAAGATGGCTATTTTGTCTTTTGTCCACTAATACAAGGCTGTTATACGCAAGGCGACTCCTACGAGGAGGCTATGGAAAACATTGAAGACGCGATCCGTCTTCACTTAGAAGATCTTTTGGCAAACAACGAACCCATTCCGTCGGTTGAAATGATAAGTCTGGCCACCCTAGAGGTGCAAGTTTGAGCCAGCGGCTGCCGCGCGTGACTGCCGCAGAAGTTATTCGTGTCTTGGAGAAAAGAGGCTTCACCTTGGTTCGTCAGAGTGGCAGTCACAGAATCTACAAAGATGTTGATGGAAAGCGGGTAACGGTTGCATTTCACTCAGGCAAAGTACTCCATCCAAAAGTGGTCAAGAGCATTCTACGCGATGCCAATTTAACGGTTGAAGAGTTCGCCCAGTTGTTAAAGAGTAACTAAAGCACAAAACATCATTATGGACGACTTTTATAAAGAAAACATCCTCGATCACTACCGAAATCCGCGTAACGCGGGTAGGCTCGAGGATGCGACCCATACGCACGAGGAAAATAATCCGCTCTGCGGCGATGTCATTCGCATTGATTTGCACGTCAACGCCGATAACGTAATTGACAAAGTGGCCTTCCAGGGCAAAGGCTGCGCCATCAGCCAGGCCAGTGCCAGCATGCTGACCGAGATGATCGAAGGCAAAACCCTGGATGAGGCCAAGCAAATCGGCAAAGAAGACATTCTCGAAGCTTTGGGTATCCCCATTGGGCCGACCCGGCTCAAGTGCGCGTTGCTTTCGCTAAAAGTGCTCAAGGCGGGTGCCTACGGCTTGAGCGAGACCGAGTGGAACACCGATAACGATTGGTAGACCCCAGTGTAATCTGACATTAATCTTCTAAAGGGAGAATGAAAGTGTGAGTGAATTCGTCAAAGTGGCTAAAACCTCGGACTTAGGGCCGGGTGAAAAAATGCTAGTCGAATACGACGGTGAAGATGTGGGCCTGTTCAACCTGGATGGCGAATTCTACGCCATCTCCGATGTTTGTACCCACGATGACGGCCCGCTGGTCGAGGGCCACCTGGACGGAGAGTGTATTGTTTGCCCCCGTCACGGCGCCCGCTTCAACGTCAAAACCGGCCAACAAACCATGCCGGCTTTTGCGCCGGTACCGCTGTACCAAGTCAAAGTAGCCGGTGATGATATCCTCATCGCCCCGGCTGATGCTTAAACGGAGGTTTAAATTATGGCTGAAGAAACAAAAAACAGTCCAGTCACCGAAGAAAGCGTACGCGAAGCGCTGCGTGATGTCATGGACCCGGAACTGCATTTGGATATTGTCACGTTGGGGCTGCTGCGCAGTGTCGAACTCGGCACCGAACCGATCGAGGTCAAAATGCTGCTGACCACGCCCTTCTGCCCCTACGGACCCTGGCTGGTCCAGCAGGTCAAAGAAACCACCGAGAAAGCCACCGGCCGGCCGGCCAAAGTCGAGGTCCTACCCGAGCAGTGGACCCCGGAAATGATGGAAGATCCAACGCTGCTGGGCTTCTTCTAAACCCGCGATTTGACTCAATTTGCCGAATTACCATGAGCCGGGTAAGATAACCGGCGACTGTTGCGTCTACGAAACAGTTGCAAAAGGAAGTCAAGTAGGTAAGATATTTTATGGCTAGCCAGCAAAGTTTCATCTGTTTGTGTTGTACATGTAGCAAGCGGGCCCGGTAGCCCGACCCTCAACGGTTGAGCGGTCGCAGCTATGGTGCCCGCATCGCCGTGCAGCGACGATGAGACCCTCAGCCAACTAGTCTATATTTACGAGCGCCCCTAGGCTTCAATCCCATACAGAAATGATTTTGGCTCATCGTCTATGCTTTGGCGATGAGCCTTTTTGTTTATCGTCAAAAATAGGGAGGGCCCCGAACCGGCTCAATTCCCAGGTTTATCAAAGGAGAAAAAGAAAAATGGCAACTGTCAGAATCCCTAGCCCTCTTCGACGTTACACCAACGGCCAAAGTAAAGTCGAAGGGAATGGCACCACCGTTAGCGAACTCATCAACAGTCTGGAGACTCAGTTTCCGGGTGTTAAATCGCGCCTGTGTGACGAGAGCGGCCAAATCAAACGCTACGTCAACGTCTTTGTCAATAACGCAGAGATCCGGACTCTCCAGGGCAGTGAGACCCCAGTCGGTGAAAAAGATGAAGTTTCAATTATCCCCGCAATGGCGGGCGGACGGTAAGGAGCTGTTATGAGTTATCTAACCAGTGATCAATTGTTGGCCAAGCTGCGTCGGGAAGTAAAAGAGATTACGGTCCACCAACTGGCCGAGCAGCTTGAACGGGGCGAGGTCACCCTCGTGGACATCCGCGAACAAGGTGAGTGGGACCAAGGCCACATTAAAGGAGCCGCCTTTATCCCCCGGGGGTATCTGGAACTACAAATCGAAACCCGCGCCCCCGACCGCACCAAGCCGGTGGCGGTTATCTGTGCCGGTGGGGTCCGCAGCCTGCTGGGTGCGCGCGACCTGGAAACGATGGGTTATCAAGACGTGGTCTCCGTGGCGGGGGGGTTTAATGGCTGGAAAAAAGCCGGATACGCCTTCGAGGTGCCGCGAACGCTCAATAGCGAACAGCGCGCTCGCTACAGCCGACACACGATCATGCCCGAAGTGGGCGAAGAGGGCCAACTTAAGCTGCTGGACGCCAAAGTGCTGCTTATCGGCGCGGGCGGTCTTGGCAGCCCGGCGGCAATTTATCTCGCCGCGGCCGGGGTCGGCACCATTGGCCTGGTTGATTTTGACGTGGTCGACACCAGCAACTTGCAGCGCCAAATTATCCACCGTCTGGACAGCGTCGATAAGCCGAAAGTCGAGTCGGCGGCCCAGACCATTGGCCAACTCAATCCTGATGTCAAAGTGGTCGGTCATCGCACCCAACTGACCAGCCAGAACGCCTTTGACATCATCAGCCAATACGACTTGGTCATCAACGGCTCCGATAATTTTCCGACCCGCTATCTGGTCAACGATGCCTGTGTGCTGCTAGGGAAGCCCTTGGTTGACGCCAGTATCTTCCGCTTTGAGGGTCAGGTCACCGTCTACGATACGGCTCAAGGCAGCCCGTGCTATCGCTGTCTTTATCCCGATCCCCCGCCTCCCGGCGAGGTCCCGAGCTGCGCGGAAGGCGGCGTCTTGGGCGTTCTGCCGGGCATCATCGGCAGTTTGGAAGCGGTGGAAGCCATTAAACTGATTTTGGGAATCGGCGATCCGCTGGTTGGCCGCCTGCTGACGTATGAGGCCCTGGATGGCGAATTCCGTGAATTGAGGATCACCAAGAACGACGATTGCCCGGTCTGCGGTGATCATCCAAGCGTGACCCAACTGATCGACTACCACCAGTTCTGCGGCATTCCCAGCACCGAACCGGTGTCGGTCAACGGCAGCCTGCACCCCATAGCGGCCTAGCCGGGAGTTATCAAGGATCTGTTCTTACTGGAGTGCGGAAGACCTTCCGCACTCCAGGTGAAGCTTTTCCGCAGCCCGGTTTTAATGGAAGGAGTTTTCGAATGACGCTTATCCATACTATGGAGCGAGTTCACCCTAAAACCATCAATCTGACTCAGCCGGCAGCGCTAGATCGGCGCCAGCTTGGCGACTCAATTACCTCCCGCATCGGTAACACTCCGCTGCTACCCCTACACAAAATTGCAGCGGCAGAAGGCGTGGCCCCAAACGTGGTTATTTACGCCAAGGCGGAGTGGTTTAATGCTGGGGGATCGGTCAAGGCCCGACCGGCCCTAGCAATGATCGAAGATGGCGAACGGCGCGGCCTGCTGACGTCGGACAAAACCATTATCGATGCCACCTCCGGCAATACCGGCATTGCTTTGGCAATGATTGGGGCCGCGCGTGGTTACAAAGTCTCGCTGGTCATGCCCGCCAACGTCAGCGACGAGCGCAAAAAGATTCTCAAAGCCTATGGGGCGGAATTGATCCTGACAGACCCGGTTGAGGGTATCGATCTCTCGATTAAGACCGCCCATCAGTTGGCCGACGCGGAACCTGAAAAGTACTTCCGGCCTGACCAGTACAACAACCCGGCCAACTGGCAGGCCCACTACCACACCACCGGCGTTGAAATTTGGAACCAGACGCACGGTCTGATCACTCACTTTGTCGCCGGCCTGGGGACCAGCGGCACATTTATGGGCACAACGCGTCGCTTAAAGGGCTTTAACGCTGCTATTCAAGCGGTTTCAATCCAACCGGCTGACGAACTGGCCATCATCGAAGGCTTGAAGCATATGGAGACCAGCCTGGTGCCCGGCATCTACGATCCCGGCTTGGCCGATCAGACCATCGAGATTTGGCCGGAAGATGCTCGCACCATAACCCGCCGCCTGGCCCGGGAGGAAGGGCTGTTCGTCGGCTACTCGGCTGGGGCGGCGGTTTGGGCCGCCATGGAACTGGCCAAAACCTTGACCGAGGACAGCCTAATTGTCACCATCTTGCCGGACGGAGGCGAGAAATATCTCAGTTTAGCTGATTGACAAGTTGAAAAAAAAACTCTATACTCTGTACCGCTCTAGCGTACTAAAGCGAACCTTCCCTTTCGCAAAGTACGCTTTTTGACATAGAAGCAAATTTTCACAATTCACGAGGGAGTGGATCATGGCTCAAATCGGTACACAAGCTAACCCGCTACGCGTGGCGATTGTCGGAGCGGGGCCGACCGGCTTTTATGCAGCGGATGCGTTACTTAAGGAAAAAGATATCGTTGTTGCGGTCGATATGTATGACCGCTTGCCAACCCCGTATGGTTTGGTCCGATTTGGGGTTGCCCCGGATCACCAAAAGATCAAGTCCGTGATCAAGGCTTATGCCCGGACAGCGGCCAGACCTGAGTTTCGCTTCTTTGGTTATGTAGAGTTTGGTAAAGATTTTTCCCTGGCTGACCTAAAACAGCATTATCATCAAGTGATTTTTACAACCGGCGCTCAATCTGACCGTAAGATGGGCATCCCCGGTGAGGATTTAGCCAACAGCCACCCGGCCACCGAGTTTGTCGCCTGGTACAATGGCCATCCCGATTATCGGGATCGAGACTTCGATCTCTCGGTGGAGAGCGTGGCGGTGGTGGGCGTGGGCAACGTGGCCATGGACGTTACTCGAATTTTGAGTAAAACAGCCGATGAATTAGCTGAAACCGACATTGCCGATCACGCCCTCGAAGCCCTGCGCCGGAGCCAGGTCAAGACAGTCTACGTGCTGGGGCGACGCGGGCCGGCCCAGGCGGCTTTTACCAACCCGGAGATCAAAGAACTGGGTGAACTGGCTGAGACGGAAGTCATTGTCCCGGCTGACGAGTGCCAACTCGATCCCCTGAGTCAGGAAGATCTCGACAAGAACCCTGATCGGGCCACACTGCAAAAGATTGAAATCATTCAGAGCTACGCGCAGCGCCAGGCGGAGGGCAAGAGCCGCAAAATTGTGCTGCGTTTTTTGGTTTCGCCGGTGGAGCTTATCGGCGATGAGCACGGTAAAGTCAAGGCCATGCGTCTGGTCAAGAATGAACTGGAACGGGCTAGTAATGGGACGCTGCGACCGCACCCCATTGAAGCGTACGAGGAAATCCCGGTGGGCCTGGTTTTCCGCTCGGTTGGCTATCGCGGCATCCCCCTGCCGGAGGTCCCTTTTAACGATCGATGGGGGGTCATTCACAACGACTTGGGCCGGGTCTTGGATCCAGAAACTAATGAGCCGGTCATCGGAGTCTATACGGCCGGCTGGGTTAAACGCGGTCCTACGGGCGTAATTGGCACCAACAAGCCCTGTGCGGTCGAGACGGTGGGGTCGATGCTGGAGGATTTAGCCGCCGGTAAGCATTTTGAACCTGCTCACCCCGAACCGGAGGCGATCCAGAAGCTGATCAAGGAGCGCCAACCCAAGTATGTTTCGTTTGAAGATTGGTTGAAACTCGACGAGTTGGAAACGGCCATGGGGGAAGAATATGGGCGACCACGAATTAAGTTTACCCGGGTCGAGGAAATGCTGGCAGCGTTGGGACGATAGCCTAAATCTAGGGGAAAGAAAAAAAGCGGATGGGGTAGCTCCCATCCGCTTTTTTTCTTGGCCCATCTTAAAGATTTTCGTGTTTTACTTCCTAGACGTCTTCATAATCAGTGCTAAGGTCATCGTCTAATTCAGTCTCAACCGGTGGTAGACTGGGCGTAGCCCCGTTGCTAGCTGCTTTTTTCTTAGGCTTACTGCTCTTTGGTTCTAGCACTGCTACAGAAGCAACGACATCGCCGGACTTAAGTGACATGACCCGTACCCCGCTGGTAGAGCGCCCCTGTCGCGAGATGCTTTTGATCGATGTCCGCAGGGTAATGCCCTCTTTTGAGATAAGGGTAATATCACCATCATCCGTCACCACGCCGCCCATAACAATGGGACCGGTCTTGGTCAGATTCTTAGCCAGCGTTCGCACTCCACTGCCGTTGCGCCGCTGGAGATTATACTCAGCCAGGCTGGTACGTTTGGCATAGCCTTTTTCCGTAACGACTAACAGGTCTCCATCCGGATCGACCACATCCATACCACTTAATTCATCACTTCCTTTCATCCGCATCGCGCCGACACCCGCCGCCGTCCGCCCCATGGGACGAACATCGCTCTCATGGAAACGAATTGCCTGACCCTGGCGGGTAACCAGAATGACTTCGCTATCGCCATCGGTGAGTTTAACCCAATTGAGCTGGTCATCGTCATCCAAATTGATGGCAATTAAGCCACTGGGCCGCACCGAGGCAAATTCGCTGAGATTAGTTCGCTTGATGCGCCCTTTACGCGTCAGCATAATTAGATACTCGGCATGGTCAAAGTTTGGTACCGTAACCGCAGCCGTAATCCTTTCATTAGGATCAATATTGATCAAATTAACTACTGACACCCCCTTTGAGGTGCGGCTGGCATCGGGAATCTGCCACGCTTTTTCGGAATAGACTTTACCTCTATCGGTGAAGTAAAGCACGGTATCCAGCGAGCGAGCGGCAATGAGGAACTCTACCTCATCTTCATCGCGAGTGGTCATGCCCATGACGCCGCGCCCACCTCGAGTCTGGCTCCGATAAGTCTGGCTGGGAACCCGCTTGATGTAACCTCGCTGGGTAATGGAGATCAGCACCTCCTCGTCTTTGACAAGATCCTCTTCGTTAAACTCGGTAGTAGCATCGCCCAAAATCTTGGTGCGGCGCTCATCGCCGTAGGTTTCTTTGAGGTCTTGCAGATCTTCCTTAATCAGCCCCAAAATTTTATGGGGATTGGCCAGCAAATCTTCCAGGTAGCTGATCGTTTGCATCACTTCCTGGTATTCATCTTCGATCTTTTGGCGCTCCAGGGCTGCCAGCCGACGCAACTGCATATCGAGAATAGCCTGGGCCTGCACTTCCGACAGGGCAAAATTGGCCATCAACTGATTACGAGCGCTCTCGGCATCCTGACTCTCGCGGATGGTCTTGATGATGGCATCCAGGTTGCCTAGCGCAATCCGCAGCCCTTCCAAAATGTGCGCGCGGTGGCGAGCTTTTTCCAAATCATACTGGGTACGGCGGGTGATGACCTCCTGCCGGTGCTCGATGTAAGCGGTCAGCGCCCGCTTGAGGGGCAGCACGCGCGGTTCGCCATCCAGTAAGGCCAGCATGTTGATGCTGAAGTTGGATTGTAGCGCTGTGTGCTTGAACAGTTGGTTCAGCACCTTTTTGGGCTGCGCGCCTCGTTTCAGTTCGATCACGACGGACAATCCGGTCCGGTCAGACTCGTCACGCAAGTCGGCGATATCTTTAAGCTTGCCGTCGCGCACCAAATCGGCGATGCGCTCCAACAGCGAGGCTTTGTTAACCTGATACGGAATTTCCGACACCACAATGCGATGACGACTGCCCTTCATCTCTTCGATCGTGGCAGAGGCGCGGATGGTCACCCGCCCCTTCCCGGTAGCGTAAGCATTGACGATCCCTTCCGTACCGATGATCAACGCGCCTGTAGGAAAATCAGGCCCCTTGACAAATTTCATCAGGTCATCGACGGTGACCTCATCAAGGTTATCATAATGATCGATCAGATAGCCGATCGCGTCGCAGATTTCGTTGAGGTTGTGGGGAGGAATATTGGTGGCCATCCCCACGGCAATCCCGGAGGTGCCGTTGAGGAGTAAATTAGGCAGCCGAGCCGGCAGGACGGTCGGCTCTTGCAGACTGGCATCAAAGTTGTCGGTGAAGTCAATGGTGTTTTTTTCGATATCGACCAGCATTTCTTGCGAAATGCGGGCCAGACGCGACTCGGTATAGCGCATGGCCGCGGCTCCGTCGCCATCGACGCTGCCAAAGTTGCCTTGGCCATCAATCAAGGGGTAGCGCATGGAGAAATCCTGCGCCATCCGCACCAGCGCATCGTAAACCGCGCTGTCGCCGTGAGGGTGATACTTGCCCAGCACGTCCCCTACCACTCGAGCACTCTTGCGGTAAGGTGAGTTGTAGCGCATGCCCATATCGTGCATGGCATACAGAATGCGGCGATGAACTGGCTTGAGCCCATCTCGCGCATCTGGCAGCGCCCGCGACACGATCACGCTCATGGCGTAATCGAGGTAAGCCACTTTCATCTCGTTTTCGATATCGACCAGTTTAATAGTTCCTATATCCATTCAGGTACTCCCAAAAAAAATTCATCCGGTCAGACATTATACCTCAGAACGCTTGTTTGGGCTATTTGTTGGCGAATTGGGAACCGGAAAACGTAGCTAAGATGGGCCGGTCTAAAGCTTTTTCTACCGCTTGGGTGGTCTAGACGTTAGAAGAGTTAAGCAAAACCTAGCCGAAATAGGGGTTGACACAAGTGGCTTTTGTATGATATTATGCTTCCAATATTTTTGATAAGGATAATTTAAATGTCAAAGCGAATGCGCCACCTTATTGAAAATCAAGCCAAAGTTACTGTTGCTCAACATACGGTTGATCGCAACATGGATAACGTCATTTTTACTGCGCTCGCGGGTGTTCTTGCGGGCGTTTTTTATTTCTTTGGCTATTATTTTTGGGATACCTTGGGGCGCGTTCTAACGGCATACTGATGCTGCTTGGCTAAGGATGCACAGGGCGCGACCCCACCGGTCGCGCCCTTTTTATTTTGGCGCGCGAATCTCAGCCGGCGATGTTCAAACGCCAGAATTCCGGCCGGTGTCCGGATAGCTGTCAGCGGCTACCCGGCCATAACAACTATACTGATTATGACGAGGAGTCACAATGATTATCATCATGAAAATGCAAGCTGCCCCCGATGACGTCGATGCGGTCGTCACTCGGGTCGAAAAGGAAGGGTTCAGAACGCATCTTTCCAAAGGTGAAGAAGTAACTATCATCGGCGTAATTGGGGATGAACGCCGCCTGGATCAGGGGGCCATTAGCCGCATGAACGGCGTCGACCGGGTCGTCCCGGTCCTGCGTCCGTTTAAACTGGCCAGCCGTGATTTCAAGCCTAATGACACGGTGATCCAAATCAACGGCCATGCCATTGGCGGACAGAAGGTCATCGTTATGGCTGGGCCTTGCTCCGTAGAAAGCTACAATCAGGTTAAGGAAACAGCCGTGGCCGTGCGAGAAGCCGGGGCGCACCTCCTGCGGGGGGGAGCTTTCAAACCTCGGACCTCACCCTATAGTTTTCAGGGCATGGGTGAAGCGGGGCTTAAAATTCTGGCTCAAGTGCGCGAGGAGACCGGGCTGCATATCGTCACCGAGGTGATGTCACCGGACCAAGTTGAACTGGTGGCTAAGTATGCCGATGTCCTGCAGATCGGGACCCGCAATATGCAAAACTACGCGCTGCTCAATGCCGTGGGCCAAACCAATATGCCTGTTTTACTCAAACGTGGTATGATGAGCACCATCGAAGAGCTATTAATGAGTGCCGAATACATCATGTCGAACGGCAACCACAAAGTAATTCTCTGCGAGCGTGGCATCCGAACCTTCGAAAAGTACACCCGTAACACCCTTGATATTAACGCAGTGCCGGTTCTCAAGGAGTTAACCCACTTGCCTGTTGTCGTTGATCCCAGCCACGCCACCGGCCGCTGGACCCTGGTTAAGTCAGTCAGCAAGGCTGCGGTGGCTGCCGGCGCCGATGGCCTGATTATCGAAGTGCATCCTAACCCGGCTGAAGCTACCAGCGACGGAGAGCAATCGTTGAAGCCCAAACGCTTTATGGAGTTGATGACCGAGTTAAGGTTGGTGGCCGAGGCTGTGGGCAGATCTTTGTAGAGCGTGTGACCAACTTCGTGGTCCAGCAATTGTATATTAAGTTTAGGGATCAGGGAGCTAGGAGAACGGGGACTAAATTTTCCAGTCCCCACCCCTTGCTCCCTGTTTACGAGGAGGTTTATCTTCGACTCTGACTTTACTTTAACCGAAGCGAGAGTCGCGATTATTGGTTTGGGATTAATGGGCGGTTCGCTGGGGCTGGCCTTGCGGCAGCGCAGCGTCTGCCGGGAAGTAATCGGCCTGGCGCGGCGGGCAGAGACCGGGCGTCAGGCCGAGACGCTGGGTGCGGTAGATTGGGCCACCACCGAGCCGGAAGCGGCCTTAGCTCAGGCTAATCTGGTCGTTTTTGCTACCCCGGTGCGCTCCCTGCTCACCCAACTCACCGACTATGCCAGCCTCTACCGCCCCGGCGCAATCATCACTGACTTGGGTAGTACCAAACAAGAGATCGTTCGGGTAATGGATACGCTGCCGGGCAACCTGCGCCCGATAGGCTCCCATCCGATGTGCGGCAAAGAGCAGCCCGGTCTTGACGCGGCCGACGCTAATTTGTATGTCGGGGCCCCCTGGATCTTAACCCCTTCAGTCCGTACCGATCCGACCGCTACTCAACTCGTCGGCGAGTTAGCCGAAGCGGTTGGGAGCCGGTTGCGGGTGCTAGAGGCGGCTCGCCATGACTGGCTGATTGCTACTATCAGCCACCTGCCTTATGCGCTGGCCACTACATTAATGGCCACCGCCTTGCAAGTGGCTGAAGAAGATGGCACAGTCTGGGAGGTGGCAGCCACGGGCTTCCGCGACACTTCTCGGGTGGCGGCCGGCAGCGTTGAGATGTGGCTTGATATTCTGCTGACCAATCGAGAAGCGGTCGGTAACGTCATCGACCTGGCCCGGCAGCAGCTTGATCAACTGGCGGCGGCCTTAACCTCAGGTGACGAGGCTGCGTTGCGTGGTATAATATCTAGAACTGCCGAACAGCGGCGACGGATATATTAGCTTTGAAACTGATCATTCAGCCTACAAAAAAACTAAGCGGTTTTGTTAACGTCCCCGGCGATAAATCGATCTCCCACCGGGTGCTTATTTTCGGAGCCATTGCGGACGGGACGACCGTGGCCCGTAACTGGCTCGATGCAGGCGTGACCGCCCGGATGGTGGATTGCATCCGAGCTTTGGGGATCGAGGTCGAGGTTGAGCCGACTGGTTTGGGTCAGGCCACTCTCAGCGTGCACGGCCAGGGCTTATCCGGCTTGACCCCGCCCCAGGAACCGCTCTACTGCGGTGGCTCGGCCACGACAATGCGCTTTTTGATGGGCCTGCTGGCCACCCAACCCTTCACCGCCGTCGTCGATGGGCACGAGGGGCTGCGCCGCCGTCCGATGGAGCGCATTGCCAAACCTCTGCGCCAAATGGGGGCAACCGTCGAAACGGTTGACGGCCATGCCCCGGTCACCATCACCGGGGGGCGGCTGGCATCCATCAATTATGAGCTGCCGGTAGCCAGCGCCCAACTCCAGACCGCGCTTCTACTGGCCTCGCTGGGGGCGGAGGGGCAGATTATCCTGCGCCAACCTGGCCCGGCCCGAGACCACACTCTCCGTATGTTGGCCGGTCAAGGTGCCCAAATTGGTTGGGACGAAAATGGCTGCATTACCTTCAATCCTGAAGCCGGACCGCTCCGGCCGCTCGACTTTACCGTGCCGGGCGATATGTCGGCGGCGGCTTTTATCATGACTGCTGCCTTAACGGTCCCTGAGAGCGAAGTGACCATTCACGGGGTCAACACCAACTCGACCCGCACCGGCTTGCTGGAAACCTTGCAGGCCATGGGCGGCCCCATCGAGGTCAAGAACGAACAGTCTCAGGCCAACGAGCCAGTAGCCGATCTTCGTTTGCAGGCCGCTCCGCTTCATGGAGTCGAGGTTGGCGGCGAGGTCGTGGTGCGCATGATCGATGAGTTTCCCATTTTTACCCTCGCCGCGCTTCGGGCCCAGGGCAAAACCATCGTCCGGGACGCCGCCGAACTCCGCCTTAAAGAGAGTGACCGTATCGCCGTTGTGGTTGAGGAGTTCAGTAAATTGGGCGCCAACATCACGCCTCACCCCGACGGCTTTGAGATCGACGGGCCACAGCAGTTGGTGGGAACCACCGTCCATAGTCACCGCGATCATCGGCTGGCGATGTCGCTGGCGGTGGCAGGTCTGTCCGCGGAAGGTGTCACTATCGTGGAGGATGCCCAGGAGCTGCACGAGAGTTTCCCCGGTTTCGTCGAGACATTGAGAGAACTGGGGGCGAATATTGAGTCTAAAATATAGTGGATACCTCCAGTTTGAGGTAAGTTAATGACACAATCTCTCTGGATTACCGGTACCAGCAAATTGGTTGGTCTCATTGGCTGGCCGGTCAAACATAGTCTCAGTCCGTCGATGCACAACGCGGCCTTTATCGCCTTAAACCTTAACTGGGCCTATGTCCCGCTTCCCGTTCAACCTAGTCAAATCGAGGCGGCTCTACGCGGCCTGGGGGCGCTCAATTTTGTGGGTGTTAACGTCACCGTGCCCCACAAACAAGCAGTCATGCGTTACATGGATGGTTTGAATGATGCGGCCCGGATAATTGGAGCAGTCAATACCGTTCATCTCAAAGATGGTAAGTTCTTCGGTTACAATACCGATGCGATCGGCTTCCTTAACTCGTTGCTAGAAGTTGGCTGTAACCCTAAAGGATCACGCGTGGCTGTTCTTGGCGCGGGCGGTGCTGCCCGGGCTGTCGTCTACGCCTTGGCCACTGCCGGCGCCCAGACGGTAACGGTTTTCAATCGTACTGCGGAGCGAGCCGCTTTTTTGGTCGAGGATCTGGCTGATACCTTTGCCGAGGGACATCTCAAGTTTGCGCCGCTCACTAACGAGGCGTTGGCGGCGCTTGATGATCACGTTGATTTGGTCATCAATACCACCTCCCTCGGCATGTCGCCCGATGTCGAGAGCTGCCCCTGGCCCGGTGAGGTCTCGATCCCCAACCGGGCAGCGTTTTACGATCTGGTTTATAACCCGCTGGAAACCACCTTTCTGGCCCGGGCTAAAGCGGCCGGCAATCCCACCATCGATGGCTTAGGCATGCTGGTTCATCAGGGGGCCGCCGCCTTTGAAGTCTGGACCGATCGGCACCCGCCCGTTGAGGCTATGCGGGCCGCTTGTCTGGCGGGCTTAACGAATAAATCTACCGATTAACGGCCTAACTTATGGAAATTTTAGGAGGACCCCTGTTCGCTGTGGCTGGCGCCGGTGAGTCCCATGGCCCGGCGGTAACCACGATTGTCATGGGTTGCCCACCGGGGTTATGGTTGTCGCGAACGGCGGTACAGCGATATTTGGACCGGCGCCGGCCCGGCAGCAACAAGCACGGCACGCCGCGCCACGAGGCTGACCAGGTGATCTTCCTGTCCGGTCTCTACAGCGATGACCACGCCCGCTTACTGGCCGGTCCCGCCATCCGTCTTGAGGTCGATGGGCAAGAGTCTCAAACTGAAGGCTACGAAGAAGGCTACACCACCGGCGAGCCCATCGCCGCGATCGTGCTTTCCACCTCCAAAAAGTCACAGCATTACGATCAGTTTGCCGGCCCCACCGGCGAAGTCCGGCCCGGTCACACCGATCTAGTCAAGTACCACCAGTCGCGGGGCTTTGTCGATATTCGCGGCGGCGGGCGCTCCAGCTACCGCTCGACCATTTCGGACGTGATCGGGGGCTCGATTGCCCGGTTGTTTCTGGCCGAGCAGTTCGGGACGGTCATTTTATCGTCGATTTGCCAGGTCGGTCCCCTGCACGCGTCACGCCGCCTGGCCGACCACTTCGAGAGTCTGATTCGCGGCTCGCAAGATTTACGCCTGCCGGCCAAGTCGATCCAGGCCGTGGAGCAGACCTTGACCGAGGCGGAAATCCACTCGATCGACCCGGACTTTGCCCGCGAGGCCGGTGAGCTGATCAAACAGACTCGGATTCAGGGTGACTCGATTGGGGCGGCGGTGGAGGTCGTGGCGGTCAACGTGCCGGCCCTGGTCGGCGAGCCGCTCTATGATAGTCTGAAAGTGCGGTTGATGGGGGCACTCGGTGGCCTGCACGCGGTCCAGTCATGCGAGATTGGGGCGGGTCAGGCGATTGTGGCGCGCCGGGGCAGCGAGAACAACGACCCCATCCGCCGCACCGGCTACCAGACGAACAATCAGGGGGGCCTGATCGGCGGCATCACCACCGGCCTACCGCTTGTCTGCCGGGTCGGCTTCAAACCGACCTCGACTATCGTTAAACCGCAGCAGTCGGTGCGCAAGAATCTGGACGAGATCGACTTTGAGTTGAAGAAAGGCCGGCATGACCCTTGCGTCGGGGTGCGAGCGGGGGTAACCTTAGAGTCGCGACTGGCTATTGAGCTGCTGAACGCGGTGCTGATGCACCAGACCCGGCACATTGAGCCGGCCAACTTCAAGCTTTTCTAAGGTAGCTGCCAGTGTCAGTTTTGTTTCCCGGATAAGAGCAATGACCGAGGCCAAAAACATCGTCATTACCGGCTTTATGGGTACGGGCAAATCGACCGTTGGTCGTTTGGTCTCCGCCAGCCTTGAGCGGGAATTTGTCGATATGGACACCCTGATCGAAGCGCGGGAAGGGCGGCCGATTAGCCGAATTTTCGCCGAGGCAGGTGAACCTTACTTTCGTCGCCTGGAAGCCGAGCTGAGCCGTGAGCTGGCCGAGCGGGTCGGGCTGGTGGTGGCCACCGGCGGCGGGACGCTGGTGCCGCTTAACAACCTGCAGGTTATGGCTCACACTGGCTTGGTCATCTGCCTCGATTGCGAGCCGGAGACTCTGTGGCGGCGCATTGGCCACAGCGAAGACCGCCCGATGCTGGCAGCCAGGGATGCGGCCCGGTTTGCCCGACTGGCTGCTTTGCTGGTCGAACGGCAGCCGGCTTACGCCCGCATCCCGCACCACATCGATGTAACGCACCTGAAGCCGGGAGAAGTCGCGGCCCGGGTGTGCGAATTAGCGAATCGCTTGCAAGCTGTAGAGGGTTAATTATTGAAAATCATCACCGTTACCCATCCAAGCGGAAGTTATCCCATCTACCTGGGCCAGGATCTCCTGGGGCAAACCGGCCAGTTTCTGGCCGAGCTTGGTTTCGGCGGGCGCTGCGCCGTCGTCACCAACGAGGTGGTTGGCCCGCTCCACGCCGAGCCGCTGCTGGTCAGTCTGCGTGAGGCCGGCTTCGATCCCATTTGCCTTCACCTGCCTGACGGCGAGCAGTTCAAGACGCTGGAGACGGTCGCCAGCCTCTATCCGCCCCTGGTGGAGGCCAAACTCGATCGGCGCAGCCCGATTATCGCCTTGGGCGGCGGCGTCCTGGGCGATACGGTCGGCTATGCCGCGGCCTCATTTCTGCGCGGTGTGCCGTTGATTCAGATTCCGACGACCTTGCTGGCCATGGTCGACTCCAGTGTGGGCGGCAAAACCGGCGTCGATCTGCCACAGGGCAAAAACCTGGTGGGCGCCTTCAAACAGCCGGAGATTGTGGTCGTTGATCCCGGCGTACTCGAGACCCTGCCGCTTGAAGAGTTCCGCGCTGGGCTGGCGGAAGTAATTAAGCACGGAGTGATCGATGAGCCGGCCATGTTTGCTCGATTGGAAGCAGGGAGTAAGGGGCAGGGAGTAGGGAGGACTGCCGTTTCTGCTTACGCCTCACTTTCGGCTGATTATTCCCTGACTGACCTGCTGTACGATGCTATCAACGTCAAGGTGCGCGTGGTGCAGGAAGACCCTTTTGAAAAGGGCCGGCGGGCGGTGCTGAATTTGGGCCACACGTTTGGTCACGCCTTTGAGCAGTTGTCCCATTATCAAATCCGGCACGGCGAGGGGGTGGCGATGGGGCTGGCCTGTGCAGCTCGCCTGGCCCAGCGGTTGAACCTCTGCCCACCGGAGAGCGCGGCTCGTATCATCCGGTTGCTGGCTCAGACCGGTCTGCCGACGGACCCACCGGCTTATCCTCCGGCTGACGTCTTGGCGACGATGATGACCGATAAAAAGCGCCAGGGCAACACGCTGCGCTTTATCCTGCCTCGAGCCATCGGCGACGTCGATATTTTTGACAACATCGAGCGGGTGGATGTCGAGGCCGTATTGTAGCCTGCCTTTATTTCACCGGCCGGCGCAGACCTGGCCCAGTCGTATCAGGAGCAATCACTATGAAGAATCCCGAAGAACCAATCAGCGATAAAACTTTGCACCAGGGTCGTAGTATCGACTTTGTGCTACGCGAGTCTGAGTTGGCGGACGGCACCCGCGTGCCGCGCGAAATTGTGCGCAATCACGGCGCCGTGGCCATTGTGGCCTTAACCGAGAAGGAGGAAGTCCGGCTGGTTAAGCAGTTTCGCTCGGCGGCCCACAAATGGGTCATCGAACTGCCCGCCGGCGGACTTGGGCCGGGTGAAAATCCGGACACCGCCGCGCCGCGTGAGCTGCTCGAAGAGACCGGCGACACCGCCGCCAACTGGCACAAACTGCACGGTTTCTACACGGCGCCCGGCCTCTTTACTGAGTTTATCCATCTTTACCTGGCAACCAACTTGACGCCCGGTCCCAACAATCTTGAGTTCGATGAGCACATTGAGGTTATGACCGTCCCTTGGCCGGAGGCCATGCGTATGGTCCGGCGGCACGAGATCGAGGATGTCAAAACCATCGCCGGGTTGATGCTAGCCGGTCTCCATTTGGGGCTAGTCGCAACCTGAGGCGTAACCTGGTCCTGCGTTTATCCGTTTCCCACCACCCTATTTGAGTAAACAGAAAGGAAGATTTAGTGATGTCCTACAAGACGGAAAAACAGATTGCCATTGAGGCGGTGACCCAGGCCGCCAAACTTTGCCTGGCGGTTCAAAACGATCTGGTGAAAGTTGGGGCTTTGGAAAAGGACGATAAAAGCCCGGTCACCATCGCCGATTTTGGCGCCCAAGCCTTGGTCTGCCGCCATTTGAGCGTTAATTTTCCCGGCGTGATCATTGTGGGTGAGGAGGACTCCAGTGACTTGCAGCGATCGGAAAATGCCGGCCAATTAGCTCAGGTAACCGATTACGTGCGGCAGGTTCATCCCGAGGCCACGCCGGCCGAGGTGTGCCGCTGGATCGATGCCGGTAACGGGCAGGTTGCCCCGCGCTTCTGGACGCTCGATCCCATTGATGGGACCAAGGGCTTTCTGCGCAACGACCAGTACGCCATTGCTCTGGCGTTGATTGAAGAGGGTCAGGTTCAAGTGGCGGCGCTGGCTTGCCCGGTCTTGCCACTCGACCTTGACCGGCCAGAAGAGGGTGCCACTGGCGTGGTCTTTGCCGCGGTGCGGGGCCTGGGAGCGGCTATGGCCGGCCTGGATAGCCACCACTTCCAAGCCGTTCACGTCGCTGAGGCGGATCAGGCCGCTCAACTGCGCTTTGTCGAGAGCGTGGAGGCCGGTCACAGCAACCACGATCTTCAGCAGGCCATCGCAGCGGCGGCCGGCATTACCCGGCCTTCCCTGCGGATGGACAGCCAGGCCAAATACGGCGCCGTCGCCCGGGGCGATGCGGCGCTTTACTTGCGGCTGCCCTCAGCCAAAAGCCCTGATTATCGCGAGAATATCTGGGATCATGCTGCCGGCAGCCTGATCGTTGAAGCGGCGGGCGGGCAGGTGACCGATATGCATGGCCAGCCGCTCGATTTTGCCTCCGATGTTAAGATGCGTCACAACCGGGGCGTCATTGTCAGCAACGGCGTTATCCACCAAGCGGTGCTAGCGGCGATTGGGGCGAAATCATGACCAGAATTCTTCTCCTGCACGGACCGAATCTTAATCTGCTCGGCACACGCGAGCCGGAGGTCTACGGCGCGACCACGCTGGAAGATATCAACCGGCGGGTGATTGAATCGGCCGCTGGCCACGGCGTCCAGGTGCGGGCTTTCCAATCCAATCACGAAGGGGCGCTGGTCGACGCGCTGCATGAAGCACGAGCCTGGGCCGCCGGCGTGGTTTTCAATCCCGGTGCTTACACCCACACCTCCGTCGCGCTGCGGGATGCCATTGCCGGAACGGGTCTGGCGGTGGTTGAAGTGCATTTGAGCAACATCCATGCCCGCGAAGCCTTCCGGCACACGAGTATGCTCGCTTCGGTTTGTGTGGGGCAGATCAGCGGCTTTGGCTGGCGAAGTTATCTATTAGGGTTAGAAGCAATCTTGGGGGTTTTGGCGGAAAGAGAGTCGTAGTCGGCGAGTTCAATCTGACAGCCGTGACTTCTTGGCGGCTATCTCCGGCGCATCCTCGGCGAAGTCGTCAGGGATGATCTCCTTCTCGGAGGCTGGCGGCGTTTCAACCTGAACCGGGGCAGGCGCAGGCGAGAGGCCGCCTTCCGCCAACGCTTTCGATGCTTCGGTGTCAATCTTGGTGGCTTTGTGCGCTTCTTTGGCGACCGCCTCTTTGGCCAGAGCCAGTTTGTCCTCCAAGGCCCGGAGTTTCTCTTCAATCTGGAGGGCTTGAACCGACTCTTGTTCCAGCCGGCGCTCCAGTTCATCGGCGCGTCGTTCATGAGCGCGGACACTGTCCAGATCGCCCTTTTTAGCCGCCACTTCGGCTTGAGCGAGTTCGGTTTTAATCCGCTCGGCCAGTTGGCGCTCTTGGGCCTCAACCTGGCCTAAAGCCTGGCGAATTTCTCCCAGCACCTCGGCCTCTTGCTCATCGAGGGCGCTGCGCCGCGATCGGCGCGGTAAAGCCGCCCGAGTTTTGGCACTGAGCAAAAGTTCAATCTTTTTTAGAAAATCCATTACAGAATCTCACCTGACTTAGCTTTAACAAAGTAGCCGCTACAAGCTTCTTCGATTAACTCCGGGGTCATTCGCAGCGGCTCGTTGGAATACTCGCACAAGAGCTTGACGGCCTTCAGGATATCACGCGGATGCACCGACTGAAGCGGCTTGCCCGTTTTACGATACCACTCATTGAGCAGATAGAGAAAAGAGTCTTTGTCTACGGACCCAAAGCCGAGGACCTCGGCCTGGTTGGTGAAAATCTGGTAGAACATCTTCTCGTCTGGACCGAAAACGCCGACTTTAAGCTGGATCCGGCGCAAAAAGGCGCCATCGACCAGATCGTCAGGATCGAGGTTGGTGCTGAAGACCAAAAGCTGCTTGAAAGGGATCTCGAAGGTTTGGCCGGAGTTCAGGCGTAGAAAGTCGATCCGCGTTTCCAGGGGCACAATCCAGCGGTTGAGTAGCTCACTGGGGCTAATTTGTTGGCGGCCAAAGTCATCAATCAGGAACATACCGCCGTTGGCTTTCATTTGCAGCGGTGCCTCATAAAACTTGGCGGTTGGCTCGTAACGGAGATCAAGACTGTGCATCGTTAGTTCACCGCCAACCATGACGGAGGGACGCTGAAATAGACCCCAGCGCTTGTCCGCTCCCCCGCGATCCTCAATTTCATTATGTTTGTGGATCAAATTATCATAGAGCTGAATGATGGCCCCGCCCACGGTTACGGCATAGGGGATCCAGATCGGCTCACCGGCGCCGAGGAGCTCGGCAATCGCCTCGGCGATGGTGGTCTTGCCATTGCCCGGTGGACCGTACAGAAAGATCGAGCTGCCGGCATTGACGGCCGGGCCGATTTTGCGATCAAAATCTTTGGGCAGAATGAGGTGGCTTAAGGCCTGCTGGACCTGCTGGCGAGACAGGCGGCGGATGGTGGCCTGGTTTAAGACGGATTGGTAATACTTTTCAATGGGTACCGGCGCTGGACCGACATACAAAGTTCGGGCCAGCGCTTCTTTGGCCCGGCGCTGCCCTTCTTCGGTGAGGGAATAAACATAACCACGCCGCCCCAAACTTCCAACGGCCTTAGCGACCTCAATAATGTGCTCTTGCTGCAGCCACTGGAGCAGTTCATCCAACACCCGGTAGGGTAGTTTCATGATCTCCTCGGCCCGGCTGACACTCACCTCGCCTTCATTGTAAGTCAACCGCAGGAGGATATCGGCAATTAAATTTTGCTTAAGATCGATGTCGTCCAAAGTGGTGGGGGGCTCTAGCAGGGCCGGCATACCTTCAAAACGAACAACGCTGGGTACGTCCAGGCCCGAGTTCTGCAAAAGTCCGGTGTCTGATTTGTTAGTTGAGCTACTCCGGCTGCGGGCCAGCGAGCCGGGGACGCTTAGTTGTTTCAAAGTCCCTGCCGGTGATGCCAAAGTGAAGCCTCCATTATCATGTAGTCGATCGCTTGATTGGACTCAGGTAGTCGGTTGAAAGTTTCTGTACTAGAATATAATCAAAATGAGTTGAGGTGTTATCCGCCAATAGTACCGCCTGTTTAAGGCGTGAGGCACTTTAGATAATATCGATCTGGCCGAAAATGATAGTAGTTTTGTCTAAGTTATCGGCTGGTTAAGCCTTAAGCTTAACCCAATTATACCCAAGTCAAACCCAAATGTCGAGGGTTTGAGCCCACGGGGCCAAATTTTTGATGACTCTTTGCCATAGGGGCCAGTCTTGGCTATAACATACCCAACCGTTTGCTGGTCAACTAAATGTGCTCTGATTGGATCGATGAATCGTCAAGTTCAGCCTGATAGAAGTCTTAGTCTGTCGTTCCCCCGGGTTCATCACGTCATTGACACCCTCTTCCGGCCAACCGACGCAGCTTCATTGGCCACCTTTCGGGTCCTGTTTGGGGCGTTGATGGTTTGGGAGGTCTACCGCTACTACCGGTATGACCGCATCGCTCGCTATTATGTCGAACCCACATTCTGGTTTCCCTATGAACTATTTCCTTGGGTCACGCCGCTGCCCGGTCTGGGGATGTACTTTGTCTTTTTTGTGATGGGACTGGCGGCCCTGGGACTTATGCTGGGCTTTTTCTATCGAGTCTCGGCCGTTGTCTTTTTCTTAACCTATACCTACGTCTTCCTCATCGACAAAGCTCAATACAACAACCATTACTACCTGATCTCGCTGGTGGGTTTTCTCTTGATTTTGGTCGATGCCCATCGCTGGGCCTCGCTGGATCAATGGTTGCGGCCCGATTTGCGCGGCGAGATTATTCCGTTTTGGCACCTGTTAATTTTAAGAGCGCAGTTGTTCCTCGTGTACTTCTTCGGGGGGGTGGCCAAACTTAACGCCGATTGGTTGGCCGCCGAGCCGATTCGTGATTGGCTGCGAAACCGAGCCGATTATCCTGTCGCCGGCCCTTTTTTCGCCTCCGAAGCCGGCGCTTATTTTTTTGCTTATGGCGGGCTTTTCTTTGATTTATTCATTGGAGTGCTGTTACTGTGGAGACGAACGCGCCTTCTGGCCTTTGGCGGCGTCCTGTTTTTCAACTTGACCAACAAGTGGCTGTTCTCCATCGGCATCTTTCCCTACGTCATGATTGGGGCCACCATTCTCTTTGTCGAGGCGGACTGGCCACGCCGCGTGTTGCGTCGAGCCCAATTACAGTTGCCGGACGTCTTACCCTCCCAATCAACTATTTATCGCTCGCTGGCCGCGGGTTTTGTGATCATCTACCTGGCCGCACAGGTGCTCCTACCCCTGCGGCATTGGCTTTACCCTGGCAATGTTAGCTGGCACGAGCAAGGTCACCGTTTTTCCTGGCATATGAAGCTTCGGAGTAAAAGTGCCGATATTGCCATTTACGTCACGGATCCTCAAACCAACCAGATCTGGCAAATTGAACCGCGGCAACACTTGACCAGCCGGCAACTCAGCAAGATGGCCTCTCGGCCGGATATGATTGTCTATTATGCTCACTTTCTCCGCGATGAACTAAAGGCCATAGGCATTGAACAGCCGATTATCACGGTCGAGGCCTGGGCTTCGCTCAACGGTCGTCCCGCGCAGCGGCTCATCGACCCCGCCGTCAATTTAGCCGAAGTCCCCCTGACCGTCTTTACGGCCTCTGACTGGATTATGCCGCTTGATCCTACCCTGGTCGTTCAAAGTGGTGGACCGCTCTTGTATGACGAAGACGAATAGCTTGACAAACGGATTAAGGCGCAGGTATACTCCCTTCTTACACGCCGCGCAGGCGATTTTTCCGGTTGCTCTGTTCAGGCTTCGCTCGCTGATGATAACAGGATAAGAGGCCATCGATGGAACCACGGGTTTGGCATCAACAATATGATCCGGGCGTCAAGCCGTCCCTAGTTTACCCTCAGGAACCGGTTGACTGTTGTCTAAAAAACACGGCCCGCCAACAGCCTCATAAAACAGCCTTGATTTTTGGCGGCCTCGCTCCTCTCCTGGGGGAACAACACCATACTCTTAGCTATCAATTGCTCGATACCTTGGTGGATCGATTTGCGGCCGGACTCCAGCAGCTTGGCCTGCAAAAGGGGGACCGGGTTTCACTTTATATGCCTAACTGCCCGCAGTATGTCATTGCCTATTATGGCGTGCTGCGAGCCGGTGGCGTGGTTGTTCCGAGCAACCCGCTTTACGTTGCCCGCGAAATCGAGCATCAACTCAACGACTCCGGAGCCCGTTTTTGCGTAGCTCTCAGTATGTTGTATCACCACGTTCGCCAGATTCGTCACCAGACGCCTTTAGAGCATGTCATTGTCACCAACATCAAGGAATATTTCCCCGGCTTGCTCAAGCTTCTTTTCACGCTGGTCAAGGAAAAAAAGGACGGTCACCGGGTTGATCTAGCTGATGACGCCGATACCAGTTGGTTTCAAGATTTTATCCACCGCGCCCCAGCCACGCCCCATCAGGTCGAGATAAGCAGCGATGATTTGGCCACTCTCATGTACACCGGCGGCACGACCGGTGTCCCCAAGGGCGCCGAACTGACCCATCGTAATCTGATGGCTAACCTCGTTCAATCGGCGGAGTGGTTATCTGGAGCCGGTAGATTGGGGCAGGATGAAGTGATGATGACCGCTCTGCCACTCATCCACGCTTACTCAATGACGGTTTGCATGAACCTTTCGGTTTATAAAGGGTTTACCCAGGTCCTTATCCCCAACCCTCGGGAGTTTCAACATCTATTGAGTGCGGTCAATATCCACCGGCCGACCATTTTGCCGGGCGTGCCGTCTCTCTATAACGCCATCAATAAACACCCGGATGTCGTATCAGGTAAATACGATATTCATTCGATCAACCTGTGCCTGAGTGGAGCAGCCGGCTTACCGGCAGAAGTCCAAGAAGAGTTTCAGCGTCTCACCGGCGGCCGGTTGGTGGAAGGTTACGGCTTGAGCGAGTGTTCGCCGGTGGCTGTGGGCAATCCACTGGGACAAGGGGGGCGAATCGGCCACATCGGCCTGCCGGTCTCCGATACCGACTGCAAGATTGTTGATCTGGATACCGGCACCCGGACCCTCGGTCCCAATGAAATCGGCGAGTTGTGTATTCACGGCCCCCAGGTGATGCGCGGTTACTGGGGCAAACCCGAGGAGGCGGAAAGTGTGCTCCGTCGGCATGCCGACGGCAAAATTTGGCTGCACACCGGCGATGTGGCCCAGATGAGCGAGGACGGTTATTTCCGAATTGTGGATCGTCAAAAGGATGTGATCCTGGCCAGCGGCGGTCTCAACGTTTATCCCCGTGATATTGAGGAAAGGCTGTACGAGCATCCCAAGGTAATGGAGGCGGCCGCGCTCGGTGTGCCCGTTGGGGGCGATAACCAACGGGTTAAAGTTTTTGTGGTTCTGTGTGAAGGAGAGACTGCTACCGAAGAGGAGTTGATCGACTGGTGTCGCGACGGGTTGGCGGCTTACAAAGTGCCTAAATATGTCGAGTTTAGGGATAGTTTGCCCAAGACGATGGTCGGCAAAGTTTTACGCCGCCAACTGGCCGCTGAGGAAGCCGAAAAAGTGGCCGAGGCCTAATCCCGTCCGCCATAACGATGAGTCACTCCCGCGCCTCCGGTCGGCTGGTTCTCACTCACTCTACTCATCTCCCCGGCTTAATTCCTTTGCTGGCCCGTCTGGCGGAGACGCCCGGGGTCAAAACCGTAACACCCGGTCGTCTGGCCACGGTCAAGGGGCGTCCCACGCCTCTAACCATTAGAGTCACAGTCCCGATTATCGGAGGGCACAAGTTGCAGGCGCGAGTCCAAAGCAGTGTGCAAGAGGTATTTGTTATCACCACCCTCAGCGCCAACGACTTGCAACAGATTGTGAACCGGTTACAGGCAAAATAAAAGGATGTTTCCGCCTTATTCAAATCCACCAGATATCCTTGATACAGGCGGGTTCGCCATTATAATTGTTAGTTAATAGAGGGTTTATTAGCCCCAATCTAACTCAATGACGAGGAGGATAATATGTCAAAGCAGAAAAAACAGGCTTCCCCTAAGAATGCGTCGAAACAGGCGACAAACGGCGCGGCAGTGGCTGAATCTTCGGATGGGCGCAGTCCGGACAAAAGCGAGATGAAGCCCAAGCAGATGAAGCGTAAAGCTTATGAAGCCGAACTTTATAAATTACAGACCGAAATGGTGAAGCTGCAGTGGTGGGTTCGCGACCAGGGCTTAAAGGTCGTGGTTGTTTTTGAAGGACGCGACACGGCCGGCAAAGGCGGTACGATTAAGCGGATTATGGAACGCCTAAACCCCCGCAGCGCCCGGGTGGTGGCCTTGGGTGTCCCGACGGAAAAAGAAAAAACGCAGTGGTATTTTCAGCGTTACACCGCCTACCTGCCTGCCGCCGGCGAGATGGTTTTTTTCGACCGCAGTTGGTACAACCGAGCCCTGGTGGAGTGGGTGATGGGCTTTTGCACGGACGAGGAATATAAGGAGTTTATGCGCTCTTGTCCGGAGTTTGAGCGGATGTTGGTCCGTTCCGGGATTATCCTGGTCAAGTATTGGCTCTCGGTCAGTGATGAGGAGCAGGAGCGCCGTTTTCTCCAGCGCAACCATGACCCCGCCCGGCGCTGGAAGCTTAGCCCGATGGATTTGGAAGCCCGGGCCCGGTGGGTTGACTATTCCAAAGCCAAAGACCGGATGATGGAACATACCGACATCAAACAAGCGCCCTGGTATGTCGTCGATGCCGATGTGAAGCGCCTGGCCCGGCTTAATATTATGCGGCATCTGCTTGGCCTCATTCCTTACGAGGATCTCACGCCCGAGCCGGTCGAGCTTCCACCCCGGCAGAAAAATGTCGGTTACGTTCGTCCACCGATCACCGATCAGACGTTTGTGCCGGAATATTATCCGTAGTTACGCCGTGGCCAGGCATAATATACCGGGTAATAATGAAAATTAACTCGGTGTAGGGGCGTAAAATTTTACGCCCCTACACTGGCATCTCCCCATCTCTTATACTCTTCCATATCCCCATCTTTCGAGCCCCTTAGGCCGTTCTCAACTAAGCCACCGGGTACTTCAAACTCCGCCGGGCCAGATCAATCGTCATTTCGTGCCGCTTACGAGCTAAGAAAATTGAAATGTGACGGTAGCCGGCTCCTTCCAGCAGATCAAGGGCCTCTTCATAGTTGGCCCCGACGCGCTGTGGCTCGTGCGCGTCCGCGCCAATAACAACCGGAATGTTACGTTCGCGCATCTCGGCCAGGATACCCGCCCCCGGATTCATCTCCGGGACCCGTTTATTTAAGCCTGAGGTATTCAACTCCATCGCCACGCCGGTTTTGGCAATCCGGTCCAGGCTGTGTTGAATATCGGGCCACAGCCGCTCGAGCTGCCATTTGGCCGGCTCAAAGTTCTTGACCAGGTCAGGGTGAGCCAAAGTATCAAACAAGCCAGACTCGGCGGCTTGAGCCAGATGCTCAAAATAGGTGCGTTGAAGCTCAAAGACGTCACCGTTGAAGTAACGATCCTTATACTCGGCCAACTCCGGATGGACGGAGCCCAGAACGTGGTGAAACTCCGCCCGACCAAGGAGGTCTTCAAGCCAGGCTTCCGCGCCGGGATAATAGTCGCATTCCATGCCTAAACGTACATCAACGCGACCGGTCCACGCTTCTCGCGCTCGGGCCACCAGGGCGACATAATCTTCAAACTGACTGACGTCCATCCGGTAACGGGTACCCCAACCATCATTGGTTGGGTTGTGGCAGGTCACGATGATGCCCGTCAGTCCTCGCTGTTCGGCCACGGCGGCGTACTCTTCCGGTTCGCCCTTGGCGTGCTTGCAGAGCGGGGTGTGCATATGCGACTCGTAAAGGGTTGCTTCTGATAACATTAGAACTCCTTAGATTCGGACAAATTGACAATTGCGGTATTATACACAAACCTGGACAGAATTTCTAGAGGCCGGAAAGGAGCTGCTATGAATTTTGCCATCAACTACTCGCCGACCGCCGCCGAGTTGGTCCGCAGCGGCGACATCAGTCTTGACCTGTTCAAATGCCCGGCTCGGCCGGAGTTGATCGAGGAAGTTCAGGCCGAGTTTCCCCTCTATGTCCATTTTCCGCTCAGGGTTGGCTTGGGTCACGGCGACGCCACCGACAAATCCGGTCATCCCCCCGATTGGTCTCAGATTGAGGCCTTGTTGCGCCAGACCGGGACGTCCTTTGTCAATGTGCATCTCAATCAAGAGACGGAGAATTTCCCTCGTATTCCGGCCACCACCTCCGATCCCGGCCACATCGAGTTCTTGACCGAGTGCGCCCTCCGTGACCTGCAACCCCTGGTGGAGCGCTATGGCGCGGAGCGAGTCATTGTTGAGAACGTCTCGTTCTGGCCCGGTGAAACGCTTGCTCCGGTGGTGCAGCCCAATCTTATCCGTCAAGTTGTCGAAGAGACCGGCTGCGGCTTCCTGCTTGATGTCTCTCACGCGCGGATCGCGGCTCACGCGCTGGAGGTTGAAGCGTGGGACTATATCCAGGCCTTGCCCCTCAACCGCACCGGCGAGATTCACATTACCGGCCTGCAAACCGCCGATACCCCGGTCCTCTCAAAATTACGGACTGGCGGCCTCGCTGAAGCGGATATCGCCCAGCTTGCCGGTCAGAAAATCGGCCATGTTCCCCTCACCGACCAGGATTGGTCCTTCTTTGCCGAAGTGATGGCCTTGGTCCGGCGCGGCGAGTGTGGCCGGCCACAGGTAGTTACATTTGAGTTTGGCGGTTCGGGCTCGCGGTGGGCTGCCTTGATGGATCGAGAGGCCCTGGCCCGCCAAGCGCCCCGGCTCTATGCGTTGGTAAAAGCCGAAGATAGGGTATAATAATCGAAACCAATTACAAAGAGATTTGGGCCCGGATTCCATCGCCGGTTGGCCGATGAAATCATGACCCAGCTAAGTAACCAACCGAGCGACAAGTTCTACGAGGTAAACCTTGACCAAAATCATCTTTGGCGATCGCATTGGAAAGACAGCCCAACTGATGGTCGGCTGTTCGGCGGTTATTTTTGACCAGACCCGAGAGAAAATCCTGCTGACGCGCCGGACCGATAATGGGCTCTGGTGCCTGCCCGGTGGCCGGATGGACCCGGGCGAGAGCGTGGCCGAAACTTGCCTGCGCGAAGTGTGGGAGGAAACCGGTCTGGAGGCCAAGATTGAGCGGCTGATCGGTGTCTACACCAGCCCGGACCACCTCATTGAATACGCCGATGGGAACCGGTTTCAACTGGTCGCGTTCAACTTCGAGGTGACGCCGACCGGGGGCAAACTAGGACTGAGCAATGAAACAACGGAAGTAGGCTACTTTACTCCCGCGGAGATCGAAGCCCTGAATCTGATGGAACATCACCGGCTACGCATCGAGGATGCGCTGCTTGGTCAAACGGCGGCCTTTTATCGGTAAGACTGTAGGGGATATCCAAAAAGGAGGAACCATGCACATCGCCATTACCGGCGGTTCCGGATTTCTCGGTCAAAAACTGGCCAAAGCTTTGCTAGAACGAGGTTACCTGGTTGATCCCGAAGGCTCTGATGCCATGCTGGAGCAGCTAACCTTAATTGATGCCGTTAAATTCCCGCGCCGGACCGATCGCCGGGTCAGGACCATTACGGGTGACATTTGCGATCCGCTCATTGCCCGGACTTTTGCCTCGGAGCGGGCTGATGTTATTTTCCATCTGGCTGCCGTGGTCAGTGGTGAAGCCGAGCAGAATTTTGAACTGGGAATGCGGGTCAATTTGGGAGGTATTCAAAATCTGCTGGAAGCCTGCCGACAGGCCGGTTACGTTCCCCGGTTTGTTTTTGCCAGCTCCGTGGCTGTTTTCGGGGGCGAGCTGCCGGCCGTGGTCCAAGACAACACCGCAACGATACCGCAAAGCTCTTACGGGGTGCAGAAAGCATTGGGTGAACTGTTGGTCAATGACTATTCCCGGCGCGGTTTTGTCAACGGCCGGGTGGTCCGGTTACCGACCATCGTCGTCCGGCCCGGCCAGCCGAATCGAGCCACCTCCACCTTTGCCAGTTCGATCATTCGCGAGCCGCTCCAGGGACAGACCGCCCTCTGTCCTGTCTCGCCCGAGCTGCGGTTGTGGGTGATGTCGCCCAGGCGGGCGGTCCAAAACCTGATCCACGCCGCCGAGCTGCCGGCCGACGCCTGGGGCGACAACCGGATTGTGTCGCTGCCCGGTTTAACCGTATCCGTACAGCAGATGATCGAGAGTCTAGCCCGCGTAGCCGGCGCTGAAGCCGTCTCGCTCATCAAGTGGCAGCCCGACCCATCGATTGAGAACATTGTCGGCAGTTGGCCGGCCCGGTTTAATCCGGAGCGAGCTGTAACCCTGGGCTTTGAAGCCGATAACTCGTTTGACGAGATTGTCCGCGCTTTTATGGAGGATGAACTTCAGAAGCAGTAGTGCAAGAGGATAAGCCCCACGCTTGCCACCGTGGTGCCTACAATCAAACCGGCCACAATATCGCTGACGTAATGTACGCCTACGGCGACCCGACAGACGGCGATCCCTAAGGTAATCAGGCTCACAATAAGCCCAAAGAAAGGGTAAAAGAAAAGCAGGCCGGTAGCTAAAGCCGCCATTCGCCCCGAGTGACCCGAAGGGAAGCTGTAAGAGTCATATTTGAAAGCGACGAACTCGCCAGGCGGCTGAGGGCGCTCGCGCTGAAACGTAAATTTGATCAGAGTCACTACGCTCACGGCAATCACCACGACTATAGCGATGGCAAAATCCGCCCACAGCAAATCCGCATTGGCGGTTAGCCAGGCCAGCCCATAGATCAGGCTCAGTCCCAAAAAAACGTTTTGACCATCACCGAGGTGAGCCAATAGCCGAGCCCACTGCCAGCGCCGCGAATGAGCCGGCACCATCAAACGTTGGCTGAGTTTATGGTCAAAGCGACGAAATCGGTTCATTTTTCCGGCTATCCTTTTTCCCTTCTCTAGACGACCTGCGCCTGACGCTTTTCCAAATGAGCTTTGATGATCTCGTAATGGCGCACTTTGTCCAAATCCATGCCCACTTCAGCAAACCGGGTGTCGATCACCCGCCCATTAAGATTGGCTTTGGCCGAGACGTGTTTGGCGGCCTCGTGGATGGTCATCCGGCGCAGCAGAAACCGGATGATAAAACCCAGCCCGATAAACTGAATTTGGCGCAGGTAATTCTTGCGAGCGCCGGTCCCGGCTTTAGCTAAAGCGATGTTGGCTTTAGCGGCGTTCACATCCAACAGAAAAATGTCGCCTCCGGAGTAACGCCCGCCTTTAAAGGGGATAAAGGTCCGTTTAGAGTTGGGAAAAGCGCTCTCCATCGTCTTCTCTTCGACCATGGCGTAATAAATATCGGCTTCCTGCGTACCACACTCTTGGATAAAGCCCTGGACCGTCTCCGGCGTAATCAGCGGAATGTCCGAGGAGACCAGCAGGAACTTTTTGACGAGCGGATTGACTTGACGCAGCCGAGCCAATCCGGCAAAGATATTATCGACAATATCTCCCACTGCATCCGTAAAGTGAAGCCGGTCGTGAGCGCCGGGTAACTCCTCCGGTTTGAGACCGACGATGACGATATGATCAATCACGCCGGCCCCTCGCAGGGCATCGATGATCCAGCAGATCATCGGCTGGCCGGCCAGCGGAATGAGCGCCTTCTTCTGTAAGTGAGTTAACGCATACAACGGATCATCCGGCGCGAGTGTCCCCCCGGCCGTAATCATAGCGTCCATCATTAATTCTCTCCCCTTCGTCAATTAAGGCTGGAAGTATCCCTCGTCCTGCAACCACGCCTCGGTCCGTCGCATCCCTTCCCTAAAGTCAACTTTTGGTAACCAGCCCAAGATCTCGGCTGCTTTGCGATTACTGAAGCTGTTGCTGCTGCGCAGGGCTTTGACCACCCGGCGATTGAGACTGCTGGGTTGGCGGCGCACCACTCCTTTGATCTCATGCAGACCGCCGGCCAGCCAGGCGATCGGGTAGGGCACCGACGGAAAAGAGGCGATATTCAGCATCCGGCCGTAGGCCCCAAAGAAGTAGCGCCAGGGAATGGCCGTACCATCGGTCAGGTTGATCGCTTCCCCTATGGCTTCATCCACCGTCGCGCACAGCAATAGACCGTCAATCAGATTGTCGATGTAAACCGGCTTGCACAGATGGCGACCGCCGTCGACGAGCACCATTTTGCCTGATTTAATCAGTTCAACCGGGCGAACGGTGAACTGGTACGAGCCCGGCCCATACACTTGAGAGGCTCTGGCGATCACAACCGGCAGGCCGTAACGCCGGTAGGCCCGCATGACCACTCGCTCGGCGGCCGCTTTGGAGCGACCGTACAGGCTGCCACGCCAGCGAACCGGTGTCTGCTCGTCGATGTTGTGCCGTTGGAGCGAGCCGTAGACCGCGCACGAGCTGACCTGTATAAACCGATCGACTCCGTGGGCCAGGGCAGCGTCAATCATATGCCGCGTGCCCCCCACATTAACCGCCCAGACCTCGCGCCGGGGCCCGCGCTCACTCACCCAGGCCGCCGCGTGGAACACAATCTGGCAGCCGGCCATGGCGGCCTCTACCGTCCGCGGCTGGGTCACATCGCCCTGGTAGATTTCGATCCCGAGCGCGGCCAAAGCCTGAGCTTTGTCCGGATTGCGCACCAAGGCTCTCAGGCTGACCTCAGGCCCGGCCAGCCGGCGAGCCAACTGACCGCCAATATAACCGGTGGCCCCGGTAATCAAGATTCGTTTTCCGCTAAGGGTCATGGGCTCAAAACCTCACTTGCTCCGTTTCAATTTTACCATATCCCCTTCACTTGAGACAACGCGTCTTTGCTTCATTAAACGTTCTATTTTGCTATCAACCTATCTTGATTTACACTACCAGCAAAATCAAACGATATCCTTAACTTGCAGCCAGCCACCCCCTGCTGTCTCGCTGAGTTCAGGGGTTTTTTTCTTGACCCATGCTCCAAACGCGAATTGTTGCCGCTTTGATTGCTTTGCCCGTGGTCGCTGCCGCGATTTTTGCGGGTGGCTACTGGTTTTTGGGCGGAGTGTTGGTCATCGGCTTGCTGAACGGTTGGGAATTTGGCCAGATGATGCAGGCCGGTGGATACCGGCCCAGCCGGCCGCTGCTGTTACTCCTCATTGCCGCCTTGATGCTAGATGCCTACATCCCCGCTTTGCGCCTCCTCGGCCCGATTTTGTCCATCACCCTGTTGAGCTCGTTGATCTGGCAGCTTTTTCAGACGGACAGCCGGGCCCCGACGGTCGACTGGGCGTTGACCGTTGCCGGGGGCTTGTACATCGGCTGGGGGATGGCGCATCTGGTGGCGCTCCGAGAGCTAAACCAGGGACTGGCCTGGCTGCTGCTGGCCCTGGTGTCGATTTGGGCGGCCGATACCATGGCTTACTTTGTCGGTCGCACCTTTGGCCGGCGCAGACTCTGGCCGCGCCACAGCCCCAAGAAGACCTGGGAAGGTCTGGGCGGGGGGATTGCCGGCGGTATCCTGGGCGCGGTCGGCGTCTCGCTCTTCTTTCCCCAGCTAGGCTGGGCCTCGGCCTTGATCATCGGTGCCGTCGTTCCCATCGTCGGACTCTTTGGCGATCTGGCCGAGTCGATGATGAAGCGGCACGTCGGGGTCAAGGACAGCTCTAACCTTTTTCCGGGCCACGGCGGCTTTCTCGATCGCAGCGACAGTGTCTTGTTTGTCAGCATCGTCGTCTACTACTATGCCATTTGGGTGGGCTGAGCGACCAGGCTCAGCGCTAGGCCCTCGGGCGGTGTGTCTCTCCCTACCACCGGCTAAAGGCCCGGTTTCAGCCCTTGCCGCTCAAAACATGCGGTGAAACGTTAAGCTTTCAAGGCCTGTCGCTCAAAACATG